>NZ_JBYMDJ010000009.1:147721-179452 GCF_057766365.1 Acinetobacter sp. GG23
TGGTGGGCGCTGACGGGATCGAACCGCCGACATTCTGCTTGTAAGGCAGACGCTCTACCAACTGAGCTAAGCGCCCTTAAGAGGTCTATCATGTAAATGGCGCAGCGGACGGGACTCGAACCCGCGACCCTCGGCGTGACAGGCCGATATTCTAACCAACTGAACTACCGCTGCACTTACATAATATCGCTATTAAAGTACAAACAACTTGTTATCTGAATTAAGTGGCGCAGCGGACGGGACTCGAACCCGCGACCCTCGGCGTGACAGGCCGATATTCTAACCAACTGAACTACCGCTGCACTTAAAACATTTAACGTAAAGGCTTGGTGGGCGCTGACGGGATCGAACCGCCGACATTCTGCTTGTAAGGCAGACGCTCTACCAACTGAGCTAAGCGCCCTTTACGACTTCATCGTTTGTGTGGTGCATTATAGAGAATCTATACAGCCTGTCAAACGCTTTTCTGCCTGTTTTTGGTATTTTGCGTTTGAGTGATTAAAAAATAGGTTAATCGCTATAAAAACAAACAATTTCTGTAATTTATTTAGAATTTTCTGCAAAAACTTATACATTCATGCTTTGGTTTTGACTCAAAAACGCTCAAGCTTTTTGAACGACTGGAAAATAATGCTATTTTCTACCCATATACATAGCAGAGTTTTCACTTTTCAGCTTTTAATATGTTGCTTTAGATATTTGTGCGGATTTTACCGTCAATTAAATTCAAACTATATTCTGAAATAAAAACCAATGCTTGTTCAGGAATAAGATCGAATAATTCAATCACATCTTCATTGCGCATCCGGATACAACCATGTGACATGGGAATACCCATCGGTTCGGTGTCTGGAGTGCCATGAATATAAATATAACGTTTAAATGTGTCACAGCCCTCCCCCTGATTTAAGTTCTCTTCCAAACCGCTTAACCAGAGAATACGGGATAGGATCCAATCCCGTTCAGGGAATTGGGTCGCCAATGCATCATCATAGACTTCACCGGTTTCCTGTCGCGCTTTGAAAACTGCATTTTTAGGTGCGCTGTGACCAAATTTGAGTGCGACTTTGTGCCAGCCCCGAGGTGTCTTACCTGAGTTTTCTTGTTCACCAATACCGTTCTTACCTGAAGAAATCACATAAAATTTATTATGTTTTGGCAAGCTTAAAGTTTGTCCGGCTAAATCAATCCAGACATCTGCTTGTGCTAAGGTATATGACATGGTGGATATTACTCTGCTTCTTTGATCGGTTCATTCGAAGGTTCAGGACGTAGCCACAGCCAAATGGAAACCGAAAGCATGATCAAGTTGGTAAATACTTTGACCAATAACGGCGCATTGGTAAACAACATAATGATGGCGCTAATCAGCATCATAATGCTGGCGAACCATTTTGCCTTACGCGGCACCGTGCCATTTTCACGCCATGATCGCAAAGTTGTTCCATATTTAGGATGATTGAGCAACCAGGCATCCATTTGCGGCCAGCCTTTTGAGGCGGCCCAGGCAGCTAAAATAAGAAAGACTGTTGTTGGCATACCCGGCAAAAGCGCACCGATAAAGCCCAGGATGACAAAGATCATCACCAAACTCCGCCAAAACAACATCTTCATAGCACTGCCCTACATGACTAATTGCGGTAGTATAAAGTGTTTTTGCAGATTATCCGTTGTAATTCTGCACTTTTTAATTTAGCGCTAGGTGTTTCTATGTTTGTTTTAAATCAAGCGTCTGATCTTGATGAACCTTGGCTTCAATTTAAAAATTTACTGGTCCGGCAACTGGCATTTTGTATAGCTAGTCCGAATATTTTAGCTGCTATTCCAGCAGAACTGGTGCTTAAGCATTCTTTTCAATTACATGCCAGTAAAACATGGACAAAGCATTTTCAGCATTATCATTCAAGATTGCTTTATTTAGATCAGCATCCTCAAGAATTGGAAGTCTTTTTACAGCAACTTAAAAGCACCCGTTTAGGTTTACGCTTTGAAATGTTTATCTGGTTTTGGCTGCTGGATCAAAACTATCATCCTTATAAAGTACTCGGCCATAGTATTCAGAAAATAGCGGGTGCTAAAACCTTGGGTGAACTTGATTTTCTATTACTCAATACCGAAACCAATCAAGTTGAACATTGGGAAGTGGCCTTAAAATATTACTTGGCTGAACGGGATTTTTCCTTGGCATATTGGTATGGCTTAAATCGTAGCGATACTTTAGTTCGAAAATTAAATCATTTTAGCCAAAAACAATTTCAATTTGAAGATGCACTTGAATATGAGATTGAGCGACGCTATGCAGTGTTAAAAGGTCAACTCTATCTTCCTGTTGAACCTACACAGCAAGTCATTCCACCTTGGGTCAATCTCAAACGGCGATTAGGCTATTGGGGAAGTTATATTCCTCCTCAAAATTCACATTTTTATCGTTTGCAACGACAAGAGTGGATCTGCCCAGCCTCCCATGTAAGTAGTGAAACTGCACACTGGTGGATCAATGGTTTATATCTGCAAAAAGATAAGCCCAATTTCTATATGTTTAGACATGCACCGCTGCTTTCTCAAAGAGTTGAATGATTAACTTTATGAGAAATGTCTACTTTTATAACAATTGATTACTTTTCTACCATGAAAAACTCATATTTTTTACGTCAGGTATTATTTAACCTAAACTCACATCAAAATAATGAATTACTTGGAGATGATGATGAAAAAAATTCTAGCAACTTCCCTTATTATGGCATTTGTTTTAACTGGTTGTAATACATTTAAAGGCATGGGTAAAGATGTATCCAAAGCTGGAGATGCCGTAACCCATACTGCTGAAAAAACTTCTGACGAAATCCGCAAAAACTAATTCGTTATTAGTAGATATGAAACCCTATCCTAGATAGGGTTTTTTTATGGCAATTTTATCGCAGTCGTTCACATTCAAGCGCATATTCGCCTATTATAGTGCTGACAAATTTATCGACTTATGAAAATCGCATGACATCTTCCGCTACCCTTGATTTAAGCCTGCAACTGTTACGTCAGCCTTCTGTAACCCCGATCGATCATAGCTGCCAAACCATTATGGCGGATCGTTTAGAAAAAATTGGTTTCAATATTGAACCGATGCGTTTTGAAGATGTCGATAATTTATGGGCACGTAAAGGAACCGAAGCTCCGGTTTTATGTTTTGCAGGTCATACCGATGTTGTTCCAACAGGCAGCTTAGATGACTGGAACTCGGATCCCTTTGTACCCGAAATTCGTGATGGCAAGCTTTATGGTCGTGGCAGTGCAGACATGAAAACTGCGCTTGCAGCGATGGTGGTTGCCTCTGAACGCTTTGTTGCAAAACATCCCAATCATAAGGGTTCCATTGCATTTTTGATTACTTCTGATGAAGAAGGTCCATCGATCAACGGAACGGTAAAAGTCGTGGAAGCCTTAGAAGCCCGCAATGAGAAAATGACCTGGTGTCTCGTGGGTGAGCCATCAAGCACCAATCAATTAGGTGACATTGTTAAAAATGGTCGTCGTGGTTCGTTAAATGCCAATTTAACCGTTAAAGGCAAACAAGGGCATGTTGCCTACCCCCACCTTGCGATTAACCCCATTCATACCGCATCTAAAGCGTTGGCCGAACTTTGCGATACAGTTTGGGACAATGGTAATGAATACTTCCCTGCAACTTCTTTTCAAATTTCAAATATCAATGCCGGCACTGGTGCAACCAATGTCGTTCCCGGCACAATGAACTTACTGTTTAACTTCCGCTATTCAACTGAAGTCACGGCAGATGAACTCAAGGCACGTACCTTAGAAATTCTTGACCGCCACAATGTGGATTATGATATTAACTGGACACTTTCTGGTTTACCGTTCCTGACTCCAGTGGGTGAACTGGTGAATGCTGCAAAAAATGCGATTCGTAATGTGACAGGTATTGAAACTGAACTTTCAACCAGCGGCGGGACTTCAGATGGCCGTTTTATTGCCCCTACCGGTGCTCAAGTGCTTGAGTTAGGTGTTTTAAATGCCAGTATCCATCAAATTGATGAACATGTGAATGTGGCTGATCTGGAGCCGCTTGCTGAAATTTACGAACAAATTTTAGAAGGCTTATTGGCCCACTAAAATTCCAATAAAAAAAGGAACTTTAAAAGTTCCTTTTTTTATGAATGATAGATGAGCTGCTTGTTAAAATCACAATCCTAACGAGGTTTGAATTTGCGCCAAATTAGGGATATGAAAAACTTGATCTGCCATACGTACATATTGAAATACAGCTGGATCATTTAAATCCCTTTCATCGTCAACTACTTCAGAGATACGTAGACGAATGGTTCTTGGCATCTCATTGCACATCAGAGCAAAACGTTGACTCACCTCATCGCCTTCAATCACCAAAGCCACACCTGTTTTCTGTTCAGGATTATTCACCGCATAGACGGGTAGCTTAAGTTCATGCCATTCCACAAATGGAACTTGCGTGGCACTATCCAGGGCTGACAAGACGATATTTTGTGGTAATACCATCGCCTCCTTACCATGACAATCAATAATATAAGCGTCGATAAATCCAGTCGACACGGTAATAAGGTGATGCAACTCTTGTTGTGTAATTTGATTCACAGCAGAGTTTGAAACACTATTTTGGCTCATTTATTTACCCCTGGCTGGTTTCTAACAAGTTTTCAACATTGCTCAGCAATTCTGCTTCTTGGAATGGTTTACCCATATAGTGGCTTACACCGAGACTGAATGCACGTTCACGGTGTTTCTCACCTGTTCTTGAAGTGATCATGATAATTGGTAAATCTCGATGCACTTCATGGTGTCGAACCAGATTGGTTACTTCAAATCCATCCATACGTGGCATTTCAATATCCAGCAACATCAAGTCTGGCTTCACATTTTCAAGCTGTTCAATCGCATCCACCCCATCTTTAGCCGTCACAATGTCATAACCCTGACGTTCCAGTAAACGTGATGTCACCTTACGTACAGTAACTGAATCATCCACAATCATAATTAAGCGGCGTGCATTATTATGACGGGACAGATCGCGCTGCTCTGAGAGATGTTTAATGCGCTGTGTGGCTTGAATTTGTCGTGCAATATTTTGACCATCCAGAATCAGGCAGACCTGACCATCCCCCAGAATGGTTGCCCCGGCAACAACCCCAACGCTCGAGAATTGCTGACCAATCGGTTTCACCACAATTTGTGCACGTGAACCAATCAACTGATCCACCAACAAGGCGATGGTTTGACCGCTATTACCTTTAATTAATAGCACTGGTAAAGAATGCGCAATATTACTTAAACGTGGTAACGGCTGATTTGCAACAAACTCGGATAAATAACGCAATTTGTAATTGGTGTTATCAATTTTAAAGAAGTCATCTTTACTATTGAAATATTCTTCCAAAGTAGAGGGTGAAATTCGGACAATACGGTCGATTTGAGCCAATGAAATCGCAAATTGCTGATCACCCGCTTTCACCATCAAGGCATCACTTACCGCTACTGTGGTTGGTACGCGAATGGTAAAGGTGGTTCCTTCTCCAAAATTTGAATCAACAGAGACATAACCACCGAGTGCTTTAATTTCACTTTGCACCACATCCAAGCCTACCCCGCGCCCAGAAATCTGGGTAACTTCTTTTGCGGTACTGAATCCCGGATGAAAAATCAGTTGCAGGATTTCCTGCTTATCAAGGAATTGATCAGCTTTAATCAAACCTAAGCTTACTGCTTTTTCTTTAATCTTCGATTCATCAATCCCTTTACCATCATCACTAAATGACACCAGGACATCTGTACCTTGACTGCTGATATTTAAGACAATTCGCCCCACTTCAGGCTTCTGTGCTTCGCGTCGTAATTCAGTATCTTCCAACCCATGGTCAATCGCATTACGAAGCATATGTTCAAATGGGGTTACCAAACGCTCAAGAATGGTACGGTCCAATTCGCCTTCAGTATTTTGTACAATCAATTCTGCTGGACGATTCAATGTGGACGAAGTTTGACGTACGATACGCTGTAAACGTGGCAACATGCGATCAAATGGTACCAGACGAGTACGCATCAAACTTTCTTGAATCTCGGCCTGAATACGTGATTGTTGTAACAATAGACCTTCTGTATCACGAATTTTTTCCGACAAGGTCGTTTTAAAGTCCACCAAGTCGGATGCAGATTCTGCCAATGATTTTGACAATTGATTTAAAGATGAATATTGATCCATCTCTAATGGGTCAAAATCAGCATAACGTGAATTTTCTGAACCATGTTTTGCAATAATTTGTGACTCTAACTCACCTTCCATTCGACGTAACTGGTCAGCTAAACGCTTCATCGCCAATTCCATCTCATTCAAGGTATTACCAAGCTGGCCCAAATCCATTTCAATACGTGAACGGTTAATTGCATTTTCACCAGACAAATCGATCATTTTTTCCACCAAGTCGGCAGAAATACGGATCATTTCATTGCTGTTGTCTTGTTGTGAACTTAAGTCCCATTCACCCAACATTGCTGGGGGTTCAGTACCATCACCCTGAACAAATTCAAAGGTTTTAGGTGCAGATAATAGATCGGCTTGAGTCACACGATTTGGGAGTCGAGCGGTTACGTCAACAAATCCAATTGACTCCAAACTTAATTTTAGACTATCAAAATTACTGTAATCACCTTCGAAGATGGCCTGTTTTAACCATGCAAACGTGGTCTGTAATAATAGGTCGTATACATTAGAGTTAAAATGATGAACCGCAAACTGCTCAAAAGTGGTTTCCAGTTGATATGAAATGGCAGCTACAGGTTCATTTTCAATCATACGTGCACCACCCTTAAGACTGTGGGCGGCACGTTGTAATTGAAGCAGCAAGCTACGATCGCTTCGTTGATCAAACCATTGTTTTAATAGATCATCGGTAGATTCTAAAATTTCTTCCGCTTCTTCCAGGAATGTTTCTTCTGCAATTAAGCGAATACTATCCTCAGCATCATCAACAGCTTCTACATTTTGTGAAATAAACTCTTGTTCTATTTCATTATCTAAAGCGAGTCTCTCCGCTACTGGTTCTGCTAATTCATGCACCTCAGTTTCAGCTACCACATTTTCAACTGCAACCGTTTCCAGCACAGCCATGCTTGCAGACTTGCCTTGCGAAATTTCTTGAATATTGCGCAAAATTTCAATCGATTCAGCACCAGAGTAGTCAATATTATCTTCACGAATAATTTGAATTCGATCTGATACATCATCCTGAACTAAGCGAATAATACTAATCAGTTGTGGCGTAACCGTTATTTGTTGACGAATCACACGCTCATAAATTGACTCTAATTCATGGGAAATTAAGCCAATATGAGTCGCTTGAATCATATTTGCACCCCCTTTCAAGGTATGCAAATAGCGCATTAAATTATTCAGTGCAGTGGTATTGGATGGATCCTTGCTCCAAGTATTTAAATCTTGGTCAATACCACCCAACAATTCTTCTGCTTCTTCCAGGAAGATTTCCAGTAAATCCGCATCGAACTCACTATTTGCATCAGCTGCATGCATTTGTGCACGGTCAGAGCGCATTCTTTGTGAAATCTGTGCAAGATCCACCGTAGTTGATGCTGTATTTATTGCAGCTACTGGCAATTCTTTAACTACAGATGCAGCATTTTCAAACTGTTCAAGGTCTTGCTGTACAAAGGCAGAAAGATCACTCAATATTTTCTGAACTTCATCGGTTAAAATGACACGTTGCCCGGCGGCCAAAGTATCAAACAAATGAATGAATTCTTGATGTGCCTGTCCAAATAACTCATAGGCATAATCGGTATTGAGTAATTCTGGCTTTGATACCAATTCTTCATAACTTGACTTTAATTCATGGGTAAATTGATGAATGCCAGCAGCAGCACGATTATCCGTATGGTCTAATAAATGTTGAGCCTGTTCACTTAAAGCCTGAATATATTCCGGATATTCAACCTTGACACGTTTTTCAAATTCGAATTCAGCATCGAGTAACAAATCAATATTTAATGCGATTAGCTTAGAAACCAGACCTTGAGGATTAACCCCTTCATCTACTTCAGCCGAAGTAAAGCCATAGTTATTCCAGGCATCATTAAAGGTTTCATAGATCACATCAAGTTTTTGCATTTCACCCTGTCTCAGGGTATGCAAATAATCACCTACAAATTCGGCATATTGAATCAGTAAAGCCATTTGCTTAGAGGTCGAACCAATTTCTTCTTGTAATAAGGTTTTGAATAAATTTTCTACCTTGGTACTGGCTTCAAAAACCTGCTCGATTTGAGCCATGGATGAACTGCCACGCAAGGTATGTAATGCACGAATGAGAGCGTTATAATCTTGTTTATTTTCATGTTCATTTTTCAAGAACTGATCAATCGTTAACAAGTGTTCTTCAGCTTCTTCAATAAAGATCGCAACTGTTTCTTCAATATCATTATTATCTGTTATTTCAGCAGCCTGTTCTGAAGCTTTTATTATTACTGCTTCTTGCTCTACTGCACTGGATGGGGTTTCATGCAACTCTAAACCAGTTACACCATCTTCAGCAGTCAAGGTTGTAGAGAGATCCAGTAATTCTTCCAAAGCAGGTTCTAAGCTTAATTTTTGCTGTATTTGCTGGCCCAGTAAAACCAAAGGTCGTAAATCAATATCAGCCAGCTGAACGGTTTTGAAAATTGGATATAACTTATATTGATAAATTTTGAATACAGTTTGAGCGAAGCGTTGAACTGTTGTATCTAATGGAATCGTACCCGAAATGACACGGTTTAAAGTGTCTTCAACTGCCCAGGCCAATTCACCGGCAGATTTTGCTCCCACCATGCGTCCAGAGCCTTTAAGGGTATGGAAATGGCGGCGAATAGTATTCAAGATTTCTTGGTCATTGGGATTTTCAAGCCAAGTCGTAAATAAAGTACTTAACTCAACGAAGATTTCTTCGATTTCTTCAACAAAAATTTCTAAAATTTCTGCATCTTGATCAAGATAACTATCTTCAGGAAGCGTAGTCGTTTCAACTAAATTTTTTAATATTTCTTTCATAGTTTAGGCTTCTTACGTTTATCTGCCACCAAGAAGGGCGCTCAAACTTAATTGTCACCATCACGCGAGACCTAACGATAAGGTTAAGTTCATCTTGTCGATGCTTTATCTGTGATTTATTGATGTGCCTTACCCTCAAGTCAGGCACATCACCCCAAAGCTTTCGTCTTACCTTAGTCCGGCAATTTAAAGTCAGTTACAGATTCACGTAGCGATTCGGCCATATTTGCCAATTCAGATACTGAACGTGCGGTATCAAAAGTTGCTGTTGTGGTTTGTGAGGTAATTTCCTGTACAACATTCATTGTGGTTGCAATATGACCTGCTGACGCAGATTGCAGTTTTGCCGCATCAGAAATGTTGGCAATCAATTTCGCCAGGTTGCTGGATACGTTTTGAATTTCATCCAGTGCCACACCGGCATCCTTGGACAAGTTCGCACCACGTACAACCTCGGAAGTTGTTTGTTCCATGGAAATAACCGCTTCGTTGGTATCCGTCTGAATGGTTTTTACCAAGCCTTCAATCTGTTTGGTTGCAGATGCTGAACGCTCAGCAAGACGCTGTACCTCATCGGCTACCACGGCGAAACCACGGCCTGCTTCACCTGCCATCGATGCCTGAATCGCAGCGTTTAATGCCAGGATGTTGGTTTGGTCGGCAATATCGTTAATCAACGCAACGATGTTACCAATTTCCTGAGAAGACTCACCCAAACGTTTAATACGTTTTGAGGTTTCCTGAATCTGCTCACGAATCATGTCCATGCCTTCAATTGAACGGTTTACAACATCGGCACCATTGGCAGCAATTTGCACTGAGCGCTCTGCAACGACTGCAGATTCGGTTGCATTTGAAGATACCTGGTCAATTGACATGGCCATTTCGTTAATCGCGGCAGAGGCACCGGCAATTTCTTGTGCCTGATGTTCAGATGCTTCCGCTAACTGATTGGTAATACCCTGCGTATTGGCAGTATATTGCGCAACTTCTTGAGAAGTTTCGGTAATACGTGATACCAGGTCACGTAATTGGTCAATTGCAAAGTTAATCGAGTCGGCAATCGCACCGGTGAAGTCTTCTGATACCGTTGCGTATGAACGAAGATCACCATCTGCTAAGTCAGCGATCTCATCCAGTAAACGTAAAATCGCATTCTGGTTACGGTCATATTCTTCTTGCAGGTTAGCCACACGCTGTTTATCTGAATGACCACGTAATGCAAGCAATTTGAATACACAGATCAAAAAGCCGACTAGACACAAGATTAAAAATAGTGCAGGAATAGCAACCGACCAACTTGAACCGGCAGATAACTTATTCAGGTTAGCCAATAGCTCATCTGATTGGGCAAAAATTGAAGATGAGGCTTGACGTACTTTTACAATTTGAGTCGAGTTTTTAAGAATTGTTGCGGACGCAGATTTTAATACCTCATCATAGTCAGCTTTGATGCCTTCCAATGACGCACGCAAGGCTGGATCGGCAATACGCTCCACCCCAAGTTCAGCACTGCCATTCAACTGTGCGTCAAGATAAGAACCAAAGGTTTCCGTATCGGCACTAAAGTCGTCTGCTGACTCACGAGAGTTATCACTACCGGTTAATACCGAACTGATTGAACGAAGAATACGTTCTGCAATAAATACCTGGTTTTTCGCAATGACCACCTGGTTACTCGGCATATCTTGACGTGCCATTTGGTCAACCATCAAGTTATATTCAGCCTGAATACCAGGAATGGTTTCACCAATTGCAATATTGGTATCATAAAGCTGGTTAATCATTTTTTGTTGAGAAGAAATTAAATCAATACCATCTGATACTGCTTTCCATTGCTTTTCAACTTCATCCAGTGCTGGAGTATGCGCATGAATATCGTTCACAGTTTCAAGATTTTCTGCAAAGCTTTTTTGAGATTGTACTAATTTATCAATTGATTCTTTGGTTCCTGAAGCCGTTGCTTCAGTTGCCTGACGAGAAATCGTCTGCGATAAAAGACGCAGATCACCCACACTACGTGTTAATTCATTGTTACGCGGCACACTATAGAATAAATATAGCAACAGGAATAGTGCGACGACCAGACAGAATGCTGCACCCAGAATTAAGGGTTTGGACTTCTCACTGTCACCAAATACACGTGATAATTGATCAGTTTGTGATTGAATCTTTGCCAATAAAGCATTACCAACCTGAGGGTTGCTGCCTTCACCTGTATTTTTCTTTTTAAGTTTAAAGCCCATCCAGCTTCTCCCCGACTTTCGCCATCATTCTTCAGCGCGCGAATATTAATTTATAAATTTTATAGATGCATTCATGTATTTTGGGTTTTGCAATAAACGACTAAATAAAAAAACATGCCAGTGTTGATTATGTTGATAAAAATATCCCTGACAATACTCTTGTAAATTGCTGTCTAATTCACTATGTTTAGAAAAGAAACTCTTCTTATTAAAGTGTTGAATCCCCAAAACTTGATCTACAACCAAACCGACATAATGGTCATTATGACTAATACACAGTACTTTTTGAGTGGGTGAAAACTGAGTTCGGTACCCGGAAATATATTGAGCCAAATCAGCCACTGAAAGTAAGCGTCCCCGAATATTGGCCAGCCCCATCACCCATGATTGAGTATTCGGAACGGGCGTATATTTAGGTGGATAAATCACTTCCGACACTTCACCTAAAGGAGCAACAAAATATTGCCCCATCATCTCAAAAGCAATGCCTGACCATCGGTTTACTTCATTTTCAGTGCTAACGTAGTTTTTATTGCCACGTTTAGCCAGCCGAAGTAATTCGATAAATCCATTAGCTGCCATAGAGCTTATCCTGCATTGATGTGGTGTTTAATCACATCAATTAATTGTTTTTCGTCTACAGGTTTGGTTAAATAATCACTTGCCCCTTGACGTTTCCCCCAAACTCGGTCAGTTGCTTGATCTTTGGTACTGACAATCACAATTGGAATGTGTTTGGTGGTTGTACCACGTGCAATTTGACGTGTTGCTTGGAAACCATTTACCCCAGGCATTACCACATCCATTAACACAAGATCCGGCAATTCTGCTTGTGCCATTGTGACACCATCAGCCCCATTCGCAGCTTCAATTACCTCAAAGCCATGTTTCGTTAAAATCTCTTTAAAACGGAATGTTTCTGTTGGTGAATCATCAACAATAAGGATACGTGACATGCTTTCCCCCAAAAAATAAAATTATGCTGTTACGTGATTACGGATTGCGTTTAGCAATTCATCTTTACTAAAGGGTTTAGTTAAATATTCATCCGAACCGACAACACGCCCTTTAGCCTGATCAAATAAGCCATCTTTACTTGACAGCATAATGACCGGAATATTTTGATAATTTTGAGAATTTTTAATTAATGCACAAGTTTGATAACCGTCCAAACGTGGCATCATAATATCGACAAACACGATATCTGGATTGGCTTCAGCAATTTTTGCCAATGCTTCAAAACCATCTACTGCTGTTATTACTTCACAACCTTCACGCTGTAGTAATGTCTCTGCTGTACGACGAATGGTTTTTGAATCATCAATCACCATGACTTTTAGATTTTGGAATTTATCGTCCATTTAATGACCCTTCCCATTTTTAGAGTGTACAAACAATTCGAGTAGAAAGTTTTATTACAAGTTACTAACATTTTTAACATATCTTTACTTTCATTTCCAATGAACATTTTCCGCACACCGACGCATTTTCTTGTTTTTTCAGTAACGGCTTCACATTTTCTGTCGGTCAATGATTTTTTTTTGACTAAGAGAGGTTTTTTATTGATGATTTTGAGTCTAATATACAAGTTTTATTACTTTAAAAATAAGTAATTTAGTCTACTTTAAATCGGGGGTTACAATGCAAAGTCAGTTTAAACACAAACTTGCTTTCATTGCACAAAAAAAAATGACTAGGAAATTCATTCTTGTATTTTTGTTAACATTTCAAGCAATATATATCTTCGCAGAGCCGCCTCCTAAAGCCACATGGTACCGTTACTATGACAGTAAAGGTATCGCCAATATTAGTACCAGTGTTACACCAAATCACATTCGTCATGGTTATGAAGCCTTAGACCGAAACATGCAGGTGATTCAACGTAATCGTGCCTACGATACCGAAGCAGATATAAAAAAAGCACCGCTACGTGCCGCACAAGCCAGACAAAATGCAGCTGATCTAAAACTCAAGACTGCATATACCAATTCTGATGTTGCTGCAACTAAACGCAATGATGCATTGGTGCATATTAAAAAACAGATTGCCTTTCAACAGGATCAGCTAAAACAGCTACAAAATGACCGGATCTCCTTTAAACGTCAACAAATTGAATATTTACGTAAAGCTGAAAACGTTCCAAATTCCTTAAAAAACAATCTTGATAACAATCAAAAAAATATTGAATCCAAAAAAGAAAGTATTAATTCATTACAAATACACTATCGAAATACCCAAGCACAATACGACAGAATCATCACTCGTTTAAAAGCTCTTGAATAAATTGTATTTATTAATAACAGGGCTGAGGTTATGTCACGTTAAATAAAAGGATTTACCCGCATGCCATTTGGACAGCGTATAAAAAAAACTAAATTAAGCGATCATAAGTCATATTTAATTTGTAGTGCTCTCTGCCTGAGCTTACTATTGGGTGCGTGTCAAAAAAATGAAACAGAAGCACCTGCTGAAACCAAGCAAAAAATAGAATTGATTCAACAAGATTTAGTTACAGTTAAAGATGGGGTTTCTATCGCTAAAACTGCCTTTACCGGTACACTTCGTGCAGTAAATCAAAGCAGCATACAAGCGCAAGTGACTGCGACCGCAACAGCTGTCAATGCCCAAGTGGGCCAAGCTGTTTCAAAAGGTCAGGTTTTAGTTCGTTTAAATAATCCAGATAATGCTGCACGACTTGCACAAGCCCAAGCCAACCTTAGCTCGACTCAGGCCCAAGCCACTTTGGCTAAAAACATGATGCAACGAAAAAAACGATTGCTGGATCAAGGATTTATTTCCAAAGTTGAATATGAGCAGGCAGCAGTTGATTATCAGGCACAACTTGAAAATGTGCGTGCACAACAGGCCAACGTCAATATTGCTCAAAAAGCCGAGCGTGATGGAACTGTCTTGAGCCCTATCTCAGGAGTCATTACCAAACGTGAGGTTGAATCCGGGCAAACAGTGGCTGCAGGTCAAACCTTATTTGAAATAGTCGATCCTGATCATTTAGAAATACAGGCCAAATTACCCAGTGATATGCAGGCAGCTTTAAAAGTCGGTCAAAAAATTGAATATACCATTCAGGGTAATCCTGCTCAGCTTACGGCGGTCTTGACCCGAGTTTCTCCAATTGCCGATCCTGCAAGTCGTCAAATTGAATTCTTTGCAAAACCGAATGAAACCATTAACTCACTTAGTATTGGTTCGTTTGTCGAAGGCAGCATTCTTTCTTCTACCCAAGTTAGCGGTCAGTTGATTCCGCTGGATATTATCCAGAATTTAAAAGAAAATCCTTTTGTCTGGGTCATTCGCCAGAAAAAAATCGAAAAAGTAAATCTGGTAATTTTAGAACAGCGCTATCGCGACAATTTAGCCGTGGTGCAAGGACTGCAAACTGGTGACCAAATCAGCCGTATTAAATTTAATGACCAAGACCTTCATCAGGAAGTCATAATCACTCAAAAATAAGTACAGGATTGTTCTTATGTGGTTCACCCGAATTAGTGTTAAGTATCCTGTTTTCACCATCATGATGATGTTGTGTTTACTGGTGTTGGGGTTAGCGTCTTGGCAACGGATGAGCGTTGAAGAATTCCCCGATGTAGACTTCCCGTTTGTGGTGGTTTATACCAGCTACCCCGGTGCATCGCCTGAAATAATTGAATCTGAAGTCACCAAAAAAATGGAAGAAAAGATCAATACCATTTCAGGTTTAAAACAGGTGATTTCACAATCGAGTGAAGGGCTTTCGACCATTATTGTCGAGTTTAATCTAGACGTTTCTTCTGCTGTCGCCGCACAGGATATTCGCGATAAAATCTCCCCCGTCACCGCCGGGTTTCGTGATGAAATTCAGGATCCAGTGGTCGAGCGTTATGACCCCACAGCCAATGCGATCATGTCCATTGTTTTTGAATCAGAAACCATGCCGTTACGCGATTTGAGTTCCTATTTAGATCAGAGCATTGTTCCACAATTACAAACCGTTCCCGGCGTAGGCGCAGTCAATTTACTCGGTGATGCACAACGGCAAATTCGTATCGAAATAGAACCACAAAAATTACAAAGCTTCGGCATTGGTATTGATCAGGTCATCAATACCTTAAAAAGTGAAAATATTGAAGTTCCAGGCGGAACTTTAAAACAACCCACCTCGGAACTGGTGGTTGAAATCAAATCCAAGGTGATTCATCCACAATCGTTTGGTGATTTAATTATTGCCAATAAAAATGGCGCGCCTATTTTTCTAAAACAAGTAGCAAAAATTGAAGACAGCCAAGCCGACTTAGAATCCAGTGCCTATTTAAATGGTAAAACAGCGGTAGCGATTGATATTTTGCGCAGCTCTGATTCCAATGTGATTGAAGTCGTGGATGCCACCTATAAAGCCATGAAGAAGATTGAAAAACAATTACCTCAAGGCACCGTTGCCAAAGTCGTGGTGGATAGCTCTAAAAGTATTCGCGGTAGTATTAAGGATGTTGCGCGTACGATTATTGAAGGGGCTGTTTTAGCCGTTCTGATTGTGTTGCTGTTTTTAGGTTCATTCCGCTCTACTGCCATTACCGGCTTAACCCTTCCAATTGCTTTACTCGGAACACTTACTTTTATCTGGGCATTTGGCTTTACCATTAATATGATGACGCTGTTAGCCCTTTCCCTCAGTATTGGCCTGTTAATTGATGACGCGATTGTAGTTCGGGAAAATATTGTCCGCCATGCCGATATGGGCAAAGACCACGTTACAGCAGCACTGGATGGCACCAAAGAAATTGGGCTTGCGGTTTTAGCCACAACGCTGACGATTGTAGCGGTATTCTTGCCGGTTGCTTTCATGGGCGGGATTATTGGTAAATTCTTTTATCAATTTGGGGTGACGGTCAGTGCCGCAGTGCTGATCTCCATGTTTGTCAGTTTTACCCTCGATCCCATGCTTTCGGCACATTGGGCTGAAAAACATGATCCGAATAAGCAACCAGGAAAAATCAAACGCTTTTTTAACTGGATTTCCAATACGCTGGAT
Organism: Acinetobacter sp. GG23; assembly: GCF_057766365.1. Lineage (NCBI taxonomy): Bacteria > Pseudomonadati > Pseudomonadota > Gammaproteobacteria > Moraxellales > Moraxellaceae > Acinetobacter > Acinetobacter sp. GG23. The sequence continues at coordinate 164,076 of NZ_JBYMDJ010000009.1, forward strand.
AATTTAAGCCACTACTACGAAAAACTGTTAAAACTGGCACTGCGTTTCCGCATTGTTACGCTCATGATTGCAGTCGCTTCACTGTTTGGGGCCTTAGCACTCTCTAAGCTGGTGGGTACAGAATTTGTGCCCGTACCTGATAAAAGTGAAATTCGGATTAAGTTTGAAACACCCGTGGATGCATCACTCGAATATTCACAAGCCAAGTTATTGCAAGTTGAGCATATTATTCGCCAGCACCCTGACGTGCGCGGTACCTATAGCATTATTAACGGCGTGACTGACCGTGGTAAAAATCATGTCAGTATCCGGGTCAGCGTCACCCCTCGTTTAGAGCGCAACAAGAACCTGACACAGCTTAACAATGAATTTCGCCAACGCTTAAAAAGCGTAGCCGGTATTACCATTACTTCTGTTGCTTCCGCCGACGAAACAGTTTCAGGGGGTCAAAAGCCGGTTCTTATTTCAATTAAAGGTCCCGAACTGGATGAATTGCAGAAAATCTCGGATCGCTTTTTGGCTGAAATTTATAAAGTAAAAGGTATTGTCGATCTGGAAAGCTCACTTAAAGAACCCAAGCCGACCTTGGCTGTTCATATTAACCGCATGCTTGCCAGTGATTTGGGTCTATCCGTCAATCAGATTGCCAATGTCATCCGTCCACTGATTGCAGGTGATAATGTCACCACCTGGCAGGATGAAAAAGGTGAAATCTATGATGTCAATCTTCGCTTGACCGAAAATAAACGCAGCTTGCCAAGTGATATTGAGAACCTTTACTTAAACTCAAAAAAAACCGATGCATCCGGTCAGCCTATTTTAGTGCCACTGACAACTGTCGCCTCATTTGAAGAAAGTCTGGGTGCATCACAGATTAACCGTCGTGACTTGGCACGTGAAGTATTGGTAGAAGCCAACACTGCCGGTCGTCCTGCAGGTGATATTGGGAAAGATATTAAAAAGATTCAGGATAATTTTGATTTACCACCAGGTTATAGTTTCTTCACCCAAGGAGCGAATAAAGATATGGCTGAGTCTGCAGGTTACGCCATGACTGCGATTACCCTCTCGATTGTATTTATCTATATTGTACTGGGATCACAATTCAATAGCTTTATTCACCCCGCTGCCATTATGGCCTCCCTGCCCCTGTCCCTCATTGGCGTATTCTTGGCCTTGTTCCTGTTTAACTCAACCATGAATCTATTCTCAATCATTGGGATTATCATGCTGATGGGATTGGTGACTAAAAATGCCATTCTGTTGATTGATTTCATCAAGAAAGCCATGGACCGGGGTGAAGACCGTTTTGATGCCATTATTGCCGCCGGTAAAACCCGTTTACGTCCCATTTTAATGACCACAAGTGCTATGGTAATGGGCATGATTCCCCTTGCATTAGGCTTAGGCGAAGGGGGTGAACAAAGTGCACCTATGGCACATGCCGTGATTGGTGGTGTGATCACTTCTACCCTGTTGACTTTAGTAGTCGTACCGGTAATCTTTACTTACCTGGATGACTTAAAGAATTTTATGACGCGCCAAATACGAAAAATCATGTCATAATTTATGACATCACAATGAGGTGACATTCAGAAATGTTCACCTCATTTTTTATTGTATAATCTTGGCTTTCAAGGCTTAATTTTTAGGACAGCTTCCATGCGCGCGAGTCGCTTTTTATTTGCTACGTTAAGAGAAACCCCGAACGATGCTGAAGTTATTTCACATCAGCTAATGTTACGTGCGGGTATGATTCGTAAATTGGCTTCGGGTTTATACACTTGGTTGCCGATGGGCGTACGTGTGCTAAATAAAGTGGAAGCGATTATTCATGAAGAAATGAATCGTGCTGGCTCACTTGAAGTATTGATGCCTGTGACTCAACCTTCAAGTCTATGGGAAGAATCAGGCCGCTTTGTTCAATATGGTCCTGAACTGCTACGTTTCAAAGACCGTCATAATAATGATTTTGTGCTTGGACCTACACATGAAGAAGTGATTACCGATCTTGCGCGTAACGAACTGAAAAGTTACAAGCAACTTCCAGCAAACTTCTACCAAGTACAAACCAAATTCCGGGATGAAATTCGTCCACGTTTTGGGGTAATGCGTTCACGTGAATTCATCATGAAAGATGCCTACTCTTTCCATATCGATCAAGATTCTCTACAAGAGACTTACGATACGATGTACGATGCGTATTGCCGTATCTTTACCCGTCTAGGTTTAAATTTCCGTCCAGTTCAAGCAGATACCGGTTCAATCGGTGGTTCAGGTTCACACGAATTCCATGTGTTGGCGTCAAGCGGTGAAGACGATATCGCCTTCTCAACTGACTCCGACTATGCAGCCAACGTTGAAATGGCTGAAGCAGTGCTTGTCGGTGAACGTGCTACGCCTACACAAGAGTTAAAATTGGTCGAAACACCAAACCAAAAAACCATTGCTGATGTTTCAGCATTCTTGAATACAGAAGCAAAAGATTCTGTTAAAGCCTTATTGGTTCAAGGTGTGGCAGATGAAAAAGGTAATGTTCCTGTTGTTGCATTATTCCTTCGTGGCGATCATGAACTCAATGAAATCAAAGCTGAAAAGCATGCCACTATTGCTGCGCCTTTAACTTTTGCAACAGAAGAACAAATTGCTGCACTCGGCTTAACTACTGGTTTCATTGGTCCACAAGGTTTAGTTGAAAAAGGCTTAACCGTGATTGTAGATCGTGCAGCATCTGTATTGTCTGATTTCGTTGCTGGTGCAAATGAAGCAGACAAACACGCAACTGGCGTAAACTGGGAACGTGATGCGCAGTATACTGAAATCTATGACCTACGTAACGTGGTTGAAGGTGATGTTTCTCCAGATGGTAAAGGCACACTCCAAATTAAACGTGGTATTGAAGTCGGCCATATCTTCCAGTTAGGTAAAAAATACTCGGAAGCTTTGGGCTGTAAAGTCCTTGGTAAAGACGGTAAGCCGACAGTGGTAACGATGGGTTGCTATGGTATTGGAGTAACACGTGTAGTTGCATCTGCCATTGAACAAAACTTCGATGATAAAGGTATTATCTGGCCTTTAGCCATTGCACCATTTGAAGTTGCAATTGTGCCAATGAACGCACACAAATCACCACGCACCCTTGAGGCCGCTGAAACACTATATGCAGAGCTTCAAGCAGCAGGTTTTGATGTGCTTTTGGATGATCGTGATGAACGCCCAGGGGTTAAATTCTCTGACCTTGAAATCACGGGCATTCCTCACCGTATCGTGATTGGGGAAAAAGGTTTGGATGCGGGCACTTTTGAATATAAAGGACGCCGTGATGCTGAATCTGTGAATATTTCTAAAGAAGAATTATTAGCAAAAATTGCTAAATAATTTGTCTTTGAAATAAAAAAATCCCGCTTAGGCGGGATTTTTTTATAATGTAATTAGCAAAATTTTAAACCACCATAGCAATTTGATGTAACTTCTTGGTTTTTCAAAATCTGGTTGTTAAGGGTTAATGTAGATGGATTAGCCTGAGTCCAAGGTCCCACATTAATTTCCAGTGTTTTAACAATAGGAGTATTTACTAGTGCCTTAATAGAATCACCCAAATCAATTGGAATTTTCATATCTGGCTGCCCCAGGCTATTTGTAATATTTTGAGCAACTTGAGGAAGCACCGCCGAAATATCTACAGCCCCTGCCACATTTAGTTGTCCTAATTGTACAGGATCAGCAAATGACATCCACCACCCTCTTTGCGCAACATCTGCTGCATCAGCGCCAGGCCAATGTAAAGCAAGCTGTTGCAAGGCTAAATAACCACCTGAACCAGTTAATGGCACATTATGCACCATACTTAGCAATTGATTAAAAGTTACATTCATATTGAGGTTGGTTAATTTAGAACCCTCTCCCATTTTAAATTTTGAGGTACTCACTAAACAAAGCGGTCCTAAGCCCACACATGGATTGATATTCACCAATAGTTGGTCATTATCAAATTGTGTAGTATTCAAACCATTATAGACCTCATAATTTGCATTATCTGCAGCTGTACCTTTTGCCAAAGGAATCACTGGAATAGCCACCATAATATTGGTTGCACTTGCCTTAGTTTGACGGTTTCCAGAAACGGTAAAGCCGGGGACATTAAATTTCACATTATTTAACTGCGGTACAGTAATACCGGTTGTTGCTGAATTTAATGGATCACTGGTAAAATCATGTTCACCGAATAGCGCAATATCCAGCACACCTGCAATTTGCTGATTCACCGCCTTACCAAATTTTGCTGCTGCAGTATTGGTAGAACCTGTGGTATCTGCAATTTTCATATAACCACTAAAAGATTGAATACCATCTGTAGGGGACTGTGTATTGGCAATACCTGTGGTTAATAAACCCAAAATTTCTTGCGCACCCAGACGGAATCCAACTATTTCCCGAGTAGAGGCCTTATCATTATTTTTTATTGCAAACTCAACAAAAGGGTTGGTTATTTTTGCACTTGTCGAGGCACGGTCATTGGCAAACACGGGATTTCCCAAACTATCATAACTTGTAGGTAATCCACTTAAAGCTAAATTCGAAATATCAATATCACAGCCATCTGCACCATTCACCCCTCCACAACCTAACTGTAAGGATTTAATATTGGTATTCAATTCCATTTCAGCATCAAGACCAAGTTTAAAAAAGTTAACCGTCTCGCTGCCTGCTGTGGTATAGCTATAAGCATCTTTGGAAAAATTTAACAATGCCTGACCATCTACTTTAGCCAATTCGGTATCGGATAAACTTTTAAATCCTGTTGCATGTGCACCTGAGTAAATACAACAGATTAATGCTGGCAATAATAATTTTTTCATTTTCAGTCCCTATAATTTTTTTATCGCGGAGTAATACCTAAAGTGCTACGCATTGCTCCTCCTGTAATGGCAAGATCCGCGATTTTTTGCATATTGCCTGCTGGAGACATTGCCATTTCTGCGGTAAAAACTTTACCTTGAGAATTTGCATTAGCTAAATGATTGAACTTGACCTGATTGTCTAACACAACAGTATCTTGTTTCATCTGAATTCTTGATTCAAAACCTATATGCCCTTGAAGCTTATTTAAATTGATACTAGATTCAGTTGTTCCAGTCGTCTTGACATCTTCGTTAATGATGCTTAAGAAACTGCCTCTATCCGTGGGACCTGTAATATCTTTAAACTTAAAATTCCCTTTTAAAGACAAATAGTTGGAATCTGGTGTTGCATTTGGTCCATTCAACCCCGGAACAATCAGCAATTCACCTTGACCGTCAAGCTTAAAAGCAATTGAAGATAATACATCATCTTTTTTGGCAAAATTATCAATAGGTACAACTTTGTTATCACAATTTGCACCGCCAGTTGCTGCTGTACAGTTATATAAAGATCCTGGCAATTGCCCAATTGCAATTTCAGCTTTTGCTGCAAATAATAAATTGTCTGCTCTAATATAAATTCCTTCATCTTCAAAACCAATTACACCATCTGATTTTAAATATGAATCGATATTTCGAAGACCTGCATAGTAATTTACTTCTTCGTTATATACTCCCTTTGCACCATCCACAACAATAATAGAAGTGGTACTCGGTGCTCCAGTTTTTTTATCAATACCATAACCTTCTGTAGACATTGCCAAGTTATAACCTAAACCTGCACTTGTCACACCGTTATAACTATAGTTTTTAGAAAATAGAGCCAGATTGGCATTTAAATTAAAGATCGGTATACCTAAACCCCACTCTCCTGAGGGACTGGTTATTTCAGCAATTGAGTTATCTGAAATAAAGCGTGCTTTACGAGCTATCGCTTGAAAATCCATACTCCGGATTGCAATCAGTGCTACATTTTGTCCTTTATCAACTGGCACCATGTAATAGGTTAATTCATTAGTTGCGGCACCGAGTATCTTTTTAACATTTTCATTGATAATAAAATTCAAACTTTTAACTTGTGCGGTATTGATATAAATATCACCAAAATCAATATAGGCATTCCGAGTATTCAAATTCGTAGCATTAGTTGAATTACGAATAATTAAGGGAGATAAATTTGAAAATTCAATAGCATAGCTACCATGCCCCGTATGGCCTATTTCCAAAGTTGTTGGAGCAAAATTTTGACCTAATAGCGGATTTCCTTCACGTGTAAACTCAGCAGAAACACCAAAATGCAAACCACCTGCGCCTGCAAACCCATAACCTGAAGCAGACTTTATGGTTTCTGTTAAATCTGTTCCAGACCGATTAACCGTATTAAAATCTTTAAGGCCAGCCTGATTTGCATTTAAAAATATTTTAGCATTTGTAACAGCACCCGATGCTCCCATACGAATTACATTTTTCTGGTTATCGGGATCTGCCCCATAGCGCAAGTCAATATTTACCCCAGGATTTTTTGCATTTACTCGACTGGAATCGACATCACTTGAATCGGCAACTCGGGCTAAATTCACAATATGATCTGTATTTCCATCGCGGCTTTTAGTGGTCATCACTATGCCCTCATTCGGGTCTACATACATATAACCATCGGCAGAAAAATTAAAGTTAAAATCTTTTAAGGTTAAATTTTTGCCATTTAAACCATAACCAATACTTGCATTTTGTAGTTGAAAATCTAAATGCGCTTTGTCATCGCGGTTAAATAAACCATGCGTAGTTTCTAGATAGAATTTTAAAGGTGAAGTCGTTGAAAGGCTTAAAGAACCCAAATTCTGTTCAGCCGTTGTACAAGTTGCAGCATCGCATAGCAGCATAAGCTTTTCTACTGTGGCCTGAAATGGGGAAATGCTGGCTTGAATTTTCACGCCAGTACCTCTATCCGTTGTGCCTACGTCAAAATCGAGCGTACTTTTAATCGTACTGTTATTTACTCCTTTGACTTCAACATTGTGCATTCCTAGCTTCATGCTACCTGTATCGCTATAATCAACCCAGTTCGCCTGATCTATATTTATTTTTGAGACTTCATGAGTAATAGAAATACCATCTTGACCTGTCACAACACTTAAAGACTGATCTGTCAACTGCTGAAGTGCAAAAGATTGCTGTGCCATTAATATACAAGCCGTGAGCAGATTTAGTTTTATTATTTTTTTCATTGCAACATCCTTATTCTTAAAAATTTTTATTTAATTAACAACGACTGGTTCCAGTACCTGCGCAGTTATAACTAAAAATTTTCAAATCTCCCGACATATGTAAATTTCCATGTACGTTCAAGCCCATAAATCCTTTTTCACCACCTTTATCAAAAGTAGGAACATCTACACTGCTATAAACTTTTGTACCTTGGGCATTTAGTGTATAAGCATTATATTGATTATATTTTTCGTCTTTTAAATAGCCTTTAGTCGCTGCATCATCTGTTTCAACCGACAAATTAGTAAAACCTAAATTTCTTATTTTTAAAGGTTTATCATCAAAAAATGAGAGTTTCATTGCTGTTTGAGGCATCATATCTTTATTGATAATCGTGCTTCCTGCTAAAGAAAACTTATCTACCTGAATGGTGCCTTGAATTTGCTTAAAGACCAACCATCTTTGATTGCCGGCTGCATCCGCATGATTATTAGGTGAAAATGCAAAACGGCATTGCACATCCGAGACACAGTCATATGTGTAATATACGCCTTGCTGATCAGAGATATTTTTAATACTTAAATCATTTGCATAACGATGGTTTAATGACAAAGTCCAGCTTAAATCAGCCCCCCCTTGCCCTGTAACATCTAGTAATGCACCATTATCCAAACCTACCAATTCTGCATGTGTTGCGCAACACATAAGTAAAACGACGGAAATAGATATTTTATTTAACATTTTTATACTCCTATAAGCCCGTTGTTTTAAACTTAAGATGCTGAATCAGAACACCATCTATTACAGCGGAACCTAAATTAACAGCTGAACCTGATGGACTTTTAAATACGATACCTGTCGCGTCCGCCCCTCTATTCGCTTTTAGAAGATTTGTGGATACATCTCGGGTCACACTACCAATTGCAATACTACTATGCGTCGCATTTGTACCCTGATATCTAACAGTATTAGTTCCCGTGGTAATGTCTGAGAAATTTGAACCGCAGTAGCTTACGTTACAGGTCGAACCTTTAAAAGATGCTTTGGTTAACCCTGTACCTGCTTGAAATTGAGGATTAGGATCTGTATCTGCATATAAGGTATAAATTTGTGAATATATGGTAGGTATTTTAGGAATGCGTGTTACTTCCAAAATAATGTTATTGCCTTCTGATGCCAGAATGAAAGGTTGATACATATTCCCTAACACAAGGTTTATATTAGCACTATATAGATAAAGACCTTCTTTATCGTTGAACAGTGGAGCCAAAGACCCATCCATTGCTGGCGTTACTGCTGTACCATCATCTGCATCAGTTTTAGCAGCAGTACTAATACGAATTCCTTTTTCATTCAGGTTGGTATCAGTAAATTTCAATGCGGACGGATCATCATTAGTGTTTATTCTTAAGAGTGCAGCTATCCCTAATGTTTCATCATAGAGTTTATTGACATCATCATTTTGAGTTTGGAAGAGCCTTATCTGTGAACCATTAATACTCAGGCCATTGGCCACAAATTGTGATCTTAAGCGATAGTCTTTATCTAAACCACTCTCTGGTGCCCCTGTAACAGCATTAATTGTCCGAATTGAATCAAGAGACCGAGAGAAAATATCAGTCCAAAATCCCAATTTGATTCGGTCACTTGTGGCGTCAATCCCATCTTTAGCCAAAGGTGCTTCTAAAGCCAGATAACTAATATCACTCTTGTTCGCACCTGAAAACTGTTGAATATCTTTTGCTGTACCTGCACGGAATAACCAAGGATTAGCAGCACTTCCCCAATTTAAACCTACATTACTATAACGCTCATTTAAGTTGCCATTACTTTTAGATAAAGCCAAACCATAAATAAAAACATCAGCTTTAGTACGGGCATTGGTTATAGCACCTGTCGCTGTTGTATTTGCCACATTTGCTGCATTGGTTTTTGCATAATTGTCGACAGTGGTATTTGCAGCAGAGGTTGCTTGCTGGGCAGCAGTACTGTTTGCTGATGCTCTAATCTGAGCAAGGGTGGTTTCTTTTAAATGATTATTAACTGCGGTCGTAATAGTGGAGCCATATGCAGCTTCAATCTTTTCAATGGTATTTAACCGAGCATTTTCTGCTGCCTTCTCTTCATTTAACCAGGCACCGCCATATTTAGTTGTGCCATCATCAGGAACTAATGCCGGAGCGTTCCAATAATATTGGTCGTAACGCTTATTATAATAATCTGTATAAGTTTTTTGTTTTAAATAAGGTGAAATTTCCTGATTACGATACGTGGTTTCATTTTTTGTTTTTACCTGACTATAAGTCGTTGTATAGGTTGTTGTTGTGGTACTGCCATTTTGATAAATTCCATTATAAACAGTATCATAGGTCGAATTATAACTACCTTGATATAAGTTGGCTTTTGCATACGCATAATTTGAATTGTAATTCTGTTTATAAATTTTATCGTATGCACGTTGATACATTAATTCGTAATTTTCACCTGTTGGAATAATACGAATAAAACCAGTATCGTGTTTAGGTTTATCGGCCGCAGAAATAGTGGCATTGTTATAACTTGAAGCAGTAGAAATATCATTCGGTCCCTGAAAAACCATCTTAAAATTTTCAGGCAATAATGCGATCCCCTCACCGGTAGTTTCAGAAAGGTTATTATCTGACAAAGATTCAAGCGCATAAACTGACGGACTAAGTAAAACTGCGATTACACCCGCCAAACAAGACTTTTTAAATCTTGCATTATTCCAACTCTGAGTCATCACGACCTTCCTTTTTATCAGATGCTCCGCATCATTATTTTTTAATTCATCCTAAGCTTGGTATATCTCTTTTATTTATTTGTCATTACAACAATGTTCTTACCAAGTTTGTATAACTTTTTATTATGCTGAATATTTACTCAATTGCAAAAAAAACTGGGCGAATGAACCCAGTTTCCGATGAATGAATTTTATAAAAAATAAGCGGATCAAAATGATCCGCTTATTCAGTTATTTATACTGTTTATGCTTTTGGCAAAGTGACACCAGTCTGACCTTGGTATTTACCACCCCGGTCTTTATATGATATTTCACATACTTCATCTGATTCAAAGAACAACATTTGGGCCACACCTTCACCTGCATAAATACGGGCAGGCAAGTTAGTCGTATTTGAAAATTCCAAGGTAACGTGCCCTTCCCACTCAGGTTCAAGCGGAGTCACGTTTACAATAATACCGCAACGTGCATAAGTCGATTTACCTAAACATATCGTCAAAACATTACGTGGAATACGGAAGTATTCTATTGTACGGGCCAAGGCAAATGAGTTTGGCGGTATAATGCATACATCCGATTCAATATCGATAAAGCTTTTATCATCAAAGTTTTTTGGATCGACAATTGCTGAATGGACATTGGTAAATACTTTAAATTCACGCGCGCAACGAACATCGTAACCATAGCTTGAAACGCCATAAGAAATGAGTTTTTCACCTTTTTCATCATAACGTACTTGATTTTCTGCATACGGTTCAATCATGCCGTGATTTTCGCTCATTTCACGAATCCAACGATCAGACTTAATTGCCATTATTTCTATATCCAAAAATAGTTAAATCAATTATTGCGCTGTACTTTAACTGAAATTGGCTGCAATGGAAATAATGATCAGGCGATGACATCATTTTTTACCAAATGCATATTTCATCTTCTTAACTTAAAGACTTAAAAGAGCAGAATAACCCAGTGGAATAGAGAAACTGACTAAAACCAAAGAAGCTGTTTTTTGTAAGTTAGATTGATTTAGCCAACGTACTTTATTCGAGGCTAGAATAGAACCGATAAAAGTCCAAAATAAAGCAATTGGCACAATTAAAATGAGAAACATGCCAAGATGAACTAAGTAATTATGCACTGTTAACCATGCTGAACTTGGAAAAACAGCAGAAGCAAAGAGTAATGCCTTAGGGTTCATTAAGGTTGCACAAAACAGTTCACGTGCACGAATGGTCGGCAGATTATAACTGGCTTGAATATCTGCGGTTTTCCAAAGTTTAATAGCCAGAAAAATAATATACAGCGCACTTAATAATTTCAGAAATATGGGCAGAATAGGGAATTGACTTGAAACTGTACCAATAATGACTCCCCAAACAGTAATTGAAATTAAATAACCAATTGATTCTGCCGGGATAAGTCGTAATGATTGGCGTACACCTACCTGTATACCAGAAGATGCAAGCAATGTATTTGTTGGGCCTGGTGTCAATAAGATAGTGACAACTAAACCGATGAACAGCCATGAAATCATATGCGACCTCTCTTTAGAGAGCGCGAAGAGTAAATTAGTTTATTGTACTTAGCAAATACGTTTTTTTATATATCTATAAAAATTCCAATTTTAACTCAAAAAAAATATATAAATCATTAATTTATATTTAAAATTCCTCAAAATAACTAGACAGTCATTTGTTATAAAAAGTTTCAAGGAACACTTTTTTAAGCATTAATATCTACATTCAGTCATACTTGCTCTGCTTCGAGGTAACTGACTCAAGCAAAATACATTATTATTTTAGTATCATATATTTATGGCAAAACGATTTTTTCAATCTTGGCTTCCCTCTCCTCATAAAGTCGCAGAGATGAAACTGTTGAAGATTTTTGGTAAACGCACCTTAAATCCTTTGCTTTGGTATGTGAACAGAAAGTCTATTTCAAAAGCCATTTTTATTGGCACGTTTTGGGGCATGTTGCCTTTACCTTTTCACAGTATTTTGATTGTTTTGACAGTATTACTTTTTGAGGTTAATTTACCGGTAAGCTTATGTCTCGCTTGGTTGACGAATCCCTTCACACTTATCCCCATTTTATATATTGGTTTCTGGTTGGGTGCAAAGGTGTTTCAAGTAAATATGATTGATCAGGATATGATACTCGGTGTTCTGCATCAGATCAGTCACTGGATTACCCACTTTGGAAAGGGACATGTCGATTTGAGTTTAGCGAAAATTTTATTATCTGGTTTATTATTGGAAGCTCTAATTTTTGCTGTAATATTATTTGTGATTACGCGGCTGTTTTGGCGCTGGAATATTATTCAACATTATAAGCGTCGTCAATCTACCCCCTAGAGATGAATAACTGATTAAAATCTTCTACACATATTTTAAAATTAGATAATTATAAAATAGTTTTATTTTAATCTATTTTAAGTTGAGCTTCTTAGTTCAAGCAAAATTGAATATAACCAAAATAATCCAGCATAAAAAAGCCCAACGTACGTTGAGCTTTACATGAATACTTAAATGTATTTAGTATTTAGTATTTAGTATTTAGTATTTAGTATTTAGTATTTAGTATTTAGAAAATTCTATTTTGCTGCTTTTCTACTTTTGGCAATTGATCTGCAATTTTTTGAGCAATAACCATATAACTTTCAGCAGAATCATCACCTGCAATTACCGAAGGTTTACCTGCATCTGCATTTTCGCGAATTTGAACATTTAAAGGCAAACGCCCCAGTAAAGGAATATTGTATTGTTCAGATAATTTATCACCCCCACCGGTACCGAAAATTTGCTCTTCATAACCACAGTTCGTACAAATATGGGTCGACATATTTTCTATTACTCCCATAACCGGAATCTGAACTTTATTAAACAGCTCAATCCCTTTGGTCGCATCCATTAATGCCACATTTTGTGGAGTAGTAACAATGATAGCAGCCGTCACCGGAATACGCTGTGCGAGTGTCAACTGAATATCACCTGTGCCGGGGGGCATATCAATCATTAAAACATCCAAATCAGGCCATAAAGTCTGGTTAAACAACTGCATCAATGCACCCGTTGCTTTCGGACCCCTCCAAGCCACAGGCGTATTGTTATCTCCCGTTAAATGTCCAATCGATAGCACCGGCATACCATAAGCATCAATTGGAACGAAATTTTCAGCTTCAATCATCGGAGTCCGCCCTGCATTACCCAACATAGTCGGAATACTTGGACCATAGATGTCAGCATCTAAGACACCCACTTTTAGACCTAGTTTTTGCAATGCCAAGGCAAGATTTACAGTAGTAGTCGATTTACCCACACCACCTTTACCTGAGGAAACCAAGATGACATTTTGAATACGGGGATGCTTAGGTATATCTCTTTGTTGGGGCGCTGGTTTTTGAATCGGTGGATTATTTGGATCTTGCTCATTTTTTATTTCAGCTGGAGCTGTTTTGCCTGAAGCATCCACTACAGGTGGAAGTTTCTGAGCTTGAGGAGTTTCATTTTTATCCTGTGGTCGGCTAGAACAACTATGACCTTCTTTTCCATGATCATGATTGGAACAAATTTCACCTCGTGCATGTTTTTGCTGGATCACATGCATATTAAGTTCTTGGATACCGCATTTTTCTAAGGCATCCGCTAAATCATCATGGATTTTTTGTAAATGATCTGCTTCTTCAGGATAAGTATTAATCGTTATTTGTAATACTCGCCCTTCAACATTCACTTGGGTAATTCGGTCTTTTAATATATTGCTTGAATTTGGCAATATATAGCCTTGTAGCACATTCTGAATGTCTTCCTCCTTCACCTCCTGCGAGGGTGAAAAAACAGATTTAAGCGAAGAAAGCCATGACATAAGTTTACTCCAAGTACGGACATACAACTGAATATCATAGTTTAGCTTTAAATGAAGTGAAGGTTAAGCAAAGTTCGAGATTGCTTTATGAATGTTGCTAAAAATCCGATCTAATCAGTAGGTTTTACTGCTTAACTCTTTATTTTGATAAACAGCTTAAGTGCTTTTATGGATTCATATATAAATATATTTTTATTAAATCATCGACTAGCACAAGTTAAATCAGATAGATTCGAAACAGTTTAATAAATTTAATTTTTTGGTTTATATACATATATGACGATTATTTATTAACAATTATTCGGCAGACATACCTATATTTTGTTCTTTATATTATCTACACATTATTATCATAATAATTTTTTTATCTAGGGAATATATTTATATAAAACAATTATTTAAATTTATTATATTAAATACTATATCCTTTATCCATGCAGCAAATGAAACTTCTTCTATATATACGTCCAAAGGACAATTAATCAGTTTAGGCGATAATTTTACCGATATATATAATCGTTTTAAGTTATCTCCAAACTCAAGGATTACACCTTAACTCAAAAAGGTGAAAATCGTTATTTATCTGCTGATCATTCCAGCTAAATTAAAGATCATTTAACTGGAATATTTGATTAAAACTCAACTGAATCAGCCTTGGTCATCTTTTTTAAATTTGTTGAGAGTGTCTGTTGCTGTTTTCTTTAACTCATCAAATTTAGTACCTGCCTGCGCTTTCAGTTCATCAAACTTAACTGAGGCTTCTTGCTTAAATTCAGTCGCTTTTAATTTGGCTTCTTCAAGTTTATGGCTAGCTTCCTCTTTTAAATGGTCTAATTTATCTTGCACCTTATTTCCTGTCTCTGGTGTCTCAGCTTTTGCATGATTTACTTTTTCATCAAATGAAACTTTACCTTCCGTATATTTAGCATTAGTCTCCTTGTTTAAATTATGAAGTGCCTTTTCACTTTCAAGCTTAATTTCAGCAACTTTATGTTTTAGATCATCAACTGTTTTGTCGCCCTGCAATTGCGCTTCGTTCACCTTATATTTTAAATCTTCACCTAAATTAGTTATTTTATTCTTTAACTCATCTAATTTATTTTCATTTGTCATAATTTTTCCTCTATGTTATTCAATATTTAGCTTAGTTATTAGTTATACAAGGACATTTTTATGAATAAAATCAAAAACTGCATTTTGAAACAAAGCATATACAGGATGTAGCAAGGGGCTATAACACCTTAAATTAAAACTATCTAAAAGTTCTAAAAATAATTTAATAACTAAGATTAATAATTCATTCTATATTTGGATAGCGATAACCCTTTAAGTAATTGGCATACATTTAACAGTATATTCTTTGATTTACGCAGTCCTCTTAAATTAAAGAAACTTGTGTTTCCTATATAATTATTCAACAGGAGGGTATAGTGTGAATGTGGAAATGAAGACCAGCTGGAATAAAACAGGCGTCAAAGCTTTTCCCTTGCTGGATTTTTTCCAGCCTAACTATTTGTGACAGCGGTTTTCTTTTCTGGCTCTTTCAGTGATTATTTTTGAGGCATAAAAAAAGCCCCGCTATTTAAGCGGGGCTTTTAGGGAATAATGAGCTGGCGATGACTTACTCTCACATGGGTAAC
>NZ_JBYMDJ010000010.1:0-130598 GCF_057766365.1 Acinetobacter sp. GG23
TTGTTTCTCAACAAGTTTTAATCAACATCACCGCCGATGGATGTGCATTCTACAGCATTTTAGAGGGGTTGCAACACTTCTAAAAAACATTTTTTATCGTGTGTTTATTTTTCAAACCAATAAAAAAATAAGTTATTGTTATTTAATAACAATTTATTTTAATTATTTTTCTATTTTATTTAGACCCCTATTTAAAATCTAGCCAATTTAATATTAAGATATTGTTTTATATAAATTTTATTTAAAAAATTACTTTCAATATCAAGTTTATCGTTCAATATTAATTCTATTTCTGTCTTCTTATTCGCCAAGGTACTGTTCAAACATACAAAATACGCTGCAAAGCTCAATTTCTTACTATTCAAATTTTATAAAAGCTTTTCCTAACGTATCTTTGCTTACCTCCAAATAGTAAAAATCCATTGTTGTACAACAATGGCTTTTTTAACTTCATTTACTTTTATAAATACGAAATGATTAGAACTTCATACTCACACGTGCCCAATAATTACGACCAATATTATTGAATTGCTCATCAGCTGCAAATCCAAAGCCTGCACTACCGGCTTTATTTAGGTGCTCGCTATAGGTTTTATCCAATACGTTATCAATGCCTACAGAAAGATCCACTCCATCGCGAACATGGTAGGTGCCATTCAGTGACAAGGTTGCAAAACCACTGCTTTCAGCTAGATCATATCCCACAATATTGCCTTGATCTTTACTGATACGATTTTGACTATCTACCACACGCCATAATGCACCTAAAGTATATTGATCTTGCACATAGCGCAGATTGACACGCCCTTCTAAAGGAGAGATTTGCGGTAAAGGTTTATCATCGGTAGTGTTTTTACCCCATGCATACATAGCACTGACATCGGCCTGTAGATGATCGGTAAATTGGTAACCAATCCCTGCTTCAGCTCCGGCAATCGTGGCATCGACATTTTTAGCACCCGCTGTTTTACCATGGTTCATCATTCCAGGCATGCTATGCACGTGATAACTCATCAACACATAATCATTAATTAAACCTGCATAAGCAGAAACCCAAGAATTCAGGGCGCCATGCTCATGTTGATAGCCCAAATCCAGCTGTAAGGTTTTTTCGGTATCGATTCCATTAAAGGCATTCACTGTACCGGCATTTCCATGAGCTGTACTAAATAACTCCCAATAATCCGGCATACGCTCGACATAACCTACGCCAATATAGGTTTTGGCATCATGTTCCGGATGCTGATTTTCAAAACGAATAAATGCACTGGGTAGAGTTTTATCCAATTCGCGGTTATAGCCACTGATGAGAGATTCCGTACGCAGGTCCTTTACATTGACTTGATCTAAACGAGCACCACCGACCCATTTATTTTGCTCACTCAACTCATAACTAAGTTCGCCAAAAGCGCCATAAGAGCGGAATTTCATATCTTTACTACGCGCTTGATCTTGATAGGGGGTCATTAAGCTGCCGCTGCGCTTGGAATGTTCATTATTTTGACTATCCAAACCGCTAATAAATTGCAGCTTGTCCCATTCATGTGTCACAGCCAGACGCGCATTTAAGGTTTCTCGTGCGACGTTTGAAGCCATTGGCATACTCATCATCCCACTTGGTTTGAATTCACGTAAGCTAAAATTATCCATGACATGATCGTTAAAACTATAGTTCACCTGTGCTTCGATTTTCTTGATCACCTCAGTGACATTTTTCTTTTCTACACGAAGCCCAAGGCTTTCACGTGCAAATTGAGAACCATCCATTTCACGACCTGCATAGACCGCTTCGCCATCTGCTTTCCCGCCAGTAAGTTCGATCCAAGTATTTTCATCAGGCGTCCAACCTAACGCCACATCAGCATTCCAGCGTTGCCAATCCGAAGGAACCGTGTTGCCCTCCCCATCTTTATAACTATCTGAAACTGAGCGATTGGCATTTAAGCGAATATATTTTTTCTCATCCCCGACTGCCGCTTCGACATTATAATCAAGACGACCGTATGAACCCATCAGCACACTGGCTTGACCTCGGTAAGGCTTATCTTGACTCAGTTTTTCGGCTTCGCGCTCAAAGATGACGGTCGCAGCCGAACCAGTATTGGCATATTGCACCGTTTGCGGTCCTTTAATCACCGAAATACGGTCATAACTTTCAGGTGAAATATAAGAAGTCGGCGCATCCATACGGTTTGGGCAGGCCCCCAGATTTTCTGTGCCATCGGCTAAAATTTTAATCCGCGAACCAAACATGCCACGGAAAGTCACATCACCATTGGTACCGCCATTTTTGATCGAACTAAATCCCATAATACTTTGCAGATAATCAGCACCATCACTGGCTGGAATTGGCTGAATCGGCTGTTTAGCATCTGCACGCACAATGAGTCCATTGGCATCATTGCCGGAATGAGCTGTTGCCACAATCGGTGCTAAAGTTTGAACGATGGTATTTTGTTGCTCGGCAAATACCGAAGCTGAATAACAAGCCACACAAATTGCAGCCGCAAGAGGCTGTAAATAAAATTTAGGCTGAGCCATTTTTAAATCTCACTAATACATAAATACAACTGGGCTGGAGTCATCCAAGACCCAGAAATTTCAAATGGTTGATTTATGCAAATAGTGGCGGGGCTCGCCCTTGGGGCAGCAGAAAGAGTCGCTGTAAAACAAACCAGACATGACTAAACGTCTTTTGGAATGCAATTAAGCGAATTTGAATACGGTCTAAAACTTCTTTGACGTCTAATTCAGGGGGTAAAACCAAATTACCGTAGACGGTACAGTACTGACACTTATGACTGGCATCATGATCATGCCCAGCATGCGAATCATGCCGTTGAGTGTCTTGAGTTACTTGATGATGGGAGTGTTCAGAAGTTGAAGTTTGATGAATAGGAGTAGCGCTGAGTAATAATGCACGCGTAATGGTTTCACAGACCGGAGCAATCTGATATTGCTTCGGAAGCAAAGGCTGTAAAAAAACAGCAATCTGTAAAAATACCGCTATACACGATAGCAGCAGACCACTACGCAAAAGCACCAGCAGACCCTAAAATTTGTCTAACTTAAGTATAGCAAAACCCAATCGGAATTGGACTTTGTAAATGTTCATTTTACCTGCCAATTTGGGCTTAACGTTTTACCGTAACTTTCTCTTTCTGGCGTTGACGAATAGTTTTTTCGACTTTTTCACGTGCACGTTGACGTTTTAATGGCGATAAATAGTCGACAAATAACTTACCATTTAAGTGATCCATTTCATGTTGAATACAAACAGCGAGAAGTTCGTCTGCTTCTAGCTCAAATGACTGACCTTCAAGGTTAATTGCCTCGATTTTTACACGTGACGGACGCTCAACTTTATCGTATATTTGAGGCACTGATAGACAGCCTTCTTCATAGGGCTGAGTTTCTTCAGTTAATGGGGTGACTTTGGGGTTAATAAATACCATGGGTTGATCTTTATGTTCAGATAAATCCATGACAATCAGCTGAATATGATGATCGACCTGTGTTGCAGCCAAACCAATACCAGGCGCTTCATACATGGTTTCAAACATATCTGCTGCAAGCTGACGAATTTCATCAGTGACTTCTTCGACTGGTTTAGCAATGGTACGAAGACGGGGATCCGGGAAACTTAAAACAGGTAATAAGGCCATACGGTGTCCTCACTTATGCCATTGATCAAAAAACAAAATGAAGGAATGCTTCATCAAAAAAATGTGTGTAATATCGTTATTATAACGCAACTACATACATAATTTTAGGAATTATGATAATGAAAAAGGTTTTGAAGGGCACACCAAATTTTAGTGCCTTGGGGTTTAAAAAACAATTATTGGCACTTGCCGTATGTGTAAGTGTTGGAATCGGGATGGTAAGCCTTGCTGAAGCAGCCCCGGCCCGTAATATCAACCCACCTGCCTTAAAAGCCGGAGCACCACAAGTTTATGTGGTGAAAAAAGGTGATACTTTATGGGATATTTCTAAAAGATTCTTAAAGAATCCGGTACGTTGGCCTGAAATTTGGGCAAGCAACAAACATGTGAAAAATCCGCACTGGATTTTCCCGGGCGACCGTCTGCTCATGTGTACCTATAACGGCAAACCAATCATCGGTAAAGATGAAGGTGATGGCTGTGAAGGGATTATCCGTCGTTATACGGGTGGTACGGGTACAAAACTTCAACCTCAAGTTCGGGTTGAATCTTTAAACAACGCCATTCCTGTCATTCCACTGGAATACATTAAACACTGGTTAGAACGTAGCACCATTGTGGCGCCTGAATCTATTACAGGTACCCCATACATTTTAGGTACTGCGGATCAACGTGTTCTTGCTGCCAAAGGTCAAACCGTTTATGCACGCGGAAATGGCTTGGAAGTTGGTCAACGCTATGCAGTTTATCGTGAAGGCGAACCGTATATGTTTAGCGACGCCAAGGGTAAAAAGTACAATGCTGGTCTTGAGTTAATTCAAGTTGCTTCTGGTGTGGCTGTAAGCGGTGAAAATGACATTACCACCCTTGAACTGACTGATACGTATAATTCTGAAGTACGTCGTGGTGACCGTGTTCTGCCTGAATATGATGCAATGCTTCCAACCTTGTTCTACCCAACCAATGCAGAAGATGTGGTTGCCGGTGGCCAAGTGGTTCGCGTAATGGGTTCCATCGGAACAGCTGCAAAACACAGCGTAGTGACCATTGACCGTGGCAGCTTGCAAGGCGTCCAAGTCGGACATGTGCTCACAGTGAACCAAAAAGGTGAAATCGTAACTGATCCGAAAACTAAAGAACGTGTTCAATTACCGGGTCAACGTATTGGTAACATTATGGTATTCAGAAGCTTTGAAAACTTAAGCTATGCTTATGTGCTTGATAGCGAATTACCGATTAAAGTCGGTGCTGGCATTCAGCCACCACTGATGGATGACTAATCCTTATATCTAGAAATGAGGCTGCAATTCGGCCTCATTTCTAGGGTCTGTTGACAATTCGTCTATGTTTGCGACGACAAGTATTTTTTAAAGGATATGAGACGTGAACTACACAATTTAGTCATTCGAAGTGCGTAGTTCACAACGACATAGCATCAAAAAATACTCTAGTCTCCAGCTTCGCTTTGCGCTGCAAACCATTTATGAACTGGCAACAGACCCTATTTTAAACAATAAAAAGAAGACATATTTAAAGGTCTCGTTATGCTCAACTCATTAAGCTCCGTGCAGCTGGATTACATTCGCTTGTGGTTTCTGGTTCAACACTCGCTGACCAGCTTTTATAAAATTAATGCACACTATACCCATCTGGCCGAGGCAACCCTGCCTGATCAAATTGAAACGTGGCAAAAGCTTGGCATTCACAAAAATCATATTCAACGCCTGCGAGATTTTCACCTTGCCGAAGCACAGTTGCAATTTCAGCATTGTATTGCTCTGATTCAAAAAAATAGCGATTTTATCCTTACGCTCGACCATCCCGACTACCCGACTCAACTGTTACCCTATGCAGATAAACCGCCTATTCTGTTTGGTCAAGGAGATGCTCAAGCCTTGTTGCAACCGCAAGTTGCCATTGTCGGTAGTCGCAAACCCAGCAGTCATGGACGCCAAGTGGCTTATGATTTTGCTTTTTATCTCAGTGAAAAGGGCTTTTATATTGGTAGTGGTTTGGCGCAAGGGATTGATGAAGCCGCACATCAAGGGGCTTTACGTCATAGTCGAACTATTGCCGTAATGGGCACCGGCTTAGATCAAACCTATCCGACCCAGCATCAGCAGCTGCGACAACAAATTGTTGCTCATTCGGGTACGGTGGTGACTGAATTTTTACCGGGAACACCGCCTTTACAACACCATTTCCCACGGCGTAATCGAATTGTCAGCGCTTTAAGTCTGGGCGTAATTGTTGCTGAAGCCACGTTAAAGAGTGGTTCACTGATTACGGCCAAACTTGCTGCTGAACAAGGCAAATCGGTGTTTGCCATTCCAGGACATATTTATAGTGAGCATCATCAAGGCTGTCATCAACTGATTCGGGAAGGTGCTATTTTGGTCGAGCATCCTGAACAGGTGATTGAAGACTTGGCCCTCCCCACCCAATGGCATACTCAACAGCACAGCGAACAAACAAAAAATTCACATAGCCTTGAAGCACCAGCCGAATTACCGCCTCACTTAACGTCACTGTATAACCAGCTGGATTGGGTGGGGCAAAATATAGATGAGATTATTGTTAAACAGCCATTAGATATCGGCACACTGACCAGCCAACTGATGGAATTGGAATTGCTGGGCTTATGTATGCAGCAGGCGGGTTTGTATCTACGTTGTCGTCCAAGCAAATAAGGTTCACAATAAGCCTTTGAATATATTTGAAGGAATAAAATCCAATGATTACCACCTCTGTTGCCGAAGCTGCTGAATGTTTAAAACAAGGACATGTTTTAGCATATCCTACAGAGGCAGTTTGGGGCTTAGGCTGTGATCCTTTTAACCAACAGGCTTTTTTGGAAATTTTACGTTTAAAACAGCGTCCGATGGAAAAAGGGGTGATTTTACTGGCGGCTCAGATCGCACAAGTTGAGCATCTCTTAGAATCCCTCACCGCAGAAATGCGTCAAAAAGTGCTTGATTCATGGAGTCATCGCTCTCCCGGTGAACGAGCAACCACCTGGTTACTGCCTGCTGGCAACCATATTCCCAACTGGATTAGAGGTAATCATTCTAAAGTGGCCGTCCGTGTAACCACCCACCCTTTATGCGTAGCGCTATGTAATGCATTTGATGGTTTTATTGTATCGACCAGTGCCAATCCTGCCGGTGGCCAACCTGCCCGCTCACTGCAAGAAGCCAACCAATATTTCTCAATGCAAATCGATTACTTGAATGGTGATTTAGGGCTTAGCCAAGAACCGAGCCGCATCATTGATGCCGAAACAGGTGAAGTGATCCGCGCTTAAGCGGGGGTCATTTCATGATTTGATAATAAATGCTGATTTTTAGGCAAAAAAAAGCTCAGCCATATAGGGACGGCTGAGCATAAAAAGGATGTGCATAAATCACATCCAGAGGGTCGGTAAATCTGGTTGCAAAAGTCTAAATATTGTTAAGAATAACTTAAACATTCACGATATATATATTATCTAATAAATTGTTTTGTAATACAAATATCTTATTTATTTTATAAAACACTTAAAAACTATGAAACATTCATCATATTTTCTTAATAAGTTAAATTATCTCACTATTTTTTAATTATGTTTTCTTCAAATCACTGTTTTCTGTACACTGAGAAACCATGATTCATAGCCAAATTCGATGAAGAATAAATAAATAAAATAGATTCGTTTGCTTATTTTTTAAACCAAATTTTAACTTCAGCATTCAGTTTTTCTGCTGTCTTGACTGGAATTACTTTCTTTTGTGCCAATAAAATTCCCAGCAAAATGATGACTCCCCCAATACTGTGATAAATCGTCCACGCTTCTGCTAACCACACATAGGCAATAATTGCAGTGCAGACCGGCATTAAGTTCATAAAAATACTGGTTCGGTTCGGCCCAATCATTTGTACTGCCAGCATCCAGACGAATGGTGCAATCAAAGAGGGAAAAATTCCGGCATATAGCACACTGCCTAGATTGTGTTGATCAACTGGATCCAGTCCTAAATATAAAACAAAGGGTAAATGGTAAAGCAAGGCAAAAGCGATCTGCACATACAAACTAATCATCAATGGAATTTGGAGTTGCCACTTTTTAAGAAATACTCCATAAAAGGCATAGAAAAACACAGCAAGCACCATCATGGCATCGCCCAGATGTCCACCTGACTGAACCAGATTGAGCAGATTTCCCTGTGCCATCACATACAACAAGCCGATAAAAGATAAAATGCTGCCTACCACTGCAAAACGGTTGGGAATATCCTTCAACATAAGCATGGAAACAAAAATGGTAAACACCGGAATAAAGGCATTGATAATGCCCATATTAGTCGCAGTCGTATAATGTGCAGCGGTATAGCCCAGCCCTTGATACAACACCATGCCAAAAGCACTTAATACTGCGAGCTGTTTCCAATGTTGCATAATCAATTGACGTTCACGCCAGACTTTAACCAACATAAAAGGCGTTAAAACCACAAAGGCTACTAACCAGCGATAAAAACTGATACTGACCGGAGAAATATAGTCAGCGACATACCGGGTCACAGTAATATTCAAAGACCAGATTAAAACTGCCAGTAATGGCAAAGCCAGTGCCCACCAGACTGTTTTATTTTGCTGTGTCATACCCTTTCCCGTACCTGAATATTCGATATTCATTTTTACCGAAGTCTGAAATAATTAGAATATCGAATTTCAGACATCAGTATTGAGCTACAGACACTGATTGATCAGGTTGTGGTTATTCAAATCAGCTTCAGAATATTTCCATCATCAATCGATCAATAAAAAATGAGCACAAGGATTTTTATATGCTAAAGCATATTGAACAGTATATAGAAGTGAATGATTTCTTTTATCAAAAAGATGAAATTGTGGCGCCACACAGTTCTTTATGGGGTGATTTTAATTTTAGTCTGAACGGTATTCTGGAATATGAAATAGAAGGAAAAAGGTATCTGTCACCACCCAATTATGGTCTGTGGTTGCCACCAAAAACCGCGCATACCTCGATCGCGCTGGATGAACAAATTACTCACTATGTCTGTATTCGAGTGCATCCTTACCTGTGTGAGCATTTTTCTGCTTGCACCAAAACTTTAAGTATTCGCCCTTTTCTGCGTCATCTGGTGCATGAAATTCTGGGACAAAAACAGCAAGACATAACCACGCCCCATTATCAGCATTTATTACAGGTATTATTTGATCAACTGAAAACTGCACCTGCCTATGAGCATTATTTACCGCAAACCAACCATGTTTTGCTTCAGCCCCTATTACAGCAATTGGCCAGTCCAGAGCTATTTCACAAAAGCTTGCAGCAACTTCTTAGAGATTCATCCATCAGCGAACGACATTTACTGCGTTTAAGCCAGCAGGAATTACAGTTGAGTTTATCTGAGTGGCGCAATCGGGCCAAAATTTTATATGCGATCACCCAGATTCGCCAAGGCAAAACAGTAAAAAAACTGGCCTATGAATTGGGATATCAGCACAGTTCCAGTTTTATTGAATTCTTTAAGCGTTATACCGAACAAACCCCTGCACAATTGCGTGACATCTAAATTCTCATGTTATTAAATAAGTAACTCTTTTTGCAATTTGCAGCAGCTTACCAACAAAAACACCATAGTCAGCAGCCAGTCAGATATGCGACTTTACTGTTTGGACTCCGCCTAGTATGTGCCATATTTTTTAAATTTGAATGAATAGAATCAGGTTTAGTGATGTAAACCTGTGAGGATGCATTATGAAAAAACGATTATTAGCTTCACTGTGTTTTGCCACTTTGGCATTAACAGCATGTGATAAAAAAACAAATGAAGCACCTGCATCGTCATCGACGAGTAGCTCAGCGGTATCTACTCCTGCTAGTGCTCAGCCTGCAACTGTTGCCTTAAGCTCAAACAATGCTGCAGATATTAAAAACGATTTAAACCAGATCGAAACCCTCTCTACCAACCGAACCCAAGAAGCTTCTGCTTTGCAAAATAAAGCCAATGAAGCCGCGCAAAAAGGCGATAAAGCTTCTTTAAATACAATTGTTGCAGAAATGAAAACCTATATTGGACGCTTTAACCAAGACCTTGATGCTTTAAACCTGAAAAGTTCAGAAGTGGATGCATTACGTAAAAAAATTAAAGAATCCAATAATGTGGGTGTAGAGTTTTCTGAAGCAAGTATTGCCAATACCCCTGACAAGAAAAAAATAACCGAGCTTCAAAACCGTGTTGCTGCATTGCAAAAAGAACTGGTTTCCGAAACCCAAGCTTTGCAAAATAAAGCCAAAACAGCACCCTAATCTAAGCTTGATATTAAAAAACAGGTCTATTGACCTGTTTTTTAATTCTTTTATCCCAAATAAAATTAATCTACAAATCAAAATAAATGCTTGTCGATAGCGTTAATAACCGTTAAAACAAAACAGTGATTATCTCAAGTATTTAAGGACAATAGAATGGGCCATTCCGTTTATGACATTCCTGTCAAAACTATTCAAGGCAATGAAACCACACTGAACCAATATCAAGGTAAAGTTCTGCTCATTGTAAACACTGCCTCTAAATGTGGTTTAACGCCACAATATGAAGGTTTAGAAAAACTATATAAGGACAAAAAAGATCAAGGACTTGAGATTTTAGGTTTTCCGGCCAATAACTTCCTGGCACAAGAACCAGGTTCTGACGACGAAATTCAAGAATTCTGTTCACTCAATTATCAAGTAGATTTCCCGCTTTTTTCTAAAATTTCGGTTGCTGGTGAAGATAAGCATCCGCTTTATCAAACTTTGACTCAAGCCATTCCAGAACGTACTGGTGAAGGGCCGTGGTGGAAAGATCTGGTCGATTATGGTTTAACACCGAATCCAAAACCGGAAGTGCTGTGGAACTTTGAAAAATTCCTAGTGAATAAACAAGGTGAAGTGGTGGCACGTTTTGCACCGGATATTACAACGGATGATGCCCGTATTGTTGATGCAGTGAATGCCGAACTTGCCAAATAATTTGTAACAACAATGTAAGCATCTACATACCGTGTAGGTGCTTATTTTTTTATTATAAAAACAATAATTTAAAGTAATGAAAATCCATCTTCCCTACTTCATATTTCATCCTTTATTTTAATTATTCAATAACACGACGTTCACTATCTATCAATGACTTAGGCATAGGATGAACTTATCAACCAACCGCCATATAGACAAGGTGAAGTATGAATACTCTAGTCAAAGCAATTGTTTTATCATTTTCTACTGCTTTAGTTGCTGCACCTGCAATGGCTGCCCCACAAGATCATTACGGTCAATCTCATCAAGTTCAAAATCACCATAAAGCACCTGTTCAGCAACATCACCATACTGTCTATAAAAAAGCGGTCAATCCGTCACATGACTGGAGAGTGGGTCAAAAAGTCCCAACTCAATACTATAGTCAAAGCTATAAAGTGGATCACAAAAAATTTAAAAAATTGAGCAAACCCGGTAAAAACCAGCAATGGATTAAAGTGAATGGCGATTATGTGTTAACCAATGTCATGAATCATAAAATCATTAAAATTATTAGCAGTTAATTTCAACAATCTTAGTCAAAAAAGAGTGCTTCGGTGCTCTTTTTATACTTTAAAAATAAATTTGTTATCGCTTTGCAACAATCAGTTTTTTCTCCACATTTCGCCCTTATATTAACAACCATTAAAGTAAAGATATGAATTGATTATGAAAAAAATCATCCAAAATGTGGTTTCTCCTTTTGTGATGTTTAGTGCGGGTCTGTTATTGATTGGTTGTGAACAAGCAAACTCACCTGATTCAACAGAAACCCAAACTTCACAATCAAGCGAAATATCTGAACAGCCATCTAAAGAATCAGCTACAGAATCGGCAGCAACCTCTAAGGCTGAGCTGAAAAGTGGCAACATGTTTTATATCGTGCGTGACGTTGCGGATATGCAGCTTAAAGCCGGTGATTATGTTGAACAGCTGAAGCAAACTCAAAGTGAGTTGCAAACCGCAATTAATGATAAAGATCAACAGCAGCTGCAAGCTACTGCCAAAAATCTGCAACAGGAACTGACTGGATTTAATCAGGCATTGACTGGCTTGAACCTGAAAAGTCAGGAGATTGATTCGATTCGTCAAAATATTATGCAAGCCAATCAGCAAGTTTTAGCTACCCCGTTGTTAAATGGTGATGTCGATTTAAGTCAGGTCGATTTCAAGAAAATTGAAAAACAGATGGGCAGCATTCAAATGGAAATGATCAAACTGGCTGGTATGATCATTCCACAAGGTCAGGATGAATCAGATCAGAATGAACAAGACTCAAATGAACAAAACCAGGAAAGCTAATATTTCAACCAGTTTCGACCCATTCAGCATAACTGGGTGGGTCGAAATTGATCATTGATATTCTCTAGAGTTTTCTACACTGATATCTGCTTTCACCGTGCTATGAACGATTATCTCTGGTGCTTCTTTTAGAGTTAGACTTATTATAAAAATTTCATCATCTTTATGCATTCTAACTACAACTAAAATAGATAATTTAAGTCCTGTCATTCACGGTAAATTTCGCCATATCCTTCATTGCATGATTTAATCAGGTCTCTCTTTCTAGTTCGCAGATTTTTTCATGCAACTGATTATTTTTACTGGTGTTCAGGCTTCGGGTAAATCTTCTTTTTATTTACTGAATTTGCATCACAGCCATTTGCGGATTAATCTGGATATGCTGAAGACCCGGCACCGTGAAAATTTAATTTTTGAAGCGTGTTTAGCCAGTAAAGCCAAATGTGTCATTGATAATACCAACCCGACAAAAGCAGATCGCGCACGTTATATTGAGCGTGCTAAAGCTGCTGGCTTTTGAAGTGATTGCTTATTATTTTGAAACCGATTTAACCAGCACTTTAGAGCGTAATAGTTATCGTATCGGTAAAGCCAATATTCCTGAAGTCGGGGTTCGAGCGACTTATAAAAAACTGGAAATGCCCACTTTAGAGGAAGGCTTTACTGAAATTTACGTAGTGAAAATCATCGGTAATGGCGAGTTTTCTGTATTGCCTATGTCCTGCTAATCTTTTCTGATCAATTGATTTTACTGTTCACGCCATGTTTTAAAAGCAGTTTGCATCGCTTGCTGTGCTTCAGGTTTGGCTAAACGGCTTTCCATTATGGAAAAATCACCTTTATAAGCTGCAGCAACCATGGATTTTGCTAGCTCCTGAATACCCGCTCGACCCTGCTGTTTATAGGTTTGAATTTCATCCTCTGTTAAAACCAAGTCCCAGCAAGATACGACTGAACTCATATCTACAGCAATGCCGAGATAATACTGTTCAAAGTCTTGGTAAAGTTCCCAAAAGTGGGCTTCATGTTCAATGAGGTTCATAAGATAAAATTTGTGAATGGAATGAATTCAACTTAATACAGGGGATGAATAAAATATATGCAACTTTAGATATATCAATTAAGAAACTCATGCTTTTAATTGGGCATAAAAAAACCACCCTTTCGGGTGGTCTTTCAATCTCGAACCGTCTCTTATTGAGCGCGGTTTTTGATTTTGCGGATGGTTTCCAACTGAGCAGCAGTTTCTGCAAGAGCAGCCAAAGCAGCAGCAGAGTCCAAATCGCTCTTTTGATTAGCTAGCAAAGTTTCAGCATTTTTACGCGCTTCAAGAATTGCAGCTTCATCTAAGTTTTCAGCACGAACTGCAGTATCTGCAAGAACCGTAACAACATGCGGTTGAACTTCTAGAACACCACCAGATACATAGATCAACTCTTCTGTACCGTTTTCCAAAATAACGCGGATCGCGCCAGGTTGGAGCAAAGTTACTAGCGGAGCATGGCCAGGCATAATACCCAACTCACCGCCAGCACCTTTTGCAATTAGCATCGTTACAGTGCCAGAGTACAAAGACTCTTTTACACTTACAACATCACATTGCATAGTCGCCATGAGAATCTCCTAAATTAGAGCAGCTAATTAAAGTTTCTCGGCTTTAGCAATCACTTCGTCAATACCACCAACCATGTAGAACGCTTGTTCTGGGATGTGATCGTATTCACCAGCGAGAAGACCTTTAAAGCCACGAATCGTTTCTTTAAGAGATACTAATTTACCAGGAGCACCAGTAAATACTTCAGCTACGTGGAACGGTTGAGAGAAGAAACGCTGGATTTTACGCGCACGGTAAACAACCAGTTTATCTTCTTCAGCAAGCTCGTCCATACCAAGAATTGCGATAATGTCTTTCAATTCTTTATAACGTTGAAGAACGTTTTGAACTGAACGAGCAATTTCGTAATGCTCAGCACCAACTACTAGTGGATCAAGTTGGCGTGAAGTTGAGTCTAGTGGATCGATCGCTGGATAAATACCAGAAGATGCGATGTCACGGCTCAATACAACAGTTGCGTCTAAGTGAGCAAACGTTGTAGCAGGCGATGGATCTGTTAAGTCATCGGCAGGTACGTATACCGCTTGGATTGACGTAATAGAACCAGACTTAGTAGATGTAATACGTTCTTGAAGAACACCCATCTCTTCTGCAAGAGTTGGTTGGTAACCTACTGCAGATGGCATACGACCTAGAAGTGCAGACACTTCGGTACCAGCCAATGTGTAACGGTAAATGTTGTCAACAAACAACAATACGTCACGGCCTTTACCGTTTTCGTCTTTCTCGTCACGGAAATATTCAGCCATAGTCAAACCAGTCAACGCTACGCGTAAACGGTTTCCTGGTGGCTCATTCATCTGACCGTAGACCATTGCTACTTTGTCAAGAACGTTAGAATCTTTCATTTCGTGATAGAAGTCGTTACCTTCACGAGTACGCTCACCAACACCAGCAAACACAGATAAACCTGAGTGAGCTTTCGCGATGTTGTTGATTAATTCCATCATGTTTACAGTTTTACCAACACCGGCACCACCGAACAGACCAACTTTACCGCCTTTAGCAAACGGGCATAGTAAGTCGATGACTTTAATACCAGTTTCTAAAAGGTCAGTAGAAGCCGCTTGTTCAGCATAAGAAGGTGCTGCGCGGTGAATCGGTAAACGTGCTTCAGTCGCAACAGGACCAGCTTCGTCGATTGGTCGACCAAGAACGTCCATGATACGACCCAAACATGCAGTACCTACAGGTACAGAGATTGGAGCACCAGTATTAACTACGTTCAAACCACGCTTAAGGCCTTCAGTAGAACCCATTGCAATAGTACGAACTACGCCATCACCAAGTTGTTGCTGAACTTCTAAAGTAGTTTCAGTACCATCAACATGGAGAGCGTCATAGATCTTAGGAACGCTGTTGCGTTCAAACTCGACGTCGATTACCGCGCCGATGATCTGAATGATACGACCGCTATTCATTGCTGTCTCCTCAATTCAAAATAATGTTAAACGGCAGCGGCACCACCAACGATCTCAGAAATTTCCTGAGTAATCGCGGCTTGACGCAGCTTGTTATAAATAAGTTGTAGGCTCTTGATGATGTCACCTGCATTGTCGGTCGCAGCTTTCATTGCCACCATACGTGCAGATTGCTCACATGCGATGTTTTCAATCACACCCTGATACACCACAGACTCGATATAGCGAACCAACAAACCATTTAATAGCTCTTCAGCCTCTGGTTCATAAAGGTAATCCCAACCGTATGAACGGTTCAGATTCTCGCCTTCTTCAGCCGCTGCCAAAGGAACGAGTTGCTCAATCTTTTGATTTTGAGTCATGGCATTCACAAAGCCGTTTGATACAAGATAAATACGATCTAACTCGCCTTTATCATACGCATCCAACATCACCTGTACAGAACCAGATAACTGTTCAAGACTTGGAGCATCACCCACCTGAGTGGTTGCACCTAGCACTTTACCGCCGTAGTTTTTAAAAAACGAAACCGCTTTTTGACCAATTAAAGCAAATTGAACTTCAATTGACTGCTCTTGTTGCTGTTGGACGTGTTTAACCACTTTCTTGAACAGGTTAATGTTCAAACCACCAGCAAGGCCACGATCTGAAGACACAATGATATAGCCAACGCGTTTTACCGGACGTTCAACCATATAACGGTGTTTGTATTCAGGGTTCGCTTGGACCAAATGAGCAATTACACGGTGCATATTTTCGGCATACGGACGGCCTTGAGCCATGCGCTCTTGCGCACGACGCATTTTAGAAGCAGCTACCATCTGCATCGCACGCGTAATTTTCTGCGTCGACTTGATACTAGCTACTTTGGCGCGAATTTCTTTTAAATTTGCCATACGCTTAACCTAGTATTCGAAGGCTCTTTCAAGCCTCCGAAGGTTGATTCCGTGAACCAAGCCCACTAGCTTTTAGCAATTGCTAAAATTAGTAAGTTTGAGTCGCTTTAAAGCTTTCAATACCAGCTTTGAATGCTGCTTCGATTTCTTTATCCCAAGCACCAGTCTCGTCAATTTTTTGCATTAACGCAGCGTGTTCTGAACGGAAGTAAGAAACAAGCGCAGCATCAAATGCAACGATTTTCTTCACTTCAACGTCAGTCATATAACCTTCGTTAGATGCATAAATTGAAACAGCTTGGTCAGCAATTGAATATGGAGCATATTGTTTTTGCTTCATTAATTCAGTTACACGTTGACCATGTTCAAGTTGCTTACGAGTTGCTTCATCAAGGTCAGAAGCGAACTGAGCAAACGCTGCCAATTCACGGTATTGCGCCAAAGCAGTACGGATACCACCAGACAATTTTTTGATGATCTTGGTTTGCGCAGAACCACCTACACGAGATACAGAGATACCCGCGTTCACAGCAGGACGAATACCTGCGTTGAATAATGATGTTTCTAAGAAGATCTGACCATCTGTAATCGAAATCACGTTGGTCGGTACGAATGCAGATACGTCACCTGCTTGAGTTTCAATAATCGGCAATGCAGTTAATGAACCAGTTTGGCCTTTAACTTCACCGTTAGTGAATTTCTCAACGTAGTCAGCAGATACACGAGAAGCACGTTCAAGTAGACGTGAATGTAGATAGAACACGTCACCTGGATACGCTTCACGACCTGGTGGACGACGTAAAAGCAATGAAATTTGACGGTAAGCAACAGCTTGTTTAGACAAGTCATCATAAATGATTAACGCGTCTTCACCACGGTCACGGAAGTATTCGCCCATTGTACAGCCAGAATACGGAGCCAAATACAGCATTGCTGCTGGATCAGATGCACCTGCTGCGACAACAGTTGTATACGCCATAGCACCAGTTTCTTCCAGCTTGCGTACAACGTTAGCGATAGTCGATTGTTTTTGACCAATTGCTACGTATACACATTTAATGCCAGAGTTTTTCTGAGCGATGATCGCGTCGATCGCCATTGCTGTTTTACCAGTTTGACGGTCACCAATGATCAACTCACGTTGACCACGGCCTACAGGGATCATTGTATCTACTGATTTATAACCAGTTTGTACAGGTTCATCCACTGATTGACGCCAAATTACGCCTGGTGCTACTTTTTCAACAGCATCAGTTAATTTTGCATCAATTGGACCTTTAGCATCAATCGGGTTACCCAAAGCATCTACTACACGGCCTAAAAGTTCTGGACCAACCGGAACTTCTAATACACGACCTGTGCAACGCGCTTTTTGACCTTCTTGAAGGCTTAAGTAGTTACCTAAAACAACGACGCCCACTGAATCCTGTTCTAGGTTCAGTGCCATACCAAATAAGCCGCCGTCGAATTCGATCATTTCACCGTACATTGCATCAGCAAGGCCGTGAATACGCACAATACCGTCGGAAACCATAACAATGGTCCCTTCGTTCTTAGCGGTTGCGCTGGTGTCCAGATCGCCGATACGCTGTTTAATGAGCGCACTGATCTCGGATGGATTCAGTTGTTGCATTGCGCTATACCTCAATCTTTTTTAAGTTCAGTCTTCTTCTATGCAGTAATTTTTTACAAAAAATTACGCAAGAAGACGAGTCCGCATTTTTTCAAGCTTGTTAAGTGCAGAGTCATCTATCACTTGGTCGCCTGCACGAATAACCACACCCGCAATAAGGGCTGGATTAACTTCTACAGTTACATTTACTGCAGCGTTAAATTTTTTCTCTAACGCTTGAGCCAGTAATTGTTCCTGTACAGAAGTCACAGGGAATGCTGATTCAATCACAACATCCACAGTGTTGTTATTCTGTGATTTGAGCAGTTCATATTCTGTTTCAATTTCAGGTAACAACGCTAAACGATCGTTGTCTGCAAGAAGAGTCAAAAAGTTTGACACTTCTTGAGTTTGATTCTCACCTAAAACTTTTGCAAAAACACTGACCTGCTCAGCAGGAGTAAGCTCAGGGCGATTCAAATAAGCGGAAAATGCTTCGTCTTGCACCGCAGCACTGAGCACTTGTAACACATTCGACCAATTGTCAGTTGCACCTTGCTCAGAAGCGAAAGCAAATGCTGCTTTTGCGTACGGGCGTGCCAACGTCAAGAGTTCAGCCATAATCGCCTCGCTTAAAGTTTAGCAGCCAGCTGAGTAAGCATGGCATTGTGAGCTTCCGCATCAACTTGCTGGTTCAGAATTTTTTCTGCGCCAGTAACTGCCAAGGCAGCAACTTGTTGACGTAATTCTTCGCGTGCAGCATTGATTTCAGTGTCAACAGTTTCTTTCGCCTGTTGACGGATACGCTCACCTTCAGCAGATGCTTGAGTACGCGCTTCTTCGATCAATTGTGCACCACGACGGTTCGCTTGCTCGATCAATTGAGCCGCTTGTGCTTTTGCCGCATCTAATTCAGCTTTCACTTGAGCTTGCGCATCGGCAAGGTCAGCTTTTGCTTTTTCAGCAGCATTTAGCCCATCAGCGATACGACGCTGACGCTCACTAATCGCATTGATTAGTGGTGGCCATACAAACTTCATGCAGAATGCGACAAACATCGCAAATGCAATCGCTTGGCCAATCAATGTGAGGTTGATATTCATAGCTATTCCTCAATAGTTTAATTTAGGAATTAAGCTGATTAACCTACAAATGGATTAGCGAAGATGAAGAACAAGCCAATACCAACACCGATCATAGGCACAGCATCAAGAAGACCTGCGATTAAGAACATACGAGTTTGAAGTTGTGGAGCCAATTCTGGTTGACGTGCAACAGCTTCAAGGAAACGGCCGCCTAAAAGACCAAAACCAATCGCAGTACCTAAAGCACCAAAAGCGATCAAGATAGCAGATGCAATTGCAACTAGACCTAAAGTGAGTTCCATGAAAAATTCCTCAGAGGTTAGGTTTTACCCAATTAAATTAAAAATTGTACCCAACCATCTTATGATAGTTAGGCAATTACCATTAATGCTTTTCGCTTGCCATGCTCAAATATACGATAGTCAGCATCATGAAAATAAATGCTTGTAGCGTGATAATTAAGATATGGAAAATAGCCCATGGCACAGACAATGCCCATTGGATCCAGAACGGTAGTAACGCGATAAGGATGAAGATTAACTCACCCGCATACATGTTACCGAACAGTCGCAGAGCCAATGAAATTGGACGTGCAAGGAAAGTTACCAATTCCAAAAGCAAGTTAAATGGAATTAAAAGCGCTTTAGCGATTGGATTCTTTGGATTGAACGGGTTCAGCGCCAACTCACCAACAAAGCCACTCACACCTTTTTCACGAATACTGTAGAAAATGATTAGAGCGAATACAGATAAAGACATCCCTAATGTGATGTTTGGATCTGTTGTTGGTACGATTTTGAAATACACACTATGTGGATCCATTCCGAATACATTGCTACCAATAAGCGTAGCTAAATGAGGAATGAAATCTACCGGCATCAAATCCATTAAGTTCATGAGGAAAATCCACACGAAAATGGTCAGTGCAAGCGGTGCAATCAAACGTGACTTTCCGTGGAAAGTATCACGAACACTTGAATCAACAAACTCAATGATCATTTCAATTGCTGACTGGAACTTGGTAGGAACACCAGAGTTTGCAGCTTTCGCTACACACCAGAACAACAAACAGAAAATCAGACCAAGTCCGATAGACCAACCCATTGAATCCAAGTGAATAGCAGTGAACCCCATCTGTTGAGCTTCTTCAGCAGTCTCAGCCAACTTCCACGAGCCATCAGGCATCTTGCCATAGGTCATATTGGTCAAGTGATGCTTGATATACTCGGTCGAAGTGAGGGCATGTTCTTCAGCAGCCATAAATCACACCTGGTCAATGTCAAATACTAAATAGAGTGAACGAACATCGCGTGCTGCCTGATATCTCGTCCATCTCCTAAAAAACTTTTCAATTTTTTGTTGTGCTTAAACCCGTTTTTGTAGACGTGACGCTAAAAAAGGAGCGACCCACGACATGGCTTGAACGAGGATAAAACCACAAAACAACGCTGCCGCTGACAACGGTTTAACGTTACTTAAAATTAAAATGAAACCAACGATCACAATTGCAAACTTGCCCATCAGACCTCTATACATGTTCGAAAGAACCTGCTTTGAAGCTCGCGCACCTGCAGCTCGAAACGATTGCCAAGAAAAATAACAACTTGCAAGCCAGCACACCAACGCACCAAGTGCAGCGCTGTAAGCTGCAGTTGAGTCTTTCAGGACCCACCCTATCAAGGCTGAAACAGGAATCATGCATGCTTGTAAGATGACCAAAGCTTTCGCTAATCGTCGATCAATCATGCGACTAGTTCGGCTCATTATTTATTCACTCACAGCAATCATGCTTGACAAGTTTAGCTGATGATCGTTTTTAATCGCAGGCATTATAGAGTTACACCCCTGAACATGCAATCTTTTCCCGACCTAAGTCTGGTTTTTTTCAATGATTAAGTTGCTTTGTTACTAATCAATCACTGTTTATTTTTTGTATTACTTTCGTGCATTTAGCACACAGTTATGGGTTTGCTCGGCAAGTTTTTTCCAAGCCACGACAAAATCCCCTGCCCCACTCATACTTTCATCTACTGCTTGGAAGGTAATCGGATTCAATTTTTGGTATTGGTTTTTACTGGCATGTCCTTCTGCCAACAAGCACATATTACGATTTGGACGGCTATCATTTAGGTATTTAATTTGCGCCATGGTAGGTGCAACATGCGGATCATCGGTCAATGCGCCAGCGAATTTCAAATTTAAGGCACGCTCTAAATATTGATAAGCATCGTGATATGCCCAGTAAGTCTTTGCAGATGAGTTGGTATTATATTGTTGTGCAGTGAGTAACATCTCTTGTGCAAAGCGCTTGGCGTTCGCCCAATAGAGATCTTTATGTTCAGGTAATTGTTGTGAACGCAATGCAGCTATAAAGAAGCCAATCCGCACCGCATTATTTGGATCAAGCCAGACATGGGTATCCACAGTATTGTTTAAAGCGACCCTACGGGTATTGCGCTGCGGCAACGTTTGCACGATACCTGACTCTAAAACAGAAATAGCTTTGGGATTATCAGACAACAGCTTATCAAGCGGTGCTTCATGTGCCTTACCCAGCCAGATCACCAGTGATGCATCTAGAATGGCTTTGCGATGTGCAGGCGTAAGGGTGACATCATGTCCGGTTTGATCTGCCAATAACAGTACAGGCTTTTCAACCCCTTGCGTGATTTCTTCAGCAATAAGATAAATTGGATGCGTAGAGACCACTAAACTCTGTGACCAGCTTAAGGTACTGAATAAAGCAAGTGCACAAAATGCAAAGAAACGGGACATGAAAGAAGATCACCAAATATTCAACAGGTGTTATAATATAACAAATCGACAAAAATACCTACGTCTAATCGAAACCGGTGTCGCTTCATGTTAAGATTTAATGTCCATTTGTTTTTATAAATTTCGCACTTGAGGTTGGCTATGAGCTCATGTTCTCACGAACATCATAATGCATTACATGGCGTACATGACCATCATAATGTCGAAACACGACTTGCTGAAGCGGAAAGCCTCTGTATAACAAAAGGCGCGCGTTTAACTCCGTTACGCAAAGAAGTATTAGGACTAATTTTAAATGCCACAGGTCCTATGGGGGCATATGACTTATTGGCTAAAATCAAGAGCGATTCAGACCGCCCTGCTGCCCCACCGACGGTTTATCGTACTTTAGACTTTCTATTAGAAAAAGGCTTGATCCACCGTTTAACGTCTATTAATGCCTACATTCCTTGTTGTCATCCGCGTGAGGGCCATCAGGCTGCATTTTTAATTTGTACCAATTGTAAAAATGTCACAGAAGCCTCTGCACAGGGTTTATTAACACAATTAGATGCGCTTTCAGCATCTGATCAATTTACTGCACATCACAGTATTATTGAAATTTCTGGGATATGTCAGCAGTGTCGCAACAAATAATAACCGCCCTTCCATTGATTACATTAGACAAAATCAGTGTACGTATCGATGAGCGTGACATTTTAAAAAATGTCGATTTCGCCTTGCATGAGCGAGAAATTGTCACGCTGATTGGTCCGAATGGTGCGGGAAAATCTACCCTGATTAAAGTCCTTTTAGGGATTGTTAAAGCCAATGCAGGCAAAATTCATAGCAATAAAAAATTAAAATTTTCTTATGTACCACAAAAGTTTAATCCGTCGCATAGTCTGCCTTTACGCGTAAGCGACTTATTGGCTTTAGAAAAATGTGATGCCAATAGAAAAGCAGAAATTATTTACGATACCGGTATTACTAAATTACAAGATGCTAAAGTTCAGCAACTCTCAGGTGGTGAACGGCAACGTGTCTTGTTGGCACGTGCTTTACTGCGCCAACCCGATGTTCTGGTTCTGGATGAACCGATGCAAGGCTTAGATATTCAATCTGAAGCTGAACTATATGAATATGTTAGAAGCTTGCCGCTCAAATATGGCTGTGCGGTGTTAATGGTATCGCACGACCTGCAATGGGTCATGCAAGGAACCCATCGCGTGGTATGTTTAAATAAACATATCTGTTGCAGCGGCTTACCTGAAAACGTGCAGAAACATCCAGAGTATCAAGCCATTTTTGGCACCAACCGAGCATTCTATCAACATCATCATGATCATTGCGCGCATGGCGACAGTGCAACTCCGTGCCAACATGACCCCCGCCCTCATATTCACCCAGAACCGGAAGCTTAAGCCATGATGGAATGGTTACAACTATTGTTACCTGCATGGACCATGGGAACTTTACTGGTGTTTCTAACTGCGCCACTGGGTTGTTTAATGTTATGGCGACGGATGTCTTTTTTTGCCGACACCATGGCACATGGAACTTTACTAGGTGTAGCGATTGCCGGTGCCTTAAGCCTGCCGCTATGGTTAGGCGTGACTGCGTTGGCATTTTTATTGGTCGGTATTTTATGGGTGCTGCATGACCCTCGTCTGCCCAATGATGCACTGCTGGCTCTTTGTTCAGCCACCTTGCTCTGCTCTGGTTTAATGTTTATTCAACA
This sequence comes from Acinetobacter sp. GG23, assembly GCF_057766365.1. Taxonomy (NCBI): domain Bacteria; kingdom Pseudomonadati; phylum Pseudomonadota; class Gammaproteobacteria; order Moraxellales; family Moraxellaceae; genus Acinetobacter; species Acinetobacter sp. GG23. Next base: position 23,149 of record NZ_JBYMDJ010000010.1, read on the forward strand.
TATTCCAAGTTTGAGACCGGAACTGCTCAGCTATTTGTTTGGCGATCTGCTACAAATTTCATGGTCAGATCTACCTATGTTTGCTTTTGTCATTATTGCGGCTTTAGCTGTGTTGTATAAAAACTGGCAAGCACAAATTCAAATTGCGATTGATCCTGACATGGCAGTCAGTGAAGGCGTGAATGCTAAATGGCAGCGTCTGGTTTTTATGTTGTTATTGGCATTATTTACAGTTTTAGCACTTAAAGCGGTCGGTTCATTGCTGATGGGTGCTTTACTGGTGATTCCAGCATTAACTGCACGCTTACTGGCTAACTCTCCAAAACAGATGGTGATTTGGGCTTTTGTGATTGCACAAATCGGGATTAGTGTCGGTTTATGGTCAAGTGCAGGTTTAGATACCTCGACCGGCTTAACCATTGTGCTGACCATGGCAATTTTATTTGCGCTGATTTTTGCAGTGCAGAAAATGAAGAAGATTGCTTAGTCTTTCCTTTATATCCATTATTTTTTTAAGATGCTTTTTATTTTCCAACAACCTCTGCCTAACCCTCTCCTTTCAAGAGAGGGAAAAATCTTTACTAATTACTGATTAAACTCAGTAATCCGGCTGCACAGCTAAACAACACAGCAAAAGTTCGGTTCATATATTTCTGCTGTTTTTGAGATTTCAATAATCTTAAAACTTTAGCAGCCAGACCGGTATAGCCCGCCATCACGATCAAATCAATTGTGACCATGGTTGCGGCCATAATCAGATATTGAATCCCTTGTGGTTTGGACAAATCCAAAAACTGTGGCAATACTGCAAGTAAAAACACAATCGCTTTGGGATTACTCATATTGATCAAAAAACCATGCAAGACCAATTTGGCAATTGATTTATCCGGTTGTTCCTGTTGAATTTCAATCGACTGAGTCGGTGCTTTCCATTGCAGATAAGCTAAATACAATAAATAGCTTACCCCGAACCATTTCACCACTAGAAAAGCCCAAGGCGTCGTTGCAAAAAGCACCCCTACCCCAGCAGCCACAATTCCGATTTGTAGCAATAATGCGAGTTGTAAACCTAACGCATTCCAGTAGCCACGGCGGAAGCCATAATTCAAACCACTGGACATAGATGCAATTGCACCTGCGCCAGGTGAAATGCTAATCACCCAACAAGCCAACATATACGCTAGCCAAACTTGGTAAGACATAAAATATAAGCAGATAAAAATTTGTGACTATTATATGACTTTTTATCTTTTAAATGCTTTAAAAATCAACCAACAAAAAATAAGTTTTAGACTATTCACCTCTGCAGTGATAAGGCACAATAAAGCCAGCCACGTATTTTATAAAAATTGTTAGGAGCCATGTATGACTGCCCAATCTGTAATTTTACCATTACCTTCAGATCATGCCCGGTTTATTGTTTTGCGTTTAAAAGACTTAACAATTGATGAGTTAAAAGAAAAACTTGAAGATTTATTTACTACACGGGATCGTTTAATCACCCAGCATCCTAACGCGCAAATTAAGACGGGTGTCGCTTTTGGTCCTGAACTTTGGGCAAAACTATATAGCCAGACACCTGCAGGTTTTAAACAACTAGAGCCGATTCAAGGGTCATTTCAAATGCCTGTTGCCGCTGCTGATCTATTGATTCATGTGGCATCTCAACGCACTGACATTTGTTTTGCTTTAAGTCAGTCTTTCTTTGAAGGGATTCAAGATAAAGTTGAAGTACTGGATGAACGTGTATGTTTCCGTTATTTCGATGGACGTGATATTACCGGTTTTATTGATGGAACTGAAAATCCACAATTTCCCGATGACCGTGCCGAAGTCGCTTTACTGGGTGAAGATGCCGGAATTTTTGCCGATGGTTCATTTGTATTCGCCCAACGTTATGCACATAATCTGGAAAAATGGAAACAGTTAAAAGTTGATGCCCAAGAAAATGTGATGGGTCGAACCAAGTTAGAATCGATTGAAATGGATGATGAGGTTAAACCGAAGAATGCCCATATTGCCCGTGTAGTGATTGAGGATGAGAAAGGCGAAGAAATGGAAATTTTACGTCACTCTCTTCCGTATGGAGAAGGTCGAGGTGACCAAGGTTTGTTCTTTATTGCTTATACCAAGAACTTAGAAATTATCGACCATATGTTAAAACATATGTTTGGTACAGCTGGCGACGGTATTCATGACCGCCTGCTTCACTTCGTAACGCCGATGGATGGGGCTTATTATTTTGCGCCGAGTGAGGAGTTGTTAGAAGAAGTTTTGGAAGGTTAATTTAAAAAGAAGCAGCTAAAAATTCAGCTGCTTCTTTTTAACTAATTTTTAGATATCAATTCTGCAGTTTGAATACCAATATTTTCACAACCTAGGGTAGAAGATAGGCATTTTAACTTTTTATTTAAATTTACTTTAAATGTTCCGATTTTATTTTTTTCAGCATATTTTATATTGGCTAAATATACATAGTTACTAGTTTTAGTATTAAATGTAAATTGATCTTCTTGCAATAAATCAATTTTACCATCTATTGTATTACTATCTGAGTTCAAAACATCAATTAACACATAATTATTATTCTTAATATCATAAATATAGGTTTCAACAGAATTATTTCTATATGGAGATTCCACATAATCAATAATACTATTTTTCCGTACTCTAAATGCAAATACATCTTTATCATTATATAGAAGATGAAAATCAACATCTGATTTTAAAGAGACTGTACTTCTAAAAACTCTATAGATACCTGAATTATTAAGAACCTCTACTCCATAATTTTTTAAAGTATATTTAATATTTTTTTTATTCTTTTCTACATTTCCATAATCCACCAACTTAACTTTAAGTTTAGAGTTAATCATAGAGTATTTATTATAAATATCAATATATTCTATTGGTTTATTTACTTGTATTGAGTCTTGTTCTATATCATTCCATGAATTATTTGATTTAGCAAAAACATTAACAACAAAAGCATTACTAATAAAAATTATTGCAAAAAAAATTAGTTTTTTCATAATTAACCTATTATATTAATTTAGTATATTAACTGAGCATCTATAAAGGGTATGGGATCTATTCTTCCTACTAAACCTTTACCCAGTAATGCTGAGCTTCTTGCTTCAAAATGTAAATGTGCACCTTTAGCGATAGTAGTCATAGTATTCGCATTACCAGTTGCTCCTGATAATCCTAATTTTTCCCCCACATCAACTATATCATCTACATTCACTTTAATATCCGATAAATGAGCATAAAAAAAGTATATATATTTACCAGTTATATTTTTTTGTGCTTGTTTTTTCTGCTTATCTGGCAAATCACTAATAGCAACTTTTAGAACAATCACTTTGCCATAATCACCACCAGTATTCTTTGCAAAAACAATCGTTCCACTGCAAACAGCATAGATCGGATTTCCAGGATTCACTTGTAAGTCAACACCTTGATGATTTTTTTTACCATTATCTCTGACCTTGCCAAATGTAGCCCCCTTTGCATTAGCTAAACCTGCTGTTCTTAACTTACAAATATTTAAAGGATTATGCCAACCGTCTGCTCCACCTACTTCATTTGTTCCACCTTGCACTGTAGTTTCTATATTTCTTATTTTTTCTTCTTTGGAGGGATTATTAACTGGAGCTGAGTTTGATGCTTTAGGAGTCGGGTTAGGAATAGCTTGCCCTTTTAACAGTTTAATCGTTTCATCCATACTTAAGTTAACACCAGAAGTTTTTCTTTTATCTACAACATACTGATATATATTAATATGACCATCAATATAGTTCCTTAGCCAAGCCCCATACGCTGCCTTTGCATTATTGTTATATCTTTTTAAAATTTCATCAGCTTGTTTAGAATCCATCTGGTTATAAAGTAAATGCTTGGCTCTATCTTGGCTAAAAGAATTATTTACGAATTGTCTAGCACCGCCGGCACCTTCATGATGTAAAAGATAGGCAAACTTAGCCATAGCACTAGGTTCTATTAAATTTTGATATGGTAGTTTTGAAGTTTTAAAATTACAAACAGCATACGCCGCAGCAGCATCAATTGACATTTCACCATCATACCGAAGATCTAATTTTGCTTGTCTCGAAAGACTAGAATGCTTGGCAACAAACTGACCTATTAAAGAATTACTATTGCTGCACATTTCTAACCAAGTACCTTCGAGAAATTGGGTTAACCCGGCAGCCTTACTTTTTTTATTGTAACTTTTCTCATTCCATTCCCCTGTATTTTTTTTTGCAGCTTCAGCTTCTATAAATGCAGTTAATGCCTCAGGAGCAAAACCATGTTTTTTTGAAGCACTAATAATATATGCCCTATATTTATTATTAATGGGCTTCAATAAAAGATTATCTTCTGTAAATTGAGATGCGATTACATGTGTACTATTTCCATTTTCTGTTCTTTTTTGTTCATTTCTATCGTGAGGCATTTGGAATTTTTCTGATGACGTTACAGTTTTAGCTTTACTTGGACCTTGAGATATGTTATTTACACCATCAATAATCGGTTTTCCAATACTTTTTAAATGTTTAAGAATACTTAGTGTTGAATCTTGAGCTATTCCTTCTTTTGGGTAATGTGTTCCTTTAACTTTTACCTTACGAGAGGTTAAACGTAGAATTTTTGTACCTATTGGCAAACTTTTATGATTAGCAATAAGGTCAAAATCTCCCTGAATATTCTTAAAATAAACCTTTAAACCTTTTGAATGATCTTCCACTAAAATATTATCAAAATTAGCATTTAATGTATTTTTAGTTATTGTTTTACCATCAAATTCCAGTTTAATTGTTGCTTTTAAGATGGGATTAAAAGATAAATCCATTAAAACTATTTTTAGTTTAGTTTCATATTTATCAATATTATTTTGATCTTCAACTAAATGTATTTTTTGTCCTATATGTAAATTATGAATTTTTTTAGCTGATATTGAATTGATTCTACTTAGCTCTTTTACTGTTATTTGATATTTTTTAGAAATACCCCAAAGAGTATCTCCAGCTTTAATCACATGAAAATTTGACATAAACACACCTTTTTTATAATTCATCTACTTCGCCTTGTATGCCATGATCACCAACTTCAAACTCTTCTTCACTATCTGAATCAATTTCATCATTTTCAAAAATACTTGACCAATCTTCAAATCCTATTAGAGCCTCATATTGTCTTGATTCACTTTGTATAGATATATCACTTTTCCCTTTTGAATTAGTTTGACCTTCCCAAATTATTTCTTTTTTATCAGGTGTATACATTTGTATTTTTGCATTTTCTATCCCTGTACCCCCCAAACTACTAAATAAAAAATCTACTGCAATGGGTCCAGCTTTCGGTAATTCATGAACCTCATAAACAACTTTCCCCCCTCCCACAAAACTATGCTGCCCCGCCTTACTTTCAAACTTGCCACCCGTAGTAGTAAAAATCCCTTCACCATTAATTTTTAACTGCGAACCGCCAGCAGTCAGTACAATTTCTTTCGGACTGATCATTTCAATCTTATCTTCGGTCGAAATCAGCTTAATGACTTTGCGTGCAATGAGTTCAACTGCATCATCTTGAGCTTGTAATTCAACCTTTCCTTTTGCAGCGAAAGCCCTGAATCCCTCTTGTGCTGCAAAAAGACTAATTTTTTTACTCGCATGTCCAATCAAAGACTTTTGCGTACTGAAACTAATGCTCTCTCCGGCACTATGATTAATTTGTCGATCTGTAGAAATATAAATATTTTCATTGCTGGAAAGTGCAATCGAATGAGGCGAAGCGAGTAGCATTAAAGCCTGTTTAAAATTATCCGCCTTTTCTTTTTCCCTACTTTCAATTTGCTCAAGAAAAGCCTTTAAATTTTCCAAAACATCCAACGGATCTGTCAGCTGATTTTCCGCAACTTGACTCAATACCTGAGCATTATGCAAACTCGATTGCAGTTGCGTGCTTGCTTCATTTGTACTGAGGTGTTTACCACTAGCTTGATCTTGATTATGTGTCGAAATAAGTAGACCTTTACCCGCTCGTAGGGCTCCCCATTGATCTGTCCTTAACTCAAAACCTTCGCCACGACCATCACTGGTCTCGGCAGCTTTAGGGTGGCTCAAGTTACCGAGGTTCAGCTGACTTACACCATGGCTGCTGTGCAATTGGGTACTGATCTGTCCTGCCGTATCATCAAAACGGAGCTGGTTAAAGCCGGCACCACCCACCTCTTGAGAGCGAATACCGCTGAGCTTTTTCGTATCAGGTAGCTGTCCTTGAATATCGAACATGGTCTGATGACGTTCAGCTTCATGAATTCGCCCGACCACAAAAGGTCTATCCACATCACCTTCAAAGAAATCAATCACTACAATTTCACCAACTCGAGGATGGAATCGCGCGCCATAACCTTCCCCTGCCCAAGGGGTCAACACATCTACCCAGGCCGAGTCAGTATCATTATCATTGCTTCCGGCTCCGCCATCATGACCATGGTCGTCCGCACGCGTAAACAAGAAGCGCACCTTGATGCGGCCCCATGCATCTACAAAAATGGTTTCACCTTCAGGCCCAACGACTTTGGCACGTTGTGGATAGGCCGCAGGTCGATGCATTAAAGGACTATATTCAGGCACCACGGGGACATTGCGACGTACCACATACAGCTCATTGGCTTGTCGTTCATCACCTTGATGTTGCCAGCGGCTTAAAGTTAATAAGGCATCAAGCTGACGCAGAATGTCTTTGGGTAAATTATTCTGGTTATAAAAAGCTTTGCCTAAAATCAGAAATTCTTTATCTGAACCTGAATGCCGGTCAATTTCTGGATGATCGATTAATTCAAACCAGTAGCCTACCTGGGCATCACGCACGCTACTCTGCGCAGTGAAATATTTGGCCTGCAACGCTTGGTACTGGCCCAGCTGCTGATTCAATTTTTCTAACTGCTGACTGCCTGAAGTGGTTGCTTGATCCGCACCGGTTAAATCGGATGTCCATGCAGGGCTAATGCTCCAGGCTTGCTCCAAGCTTAAGGTTTCATTGTCCTGCAACTCACTATGTTGATGATGACTGAGCAGGCTATCGGCTTGATCTTGAGACAGACTGCTGGCTTGCCAACGCTGTACCTGAATTGCGGTGGATTGCAAATAGCGTTCGGCGATAAAACTGGTAATGCTATCCAAGCGTTCTGTAGCATGACTGCGATGAAATCGGATTGATCTTCTGCTTAACGCCTTATATTGATGATTATCATCAATCAAACGCAGTTTCTGCGGCTGAATCGCTGAGGAGGACACTGCAACTCTGTGTTCAGATTCATCAATTAGCCAGTTAATGCCTTCACTGCGCCACAGCCGTGTCAGAAATTCATAATCGGTTTCATTGGATTGCATCACAAAAGGACGGATATCGTATTCTCGGGTTAAGCCTTGGGTATTTAGACTTAAGCTGGCTGCAAATAAGGCACTTTTACCTTGCCATTCTTTAAACAGTATTTCACTGATATCACGCACGCTTTTGTTCATAAACACACGACTATTGCGGCGCTTGTGCCAGAGTGCTGTCGCATCTTCAATGGTGATTTTATAGAGCGTGAGTGCCCCATCACTTTGACCTTGGCTGGCGCCCGTAACCACACCTGTAATTCGGGAGAGTTCACCTAGATCAGTCACTTGGTCGACAGCTACTCGCCCGCCTATAAATTGCTTCAGGGGAATATAGGCATTGGTCGACAGGCAAATCAGTTCTGCTTTCAGCCCTTGATTGATTTGATGTTGTCCTTCAATTCTTTGAATAAAGACCTGAGGATTGAGCAGTTGGTTGGAAAAATATAAATGCAGGGCACGTTTTTGCAAACTTAAGCCCATAGCTTCAATCACAGTATGGATCGTATTTAATATAGTCATTTATTATTCTAATAATTTTATTTTTATTCGTGGCTGTATTCTAGGAAATGTTGTTTTTTTAGTCTAGTGCATTTTTTGTTATTTTGATAAAAAGCTGCATTCACTTAAATGGATCAGATGAGTTAAAAAATGTAGCGATTAAATCAGACTTTTATTTTTCAGCCCCACGCTTGCTGCTACACTAAAAAGAATAACAATATTCAAGAGTTCGGGTCATGATTGACATCCATTCCAAACTACCTGCACAAGGTGTCACTATTTTCAGTGTGATGACTGCAATGGCACATCGCCTGAATGCCTTAAATCTCTCTCAAGGTTTTCCAGACTTTGCAGCCCCGCCTGCCTTATTAAAAGCCTTAAGCCAAGCCACTTTAGATGGCTTTAATCAATATGCACCAAGTGATGGACTGATTTCGCTACGTGAACAATTGGCACATCAATTTTTAAAACGTGATCAATTGGTGATAGATCCCATCTCTGAAATCACCATTACCCCCGGCGCAACCATTGGAATTTTTTGCACTATTCAGGCACTCATTCATACCGGTGATGAGGTCATCATTTTCGATCCCTGTTATGACAGTTATGGACCCAGCGTGAAACTGGTTGGCGCTAAAGCAGTCCATATTCCTTTGCTTGCGCCCGGATTTTCCGTGGACTGGAATCAAGTCAAAGATGCCATCAGTGACAAGACCCGCATGATCATTGTGAATACTCCCCATAATCCGACCGGAGCGACTTGGTCTCATCAGGACTGGTTAAATTTAATTGAACTGATTCGTGACAAGAACATTGTGGTGCTGTCCGATGAAGTCTATGAACATCTAGTTTATGATGGTCAAAAGCATTATTCCGCACTGTCTTTTCCTGAATTGCGTGATCGAAGTATTGTGGTCGGCTCTTTTGGTAAAACCTTCCATGTCACTGGTTGGAAAACCGGTTACTGTATTGCCTCACCCGAACTGATGAAACTATTTAGACAGGTGTATCAATTTGTCAGTTTCTGCGGTGTCACACCCATACAGATGGCACTGGCGACATTTATGCAGCAACATCCTGAACATATTGATCAGCTTGCCGACTTCTATCAGGAAAAACGCGATCTTTTTAATTCTGGCATCCGCAACTCACGCTTTCATTTTACCCCGTCGCAAGGAACTTATTTCCAGAACTTAAATTACAGCGCCATTCGCCCCGATTTAAACGATGTCGAGATGTGTAAATTTCTCGCTGAGCATCATGGCATCGTTGCAATTCCAGTTTCGGTTTTTTATCAGCAAGCTCCCGAAAATTTACGTTTAATCCGTTTTTGTTTTGCCAAAAAAGATGAAACCCTAGAACAGGCATCTGCCATTTTATCCGCTGTTTAAGTTCATGATTTTTTCATCATTTCAAGCCTTAGTTACTTAATCACTAAGGCTTTTTTAAGCGAACTCAGGTAGGGTGAGCTTAAGTCTGAAAATGATAAAAATACCTTTTACAGGACGTTCAATGCCTCATCATCAACCATTACTCAATCAACAAAAATTATGGAAAACTTTTTTAATTTTCCTGTTGCCATTGATTGCGACCAATATTTTACAAAACCTATCTGGAACCATTAATACCATTTTTGTCGGGCAAATGATGGGGGTAAATGCCATTGCCGCCGTGGCTGTATTTTTTCCGATTTTGTTTTGTCTGATGGCTTTTGTGATTGGTCTTTCAGCGGGCGCGACGGTATTGGTTGGGCAAGCCTGGGGCGCTCAAAATGTTGAAAAAGTCCGCTGTGTGGTCGGTTCAACCCTGTTCATGACTTTAATTGGCGGTAGTATTATTGCCCTGTTGGGAGTGTTTTTTGCTGAACATATTTTGCTTGCCTTAGGGACAGATCGGGATGTGATGCATCTTTCATTGCCTTATGTACAGTGGATGCTTGCCGGCAGCCCCTTGCTGTTTATCTATATCATTTATACTTCAATTTTGCGCGGTGTCGGCGACAGCACTACACCGCTAATTGCTTCTGGTATGACTATTCTGATTGGCGTATTCATTACTCCGGTACTAATTGCAGGGTATTTTGGCTTTCCTAAAATGGGCATTGTTGCACCTGCCATTGCCACCATTGTCGGTTATCTGGCAGTACTAATCTTTTTGGCCCTGTACTTAAATAAAAAAGATCATCCTTTAAAACCTGACCGTCATCTGCTCGGCCATATTCGTCATCAACCTGAACTCAGTAAAATTATTCTGCGTTTAGGCATTCCAACCGGTATTCAAATGGTCACGACATCCGTTGCCGGTTTGGTGATTGTAGGCTTGGTGAATCGTTATGGTTCACATGCGACCGCCGCTTATGGTGCAGTCAATCAGGTATTGAATTATATTCAGTTCCCTGCCCTGTCTATTTCTATTGCCGCTTCCATTTTTGCCGCTCAAGCCATTGGTGCGGGGAAATCGGAACTCCTGAACAAAGTGACGCGTACTGCCCTCGGTATGAATATCCTGATTACCGGTGGTTTGGTGGCTTTGGCTTATCTATTTTCAAAATATTTGATGGCGCTGTTCATCACTGACCCGACGGTGGTTGTCCTTGGGCAGCAACTTTTATTTATTGTGTTGTGGTCGATTATCTTTTTTGGTGCGAGCGCCATTTTTGCTTCAATCATGCGTGCCAGCGGTACCGTAACTGTTCCAATGATCATTAATATTGTTGCCATTATTGGCATTGAAGTGCCATGTGCCTATTTGTTCAGTCAATGGTGGGGTTTACAGGGCATCTGGTATGCTTATGCATTGGCTTTTGTCTGCTTGTGTATTCTACAAGGTCTGTATTATCAGTTTGTGTGGAAGAAAAAAACGGTTCAAGCCCTAATTTAAAAATCAATTTAAGCCAGTTATTGCCTTTTCCAACCACCTTACAGCACGCTGCCGGGTGGAGTCATCCGCAGTCTCGTTCCCAGAATAATTTAAGCATTAATTACGTTATTGAATTGGCAAAAACTGCAGTAAAAAATTGATTTGATGGATTTTTTTTGCCAATGGTTTATCGGTGAATAGCAACCATAGTGCTTCTAAAAACAAGCAAAGGATGGGTTTCAAACCGGTAATATTATTCGTGGCCATTTCAGCAGTCACCAAACACATTGGTTTTATTGCCACGTCCTCGACCCCCTATGAAGAATCCTAGCGTTTGGTACCTAAATATGCCTCTTTAGACCATATCAGTAAAGGTCATGTGACACGAAATGTGGTGACTACCCTTTCCGCGGATACGGCACGCAGCTTTGGGTTTACTGCGCATCTGGACGCAAAAGTCCGTTGCGAACGTGCGGATGATTTTATTGAAGTGACACAAAAATTTGGAGATTGCTAGGAAGTGGATGCTTTCTTCTACACTATGCGGCTGGTTTGCTCTTTAGTCTTTTTTTATTTACTGAAACAAACTTCGGATAATTCACATGATCAATAATCCAGATCATCCAACAGGGATTTTTTAAATCTATTTCTGTTAGCGATAGCATCTCTAACCACAAATGGGCATACAAATCAGGAACTGAACTGAACTGAACTGAACTGAACTGAACTGAACTGAACTGAACTGAACTGAAATCATGTTGACCATGCTTAAGCGTTGCGGTATTGCTTTTAAATTATGTAAATTGCATCTAGGCAGTGGGCTATTTTTCATATTTTCGTCTTTGCTGTTTCGCAAAATGCATGCCCACTCTATAAGATTTTTTTGATCTAACTTATTTTTTCTATTATTAAAAAATTTGATTTTAACGTAATTTAAGTACTGATATTTAAACCCTTACTTATTTAAATTCTGTTAGTTTCTCTATTTTTATTTCTTATTTCTAGATATAAGTTCTTTTTGATTTCAATCCTGTTTTAGCCAGTTTTGGGGTATTTAAGGCATAAAGAAACCCGCTATTTGCGGGTTTTAATATCTAGGTTTTAAGCCGATTTCTTGTTCCTATTGCCTAATTTTGTGGCCAATGCAATAACACGCTGATACCCGGTCGGCAAAATACGCTGCATCAAATCAACAGCTTTAGCATCATTACCAATCAATAAACGGCGCTTGTCTTTTTGCACAGCCTCAATAATTTGACGCGCTGCTTCTTCAGGAGGACAGCGCAATAATTTATTAAAAGATTTTGCTGATCTTTCAGGATGCATGCCTAGGCTTCGAATACTGTCATTCATTTTTGCTGCATTGGCAATATTGGTACGAATACCGCCTGGGTGAACACATAGCGCACTCACCCCACAGTTTTCCATATCCAGTTCCTGACGTAAGGATTCAGTAAAACCACGTACTGCAAACTTGGTGGCATTATACGCAGACTGGGTCGGTTGAGCCGTTAAACCAAACAGACTGGAAATATTGATGACATGGCCTTCACCCGATTTCTTGATTAAAGGTAAAAACTCTTTGGTACCGTAGACTACGCCCCAGAAGTTAATGTTTACAATCCATTCCAGTTCTTCATAACTTGCCCCTTCAACAGTTGAACCTAGGGCAACTCCGGCATTGTTAAAAATCATATTTACTGAACCATGATCCTGCACGGTATCTGCAGCCCATTCTTTCATGACATCACGGTCAGCCACATCAAGCTTTTTGGTGGTTACGCGCACATGACTTTGTTTTACCAATTCAGCAGTTTGTGCCAAGCCTTGTTCATTCACATCACTTAAAGACAAATGACAACCTTGCTTGGCCAAAAGTACAGCCAATTGCTGACCAATACCTGAACCGGCACCGGTAATCGCAGCAACTTTATTTTTAAAATTCTTCATTACACATCCTTATTCAATTTTTTTCTGCGCCACCTATCTAAACATTTCGATTCTTTTTCTGTAGGGATGATGTGCAGTTCATCCCTCTAATATAATTTTGACAATCATCATTGTCAATATAATATGGAATCAATCGCAAGATCAGACAGCATCTGTCCATTTCGAGCATAGGTCTACGATTAAATTATTGTTAACATAGGGCAAACCTGGATTTAATTCGGCACACGACATTTATGACTGAACAACACGAAAATCTTGAAGAAAAACAAAATAAACCCTCAAAAACCAAAGAACGCCAATTTAAAGGCCTGTCTTTAACTGAGCGTAAACAGGCACGTCGTGAAAAGCTGATTGAAGCGGGTATTGAGGCTTATGGCACGCATGGTTTTTTTGCGGTGACGGTAAAAGATATTTGTAATGAAGCCAAATTGACTGAACGCTATTTCTATGAATCTTTTAAGAAAAGTGATGAACTTTTTCAAACCATCTTCTTAAAATTGATTGATCAGTTACAACACAATGTCATGCAAGCCATCATGCAGGCATCAACCGATCCGCGAAAAATGATTGAATCTGGCTTAACCGCTTTACTCACCACTTTAAAAGATAATCCAGGTATGGCACGAATTATTTATATTGATGCCATGCTGGTTCAGGAGCTGCATAATCAAGCCACCATTCATGAAACCATGTTGCGTTTTGACCGCATGATTCATGCTTTTGTCATGTTGATGATGCCGCACATTAACCGTTCTGAACGTGAAATTTCTTTAGTCGCAACTGGGCTAAATGGATATGTCACACAAATTGCGATTCGCTGGGTAGTCAGTGGCTTCAAACAATCGATGCAAGATGTTTTATCGTCTTGCAGTCTTGTTTTTCTATCTTTACTCGATACTTTTTCAGAAAAAGAAAAAATAGTGAAAAAACAAAGTTGATCTTAAAATTTAGGTTAAAAATCATCACAATCTATTGAAATAGTTAAATTTATATGACTGATTTATTTTAAATTGTTTATTTTTTCGCATAAAAATTGTCACATTTCTTTGCTAAAATTGGCATATAGCCCTTTTCTGCAATGATACTGTCATAATTAATCTTTGTAATAAGCCTGTCATAAATACAAAACGGTTCACCGTTAACATCAAATAGGATATTGCGTTGTGAAAGATGACTATATATTAATCGTCGATGACGAACTTCCCATTCGAGAGATGATTCATACATCTTTAGACATGGCAGGCTTTCAATGCTTACAGGCAGAAGATGCCAAACAAGCCCACCAAATGATCGTGGATCAACGCCCTGCGCTTATTTTATTAGATTGGATGTTACCAGGTGGTATCAGCGGAGTTGACCTCTGCCGTCGCTTGAAACGCGATGAAAGCTTAAATGAAATTCCAGTGATTATGTTGACTGCGCGCGGTGAAGAAGACCATAAAGTACAAGGTCTCGATGCAGGTGCAGACGACTATATGACCAAACCTTTCTCGACTCGGGAACTGGTTTCACGCATTAAAGCGGTGTTACGTCGTGCCAATGCATTAAGTGGCGAAAAAACCATTGATGCCAATGGCCTGATCCTTGATCCAGTCAGCCAGCGTGTCAGTTATGGAGACAGTATTTTAGAGATGGGACCTACGGAATACCGTCTATTGGCCTTCTTCATGACCCATCCAGAACGTGCCTATACCCGTGCTCAATTGCTTGACCAGGTTTGGGGTGGTAACGTATATATTGAAGACCGTACTATTGATGTGCATATTCGCCGTTTACGTAAAGTGCTGGAACCTTTTGGGGTAGATCGCTACATACAAACCGTTCGTGGCACAGGTTATCGTTTTTCTACCCGCACAGATGTCGCTTTAGGTTAGTCGTTTTTTAGGTAAATTGTGTTTTATGTATGAACCCTACCCTGTCCCAGAACTTGCACGAGACCATAAACGATTCCGTTACAGCAGTTTATGGACTTTTGCCAAGCAAGACTTACGTTTACTCGCCTTTTTACTGCTGATAGCAGGTTTAATGGGTATCGGGATTGGGTATTTCTGGATTTTTATTTTTATCGCTTTCGCGATGTTTTTTGCTTTGCAACTCCGCTCACTGTATTTGGTGAATGAATGGATTTCTAACCGCCCTTACGATGTCCCACCCAATTTGGGGGGGATTTGGGGTGCCTTGCTGTTTAATGTTTATCGCGCACAGCGTCACGAACGTATTGTCCAGGCAGAAATGGTCGGCTTAATTGATCGCGCTCAATCGTCCTTGGTTGCATTAGCCGAAGCTGTGGTTTTAATTGATGAATTACACCAGATTGAATGGTGGAATCCGGCAGCGGAAAAGTTGCTCGGCATTCAACCTTTAGATCGTGGTCGTAATATTTTAACCTTGCTGCGTCAGCCAAATTTTATTGAATATTTCAACCATATTGACGAGGCACCTGATGGCTTAAAAATGAAATCTTCCGCCTTTGAAGATCATTATGTCCAAGTCAAAATGACCCGTTTTGGGGGCGAAAGTCGTCTATTGGTGGCTTATGATGTCACCCGCATGCATAACCTAGAACAAATGCGTAAAGACTTTGTCGATAATATTTCGCATGAATTACGTACTCCCCTAACCGTACTCAGTGGTTATATTGAAACCTTTACCGACCAGGAAGATTTAAATCCGCGCTGGAAACGTGCTTTTGACCAGATGCAGGCACAAACCAAGCGCATGAATGCCTTGGTCAATGACTTGCTGTTACTCTCACGTTTAGAAAGTAGCAAGCAAATTGCCAAAAACCAGATTATTGAAATGCCAAGTCTGATGAACCAACTGTTTGATGATGCTCAAGCCTACAACGTTGACTACCATCACACGCTGAATCTGGATATCGACAGTCATTGCGACCTGATTGGTTCAGATACCGAACTTGCCAGTGCCTTCAGCAACCTGATTACCAATGCCATTAAATACACCCCTAAAGGCGGAACTGTTACCATGGGCTGGCATGATGACGGTGAACACGGCATCTTTACGGTTGAGGACACCGGGATCGGGATTGACCCGAAACATCTGCCGCGTTTAACCGAGCGTTTCTACCGTGTCGATAGTGCACGTAGCCGTCAAACTGGCGGAACCGGTTTAGGACTGGCGATTGTGAAACATGTACTGATGCAACACGGCGCATATTTAGAAATTGAATCGAAAGAAAATCAAGGTTCGACCTTTAAAGTAATCTTTCCTAAAGAACGCCTCTATCACATGAGCTAGAGGTACAGCATATCTAATTCAACTCAAGCCAAGTTCTGTTCTTTAAACTTTGCTCGCTGATAAGCCGGACGTTCCGCCAAACGTTTTACATAAGCCGCGATATAAGGATAAGACCCTGATGTTCGTGACTGCAGGGCTTCAAGTGGAAAACCCATCTGAATATCGGCAAAAGAAAATTCGCCTGCCACATATTCATGCTTAGCCAAATAGTCTTCCAAATAGTTAATATGATCTTTTAAACGCGGCTGAATGAATCCGGCTTTCACTCCTCCAGTAATTTTTTTTGCAACCGGTTTCACCAGCCAGGGTACATGTTTTGGTACATTGCTCATCACCAACTGCATCACCAATAAAGGCATGAGTGAACCTTCCGCATAATGCATCCAATAGCGATATTGCTGCTGATCTTTTTTATTCTGCTGTTTAAATTTCTGCTGCTGATCATAGGTTTCTTGCAGATATTGTAAAATCACCGCAGATTCGGCAATGGTTTGATCAGCATCGGTCAATACCGGCGCTTTGGCTAAAGGATGAACCAGTTTTAACTCAGGCGGCGCAGCAAAAGTGGGTAAGCGCTTATAAAACTTGACCTGATAATTGAGGGCCAGTTCTTCTAAGGCCCATAAAATTCGAAAAGAACGCGATTGATCTAAGTGGTGCAATGTAATCATTATTTTGCTCTCTATTTTTTCTGCTTTGACTATACGCATAGCCCTAAAAAAATGACATCCTGCTTTACACAAAATGTCATTTTTATCTGTATATCAACTTAGACAAGTACCGTATGAATCTCTAGGCTACGTAACAATGTTTTGGTCACTGGTGTCTTACTGCTAATGTCTAAAATTTTTTGCTTTAGCTCATCCGATAAGGGCTGTGCAAAAGACAAACGGCGTTCAATCCACTCTTTGCCTTCTTTATTGGCATTAAAATCGGCTTCAACAGAAAATTCGCCCAGCTCTATGCCTTTATGACTGGCATACATTCGCAGCGTAATCATAGTACAAGAAACCAAGCCTGAACAAATAAAATCATAGGGTGCAGGACCTTTATCTTGCCCCCCAAAAGATTCAGGTTTATCGGTCATCAATGAGTGTGTACCCGTCCTGATCTCGCCTGACCAAGGTTCAGCCAAGCGATGTACTTCAGCATTTGCAATAATGGCCATAAGAATCATGATTCCTAAATGTTATCTTTATTTAAAATTTTATCTTTATCTAGAGGCACGCATTTTATCTGGGAATGTAGGTGCTTCCAAGCGTGGTCCTGGATAATCAGGAATATTACCAAAGCGTTCATGTTGTTCAATCCAGTGGTCACGTGCCTTGCAAAGTTCTTCCTGAGTACGGCCGACAAAGTTCCACCACAAAAGTATTGGCGACTCAAAAGGTTCACCACCCAACAACAAAATACGACTACCCTTATGCAGCTAGATTTCAATTTCAGTAATCCCGGGCTCCAGAACGACCATATTGTCTTCAGTCAGTTCATGACCATTTACGACAGCAGCCCCATCTAAAGCCATGAAACCGTATTCAAATTTTGGATTGAGCTTAATTCGGGTGGTGGTCGATTCTTTTGCGGTTAAATCTACCCCGAGTAATTCTGTATGCACGGCTACCGGCGATCTGGTTTTTAAAAACTCACCCACCAATACAGTAAATTCAACCTGATCTTTTTCAACCACAGGGAGTTCTGGATAATGGTCAAAGCAGGGTGCCATATTTATTTTATCATCCGGCAACGCAATCCAAAGCTGTGCAGCATGCATATGGGTTTCCGTCTCCGGTGTAACTTCAGTATGTGAAATACCATAACCTGCAGTCATTAAATTGACCTGCTTTGGGCGAATCAACTGTTTTGTACCCAGACTGTCAGTATGCATCATGGTGCCTTCAATCATCCAGGTGAAGGTCTGCAAACCGATATGTGGATGAGGGCCAACATCCAGTCCATCACCTTGCGGAAACGTCACGGGACCGGCGTGATCCAAGAAACACCATGCCGCAATTAAGCGTTTATGGCGACTTGGCAAAGCGCGTTTAATCACGGTTCCCTGACCAATTTCCGCGCTACGTAAAGGAAATTCCTGAATAAATTGATTTACATATTTTTCACAATCATCTGAATCGGAAAGCTCTGTATAGTTGCTATTGGTCATATTTGTATCCTGAATCGTACGGCCTAACCGTTTTTTAATGGCCTGAATCTATTGTTATGATCATATAGACTGTTACGGATTCAGCCTATAGCTAAGTTAATACGCTGAATACTATGTATAGGACAATATGAGTTTTGAAATTTTCCTTCATAAAACAATCCCTTCACTTTTTATATACGTCACTATTTATCTCCTATTCATATGAATTTTATACATAAATAAAATTTTGTCACAATTGTCTGCTTTATTGATTGTTTAAGTTATATACAAAGTCTATTCCCCTCCCTATTATTCTTGCTCTATGAATCCCACACAGAAAGGGGTATCTTCATGTTGAGCGGAGATCAAAAAAATTCTTATAACAATAATAAAAATCCTCATCAGATTGGGATAAATGAGGCTAAAAATTCAAATTATGAAACTGCTTATATTCTACCTAAGCAACTGTGTACGATTGAAAATCGAAAAGTGATAGAACAGGAATTACAAGATCCAACCACACGCATTCCAGATCAATTTCAACAATATTACTTGGACTATCAAAATAAACACCAACGACAATTTTTAAAATGCGTCAATTTTATTGGTCAGATTACATTTTTAAGTTATTTCTTTGTAGACTGGTTGCTCATACCTGAAATTGGTATATTTTCAGGTATTTCACGGCTCATTCTTGTACTCTGTGCCATCTTAATCAACTGGCTTGCCTTCCGTTACTGCAAAAATATTAAAATTCTAGATAGCTTGCTTCCCCTATCCGTCGCAGCAGCAGCAGCACTGTGGCTAGGTCTTCTGGTTTTGTCACATAGTGCACTTGTGACCACCTATATATATGCTGCCGTAATTTTTATTTTATTGGGCAATTTATGTGTACAAGTCTCCTTTCGAAATTCAATCTTTACTTCTTTGCTGATTAGTGCGGTCATTTTTCATGGCGTATTTCAACTGATCAGCTTGGAGGAAACTGTTTTATTTTCGTTCATCTACGCCCCTATTTTATTACTCAGCATGTATATCAGCTGGAATAATACTTTAAATTCAAAACGCAATTTTTTGCGGGTTCTATTAAATGATTGGAACTACTATGCCCTAACTGAACTGGCGCATACAGATGAGTTAACACAACTCAATAATCGTCGACAGTTTTTGCAGGTTGCTGAACAAGCCATTCAGAAATGGCCAAAATATAATTTAGCCTGTTTATTGATGCTCGATATCGACTTTTTCAAAAACATTAATGACACTTATGGACATGATATAGGGGATGAAGTCCTTCGAATACTTGCTGAAATTGCTCGTAAGGAAATGCGACACACCGATGTATTAGCACGTTTTGGCGGAGAGGAATTTATTGCATTACTGCCAAATACTACACTGGAGGATGCTGTCGCGATTGCGAATCGCTTATGCCGCACCATTGAAAATCATCAAATCTGTATTAAAGATAAGTTCTTTTTCAATTTTAGTGTCTCGATTGGGGTATCCCAACTACAACCCAATCAAAATGATCTGAATTTACTGATTAAAAATGCCGATATTGCCCTGTACCAAGCCAAGAAAAATGGACGTAATCAAGTCGCTATTTATACGTGTGAATAATTAAAATAAATCACTAAAAAGTTTCTTCATCAAAACGGTCTTGGTCGATTTTATAGATATGAAAACTTCGCTCAACTTGAACACCCAGTTTAAATTCGATCATGAGTGACGTGAGTTTATCGCCATCAATTAATACAATTCCAGATTTTTTAGCTGATTCATTCGCTTCTTTACTAAAATTTGATGTCGTTATAAATACACCTTTCTTCGCTACTTGATCCGCCAAAGCACCTTTGAATTGTTGAATATCCGGACGCCCAACAGTATTTTCCCAACGCTTGGCTTGAATATATATTTTATCCAAACCTAGACGATCTTCACTAATCACACCATCGATACCGCCATCGTTGGTTTTACCAATTGCTTGAGCTGCATCTTGATGTGATCCGCCATATCCCATTGCAACGAGTAAATCGACAACCAATCTTTCAAAAAAAGATGGAGAGTTCTCTTTTATAAATTTAAGTAAATCATTTTTTAAATTTAATGTTAAAAGATTGATTGTATTTTGAATCGTTTCTTCAGGTGTTTGCGTTTCTTGGTATTTTTTTTGATGTCCTTCGTCATTACTAACTAGGCTATTTTCTATCTCAACTTTATTTGATCTACTAAATTTAAAATCCTTGAAACTGTCAAACTGAGATAAAAAAATCATTCGTAATCGAGTTCAAGCCATTTAAATCAATTGTCTTACCTAAATCACTGATCTCACAAAATGCTCTTTTAGGCTGTTGTACTAGACCTGCTTTTACCAAATATGTTTTTGCCCACGAGACTCGATCTTTAAATATATTTTTACCACTTGGGAGTGATTGACCTAACTCTTCATCTGATAGATTAGAACTCGCTGCTAATAAATCGACTATATCTGAAATTTTTATTGGCCTATTTTGTTCAGCTAAAATTTTCATCAATGGCAACATGAGTTGATCATAGGTCGGTAAAGGCATTCTTATACTCATTAAAGTATTATTTTTATTCGGTATAAAATAAGAAAGGACGCTAAAGCGTCCTTTCTTAATAGGTGTCTATTTATTTAAACACTGCCGCGAGCATCTTGCACAAAATTCAAAGCAACCCTTTGAATTTTGCTCATGGCGTAAAACTGGCAAGCAGCAGTGATATCCGAAATCCTTCACTGCCGCAGGCACAGCCTTTGGCCTAAAACTGGCAAGCAGCAGTGCTGCTTGCCAGTTTTACTCCCATTCAATCGTTGCTGGTGGCTTAGATGACACGTCATATACAACACGTGAAACATCTTTAATTTCGTTCATAATACGAGTCGAAATCTTATCAACCAGTTCATATGGAAGATGAGCGAAACGTGCTGTCATGAAGTCAACCGTTTCAACCGCACGAAGTGCAATCACCCATGCATAACGACGGCCATCACCCACTACCCCAACAGATTTAACCGGTTGGAATACAGCGAATGCTTGAGCCGTCTTGTCATACCAACCGCTGGCACGAAGTTCTTGCATGAAAATGTCATCCGCTAAACGAAGGATGTCAGCATATTCTTTTTTCACTTCACCCAAAATACGCACGCCCAAACCTGGACCCGGGAATGGATGGCGATAAAGCATCTCGTGTGGCAAACCTAAAGTGGTGCCTAAACGACGTACTTCATCTTTAAACAAGTCACGAATTGGCTCAACCAATTCAAAAGCTAAATCTTCCGGTAAACCGCCCACGTTGTGGTGTGATTTAATCACGTGTGCTTTACCGTTTTTAGTCGCAGCAGATTCGATCACGTCAGGGTAAATCGTACCTTGAGCAAGGAAGTTCACGCCATCTAAACCACGTGCTTCTTCAGCGAAGACTTCAATAAATTCACGACCAATGATTTTACGTTTTTTCTCAGGATCAACTTCACCTGCAAGTGCAGTTAAGAAACGTTCTTCAGCGTCAGCACGAATTACACGGATACCCATGTTTTTCGCAAACATGTCCATCACTTGCTCGCCTTCGTTTAAACGAAGCAAACCGTTGTCTACAAATACGCAAGTCAATTGGTCGCCAATCGCACGGTGTAAAAGTGCAGCTACTACAGATGAATCTACGCCACCTGAAAGACCCAGCAATACTTTTTGGTCGCCGATTTGAGCACGCAATTGTTCAACACGCAGGTCAATAATATTTTCAGAGTTCCAGAGATTACGACATCCGCAAATGCTATGGACAAAATTAGATAATAACTCTGCGCCTTTGGCAGTATGGGTTACTTCTGGGTGAAACTGGACACCGTAGAAACGACGTTTTTCATCGCTTACTGCTGCAAATGGACAGCTAGGTGTGCTGGCAGTCACAGAAAAACCTTCTGGAATTGCACTTACTTTATCGCCATGGCTCATCCAAACATTCAGTTTGTTTTCACCATCGTTTAAATCGCCTAGAAGTTGGTCACGGACTAAAACGTCAACTGCAGCATAACCAAATTCATGCACTGTACCTGGCTCTACTTTACCGCCAAGTTGTTCAGACATGGTTTGTAAGCCATAGCAAATACCCAATACAGGTATACCCAAGTTAAATACAACTTCAGGTGCGCGTGGACTACCTTCTTCATGAACACTTTCAGGACCACCAGACAAGATGATACCGTTTGGATTAAATGCGCGAATGTCTTCTTCAGACATGTCATAGGCATACATTTCAGAATATACACCAGCTTCACGTACACGACGTGCAATAAGCTGACTGTATTGAGAACCGAAGTCCAAGATCAGGATGCGGTCTTCAGTGATTTGAGTATTGGTAGTCATGACGAACAACTATGTAAGGCAAACGAAATAAGCGCTGCATTCTATCATTTTTCGTCGCATTAAGCACACTATTCGCACAAGGCCTGCATTCAATTGATTGCATTATATTTCGATCATAAAAAAGCACCCTTTTCGAGTGCTTTTCTATTTTGCATTTTTTATTTTAACTGCATTTATATTGATCTGTTGATGACGACAAGTTTTGATTTCACTACTGGTTGTACCACATCCATTTATCCGATTGATTGTCCATTTTTCCAATTTGAACCCCATCTATTTCCGTCGGCTGTCCCATATGAGTATCCACTTCACCAATCACCTTAACTTTATCGCCTGCTTTCAATCCCATCGGTTTCCATAAGTCAGCATCCACTTCTATACTAATTTCACCCGAGCTATCTTTCAGTTCAAAATGATCCTCATGTGTTTTTCTAACAATTACGCCAGAAAGCGTTACCGCAGTTTCATCTGGGAGTTGTTTTGCTTCTGCAACAGTCACCATGTTTTGAGCAGCTTCACTCATGATCACCTGATCACTTTTACCTGCCCATGCAGATGCTGTAGAAAGAATTGAACCCGTAACAAACAGTGCCAATAACATTTTGTTCATGATTGACTCCACTATTGCAGCTTCAACCATTATTGAAACAAAATTCGGGCTATCTGTACGCAGGTTTTATGTATGGTACGCAGCATTTATGTAATTACAAAAATGAAATAATGGCACTGATATGATCCTGCTATTTGCTCAATTACACTGAGGGTTTCTCAAGCATATTATCCATACTGAATTTTCCTGCACCATGCAGCATCAGGAACAATAGTCCGCCAGTCATAGCCATGTTTTTCATAAAGTTAATTGCATCCTCAGCCCCACCATGGAACAGAAAAGCAGTGATTAAACTAAATCCAGCTAGACCCAATGCGGCCAAACGTGCCTGAAAACCCAACAGCAAAGCCAAGCCACCACCAAACTCAACCAAAATGGTTAAAGGTAATAGCATCCCAGGTACACCCATCGATTCCATATAACCCACCGTGGCATTATAAGCCGTGATTTTTCCCCATCCTGCCATAATAAAAATATAAGCCATAAGCACACGTGCGATCAGGCTAATCAAAGCATCACTTTGTGAGCCTTAAACCAGATTTTTTACCACAACATTCGGATTGAACATGAGGCCACCTATTCGATATTTTTTAATGATGAATTCATACTAGGCTAATTTTATTGCTGAATAAAGCAGCAATTTGTATATACATCGTTGCAAATATAGAATGATAAAACCGGAATTTATTTCCTTTTTTATACTGACTTTCCCCCCTTAGACTGCTAGGATTTCAGCACATTTTCGCTGTCTGTGACCCCATGGAACTGATTGATTTTATATTACATGTTGATACCCATCTGCTCGAATTTATCACCAATTATGGCGTCTGGATTTATGCCATTCTTTTCCTCATTATTTTTGTGGAAACCGGTTTGGTGGTTATGCCATTTCTACCGGGTGATAGCTTATTATTTGCTGCAGGTGCATTAGCGGCGTCAACTGGAGCAATGGATCCTGTTGTTTTGATGATTCTGCTGTTTATTGCTGCCGTATTAGGTGACACGCTAAATTATCATATTGGTAAATATATCGGACCACGTGTTTTTGAAATGGAGTCACGTTTCATTAACAAACAGCATTTAACCTATACGCAAAAATTTTTCGAAAAACATGGTGGTAAAACCATTATTTTTGCACGTTTTGTGCCTTTTGCCCGCACCTTTGCTCCATTTGTCGCAGGTGCCGGCAGCATGAATTACAAATTTT
This sequence comes from Acinetobacter sp. GG23, assembly GCF_057766365.1. Lineage (NCBI taxonomy): Bacteria > Pseudomonadati > Pseudomonadota > Gammaproteobacteria > Moraxellales > Moraxellaceae > Acinetobacter > Acinetobacter sp. GG23. The sequence goes on from NZ_JBYMDJ010000010.1 coordinate 47,450, forward strand.
TTCTGACCTACAACCTGATTGGCGCGTTCTGCTGGGTCGGTTCATTTATTACTTTGGGCTATTTGTTTGGTAATATGCCGATTGTCAAAGACAATTTCACTCATCTGATTTTTGGCATCATTATTATTAGTGTATTGCCCGGCATTATTGGTTTTATGCGTCAAAAGCTGAAAAAGGCACATTAATGGACCTGTGAAGACAGCGCTAAAACTTAAAAGAAACGAATCACCACAGGTAACATACACACCAGCAATAACATGGCCGATCCTTTATATAAAAGATCGGCTTTTATTTGCTTGGATTGGCCTGCCAAAATTGCACTTCCAAACGACATCCAGAACATCACTGTAGGCAATAGCACCAAACTGAATGCTGCAAACACCAAGACAAAATTGGTTGGATTATTCCAGGTTTCAATCGGTAAAATGCCCGTGGCAAACAATAAGGCTTTAGGGTTTTTAAAGGTGGAAAAGAACAGTTGTCGAGGACGGATAGAAGGATGACGTTGATTATGCTTTTCTAAATCTGAAGCTTTCCATAGATGGAAAGCCATCCAAACCACATAAAGAGCACTAAAAAAATGCACAATGTGAATAAAGTTAGGCCAGACTGGACTACATAAATGAATCAGCAATGCCCATAAATTAATCGCATAAAAATATCCGAGCAACTCTGCTGGAATAAATAAACTGGTCTTGGCAATGCCTTGTTGATGTGCAGAGCTTGCAAGTAATGCGTTAGTTGGACCTGGGATCATCAGAACCGCAATCATTGCCAACACAAAAAGCCAACTCTCAATCATAAAGACCTGATATCACCACTAGAAGAGTGGCACACCTTATACGAAAGTCACAAAAAGTAACAAGTATTTCGATCAGAAAATCATAACCTTATACGTTTAAATTTCATTCTCAAAAAACCAAGTATTTGATATTAAAATTATTTTCTTGAAACATTTTGCTAAAATTTTATCACTCTGCTGTATCTTTAATCCACACAACAGAGTGATTATTCAAATCATTTTTGTACTTTATTACGAATAATAATCGGACAATTTTTGAATTGAGCCGCCTGAACCACAGCTTCCTGTTCGCCTAACAGACGTGATAATTCAGTTTTTTTGGTATTTGAAGACTGTCCCATATTGACTGAAACACTTGGGCCAATACCCCAGCCACCACGACTGCCCCAACCACCGCCAACACCGACACCCACGCCTACACCAGTGCGCTTCGGTGTCTGTACACCATTGTCGACATATTGCTGAATGCGGTTATATTCACTTTGTAATTGTTGACAGTTCAATGCCTGATACTGCGTTGGTGATACATAAGTCGGTTTGACCGTGGTCGCACATGCAGCTAATACAAGCGTACTACCTAGTAACAGGGTTAAATATATTGTTTTCATGGAAAACCTCAAATCTTTTTTTGCTCAATTTCATTGAACAATGATTGATAGGCTTGCGTCAATTTATGATCAGTAGCCAAATGAATTAAAGGCTGATTTTTAAGATGTGATTCTTTCATTAAAATGGACGGCGGCAACATACTTTCCAAAACAGGCAAACCTTCATCTTTGAGTTGTTGTACCACTTCACGTGGCAATTTTGCCTGAGCTTGAAACTGATTCACCACAATGCCTTCAATTTCCAGACGGTCGTTATGATCATCTTGGGTTTCGATGACATTTTCAATCAGGGTTTTTAAAGCACGTTTCGAGAAAACATCACAATCAAAAGGAATCAGTACCCGCTCGGCGGCAATCAGTGCAGATAAAGTAAAGAAGTTGAACGCGGGTGGCGTATCAATATAAACCCGGTCATATTGTCCAGCCAACTGTTGCAAGGCATCACGTAATTTATAAATTTTATGTTTCGATTCCAACGCATGTGCCAGTGTACCCAAGGTCGGACTGGCAGGAATCACATCCAAATTCTTAAAGGGTGATTGATGGACATAGCTTTCCAGGCCTTTGGAACGATTCTTTAAAATTGAACCAATCGCATTGCTTAAAAGCCCCTTACTTTGGGTATTGCCCAGAACTTCTTCAAAATAATTTTCAACATTCGGCTCCAATGCAGGTTTATCAACCGAGTAAGTCGCATCATCTCCCAACAAATATTGGCTGGAATTGGCTTGAGGATCGAGATCAATCAGCAAAGTTTTAAAACCTTGATGTGCACTGATTGCCGCTAAATTTACGGCAATACTTGACTTGCCTACCCCACCTTTTTGATTAAAAACCACACGTGTCCGCATTGCAGCCCTCTATGCTTTATATTTATGTATTACTTACAGTTTAACCTACCCGCCTTGCTTCAAAAACAATTATGTCTAACAATTAACCGAAATTTGGCTTAATAATAACTAGACCAATAATTCCAATCAGTGCTATTACAGCAATGGCTAAGCCTGCGCGACGTTGTGCCAATAAAATACTGTCATCTTTTTTATACGCTTTGATTAAAGATGAAAACAAAACCAAGAATAAAACCACCTTGGCATAGAACCATGGTTGCACTTCAAAATTTTTAATTACTAAAGAGGTTACACCAGTCAATATAATTAAGGTCATTGACAAATGTTGAAGTGCCACCAAGAGTTTCCATGCTACAGGATTAGGCTGATTCCCTTTAACCCCGACAAACAGAGTAAAAGCCCGAGCAATCACCACACCAATCAGCAATGCCACAATGCTCATATGTATAATTTTAACTGTCAACTGCATGTCCATTGTTCAATATCCCTTATTCAGATTTGGGTGCCTGGGCACAGTCAGGACTCGGCGTGGCTTGCCCTTCCCATTCCGACGGAACAAAAGCGTGGATTGCCAGTGCATGAATACGGCTTGGGCTCAGTAAATCACCTGCAGCAGCATAAATTTTTTGATGACGTTGCACTAAACGTAAACCCTGAAAAATATCACTGACCACAATCACTTTAAAATGCGATTCTTTACCCGGGAAATAACCGCCATGACCTGACGATTCATTTACCACTTCTAAATGTGTCGGAGATAAATCCTGAAGGCGTTGAATCAGTTGTTGTTCTAAAGTCATAATCATATTCCCAAATTACTTAAGCGCTGGGTTGATTATAGCCTGTTCCGCTTCAATCTTTACCCTAAACCCGCTAAATCATTCAACAGTTTTAATGAGTGATCATTCTGATTTAGATTATTTTTGCTTACAAAATCATCAAAAGCCTGAAAAATGGTTTTATTTTATGCAATTGATACAAGTTTTTTCACAAAGTTATTGACCCTGTTTTTGCATACTGTATTATACACGGCATGCGGGAATAGCTCAGTTGGTAGAGCATAACCTTGCCAAGGTTGGGGTCGGGAGTTCGAGTCTCCTTTCCCGCTCAAATTTTTAAGTGTAAGTTTTTTATAAAACTGCTCAATTTGCGGAAATAGCTCAGTTGGTAGAGCATAACCTTGCCAAGGTTGGGGTCGAGAGTTCGAGTCTCTTTTTCCGCTCCAAATTCAAAAAGCCCTTACCGGAAGATAGGGGCTTTTTTTATATTGATTTTTAAGTATATTTTATATATTTCATTCAATATATCTCAGGTAACTTTATTATTTCTCATCGCAATATAATTTAGCTTTGTGACCCAATCGTGCCCAACTTTTATAAATGATCTTAAATTACATTAAATTTTCTTAAACTATTTACAAAATATCCAGTCATATCATTTCGCTTTCTTAAAGTCTATTTTAAGCAAAAAATTGTGACCGTGGCCATTTTTTTATGACCAAACAACTACCCAATACCATGATTATTAATAATTTTATTAAAAACAAATAAATCTCTGACTTAGATATCTACATGCTCACAAATACGATCAAGTGTATCTAAGTCGATTCGGGTCAACTCTCCATTATAAAGTTTATGCAAAGTCGTTTTATTAATTCCAGTACCACAAATTAAATCAGTAACCCGCATTTTTCTTTCTGCCAATAAAATTGGTAATTTGCAAATAACCAATAAAAATTCTACCAATCCAATGAATTCTTGCAAAAATACAATTATGACATCTACCTACCTTGCCGCCCAACAACTGGCTGAAAAAACTCAGTACGACGCCCGTACTATTTGCAACCAACTTAAAGACAGTATCTTTAATGAAGGTGTTCACTACATCCGTCCTTTTGGTGGTTAATGTGTGCTGATAAAAACGTAGGCTTGAACTTGGTAAACAACAATATTCATGAGGAGTTTACATGAGCAAAAAACAAAAGATTTATAACGATCAATTCAAAGCTGAAGTCATTAAATTGATTAAACAGAAAGATGACAATGTCAGTGCTACCGCACGTGAACTTGGCATCTCAATGCAGACACTTTCAAATTGGTTCAACAAGGCAAAAACCGGAAGGCTAGCAGGGACAAAACAAGATAATCCAAATCTTATTGCCCCTATTAGAAGAAAACAAAAAAATGAAGAATCTGCTTAAAATTGCTGAAATGGAGCGAGAATTCTTAAAAAAAGCGGCAGCGTACTTCGCCAAAGAAAGTCAGTGAAGTACGCACTAATGAAAAAGTATAAATCTTCTTTCCCGATTAGTTTCTTGGTTCGTCAATTGAGTGTTTCTGTTTCAGGTTTCTATGATTGGTTGCGTAACGGATTGAGCCGTCGAGCTATACAATTTAATCAAAAATCAATCCTCGTTAAATTAGTGCAGCTAGAAACTCAAGAAATTTATGGGCAATTTACTTGGCGCTATTTTACTGATTTTCTCCGCAGCCATCTTGTCTTTACAGACACAAAAAACCCGGCAGGTGTCGGGCTTTTTTCATTAAATTTAGGAAGCGAGCAAATTGCGCAAGACATAGTGCAAGATACCACCGGCCTTAAAGTATTCCACCTCATTCAAGGTATCAATGCGGCACAACACTCGAAAATGGCTACACGTACCATCGCTATCTTGCACATCAACTTGCAGCATTTGATGCGGATGAATATCGTCCGACAAGCCTAAAATTGACAGTGTTTCATGTCCGGTTATGTTCAATATCTGCCGGTTCTGACCCTCTACAAACTGTAAAGGTAACACCCCCATGCCGATCAGATTGGAACGGTGAATCCGCTCAAAACTTTCAGCAATCACCGCTTTCACTCCCAATAGGTTGGTGCCTTTGGCCGCCCAGTCACGTGAAGAACCAGTGCCATATTCTTTCCCGGCAATAATCACTAGTGGGGTTTGTTCTGCCTGATAGCGCATTGCCGCATCATAAATCGAGAGTTTTTCTGCACTTGGAATATGCAGGGTATTGCCACCTTCCTCCCCACCTAGCATTTCATTTTTGATGCGGATATTGGCAAAGGTGCCTCGCATCATCACCTCATGGTTGCCACGGCGGGAGCCATAAGAGTTAAAGTCTTTTGCATTAACCCCCTGTTGCTGCAAATATCGTCCAGCCGGACTATCTTTTTTGATATTGCCTGCAGGGGAAATATGGTCCGTCGTGACTGAATCGCCCAATACAGCCAAAATCCGTGCCTGTTTGATCTGCTGAACTGGTCGCACCGGCTGATCAATTTCTGCAAAAAAGGGTGGATGTCGGATATAGGTCGATTGTTCATCCCAAGCATAGGTTTGACTTTGTGGAATCTGGATCGCTTTCCACTTAGCATCGCCTTCAAATACTTCCGCATATTCTTTATGGAACATCTCGGTATTCACGTTCTGCAGTGCGGCATCGATTTCCACCTGTGTCGGCCAGATATCTTTTAAATAAACCGCTTGGCCATCAAAGCCCTCACCTATCGGCTCAGTAGTGAGATCAGTTCGAATATTCCCGACCAAACCATAGGCAACAACCAAGGGTGGAGACGCTAGCCAGTTTGTTTTCACCAATGGATGCACCCGTCCTTCAAAGTTACGGTTTCCGGAGAGCACTGAGGCTACATTCAAATCGAAACATTGCACAGCCTCTTCAATCGCTTCAGGCAAAGGTCCCGAATTACCAATACAGGTGGTACAGCCATAACCAACCAGGTTATAACCCAGCCGATTCAAATAAGGCATCAACCCTGCTGCATTGAGATAATCGGTGACTACCTTGGAACCTGGAGCCAGTGAACTTTTCACCCAAGGTTTCCGCTGCAAACCTTTTTCGAGTGCTTTTTGGGCTAATAGTCCTGCTGCCAACATGACACTGGGATTCGAGGTATTGGTACAGGAGGTAATGGCTGAAATCACCACATCGCCATGCTGCAACGGATATTTTTTATCATCAATGACGCAAAAAGCACTTTCATGGGGCAGATTGGCTTGTTTCGCTTCAACAGCCATGCCTCCCCCCCCTTCATTTTCCAGACGCTCTTTTTCCTCTTTGACCGGTTTCAACGTCAGTTCCATGAAGGCATCAAAGGTTTTTGGTACTTGCGACAATAGCACACGATCCTGTGGACGTTTCGGACCCGCCAGACTGGCTTCTACCGTTGACATATCTAAAGCCAGAGTGTCTGTAAAGACTGGTTCATCCCCCGGATTGCGCCACAATCCTTGCAACTTGCTATAGGCCTCTACCAAGGCAATTCTTTCGGGCTGACGTCCAGTTAAACGTAAATAGGAAAGAGTCACCTCATCAATCGGGAAAAAGCCACAGGTAGCGCCATACTCGGGTGCCATATTGGCAATAGTGGCACGGTCAGCCAATGGTAAATCGGCCAGACCATCGCCATAAAATTCGACAAATTTTCCAACTACGCCTTTTTTGCGCAGCATCTGGGTAATGGTCAGCACCAGATCAGTTGCTGTAATACCTTCTTTGAGTTTACCGATGAGCTTAAAACCGATCACTTCCGGAATCAGCATGGAGATCGGTTGGCCCAGCATGGCCGCTTCCGCTTCGATGCCGCCTACCCCCCAACCTAATACGCCTAAGCCATTGATCATGGTGGTATGTGAGTCAGTACCGACCAAGGTATCAGGAAAGGCAAAGTGCTGCCCCTCGACCTCATTGCTCCAAACAACTTGTGCCAGATGTTCCAGATTGACCTGATGGCAAATCCCGGTTCCTGGCGGTACCACGCGAAACTGATTGAGCGCCGCCTGTCCCCAACGCAGAAACTGGTAGCGCTCGCCATTGCGTTGCATCTCAATTGCAACATTCTGCTCAAAAGCTTGCGGGCTGGCAAAGTAATCGACCATCACCGAGTGATCGATGACTAAATCCACCGGTGACAACGGATTAATTTTTTCCGGATCACCGCCGGCTTTGGCCACCGCTGCACGCATCGCGGCAAGATCAACCACTGCGGGAACACCGGTAAAATCCTGCATCAGCACCCGTGCCGGACGATACTGAATTTCCTGTTCTGAGGTTTGGTTGTTTAACCACTCTGCCAGCGCATGAATATGCTCGGTTTTCACCGTGAGCTGATCTTCAAAACGCAGTAAATTTTCCAGTAAAATTTTTAAAGATTTTGGCAGCCGGGACAGGTCGCCCAACTGCACTTGCAATTTGGATAGGTTGAAAATCTGATAGTGTTCTGAACCGACGGTTAATGTTTCTAAGGTATTAAAACTATTGATATCACTATACTTAGCCATCTAGTTTCCCTCCGGCTTGAGATGTTATTTTTATGATCACAGTCAACTACTTCTTTACTTACTGTATGCCAACTGCGCGGCGGGTTTGTTATTATTTATTATCGGATTGCGCTAGGCAGTTAAAATGCAGGGCTGCTAGATTGTAAAGTCTAATTAGATTTCTTTAATCTAATAGGATCTAATCAGCTAATACAGCACTTCATTACCAATCTATCCTATCAACCGGTACAGTTCATTTAGCTGCCTTTACTGTGGCTGAGTTTAAATCAGCCAGAACTTTAAACTACAGTAACTTTTCTTGGCGTTGCACACTTTTGTACCAACAATGTTCGCGAAAAAGTAATTGCATTCAAGCAAGCAGTCTTCAATGTGGTTTTAATAATCGAGATGATTATTGCAGAAAAAATTCACTTCTGAGTCCCAAAATAGGCAATCGAAACTCCCCCCTGCCTACGACGTTACTTTTTGCGAAGGCTCAATTGGATATCATCAGATGGATATTATGGGTGAAGCATTGGGTATTCCTCGACAAACCATTGTAAAACTAGGCACGCAAGAGGCAGATCTTTCTGTTAAAGAAGTCGATGAAATTATTAGCTCTATTTGTGAGGTTGCAAGCCGATTCAATAAAATCACTCAAGAAAGATTACCTGAGCAGATTAGATCGGAGACTCTCCAAATAATCCAAAGCCGGATTGAAAATAAATTGACCTTTTAACTAAAAAATAAATACCGATCATTCATCAATATTTTGATTACTTCTACTTGCGAAATTGAGTACTCAAAACCAACTTTTTACCAATCAGTAAAAATTAAAAATAGTAAAAAATGTATGTTGGCAATTATTGTTGAATATAAACAACTTTAAAAGTGACCAACTTCTTTTTACTCTACCCTACATTAAATTACATCCAAAAACATTAACAACATAAATATATGTTTTATATATATTTAATTTAGTGTCACTTTAATAAATTTAATGTAATTTATGTCGGTGAATCTTGCCAAGGTTGGGGGGTCGAGAGTTCGAGTCTCTTTTTCCGCTCCAAATTCAAAAAGCTCTTATCGAAAGATAGGGGCTCTTTTTCATGCCGTAACAGTTTAAAATCCAATCCATCATTCCCATTTTGCATAAGCTTTTCGTCATTTACGCATTTCAATCGCTTAAAGATTAGGCATAATCTTACCCTTTTAAAATACCCCCTCTTTTCAAGCATTCCACGACTGTGTATAACAATGGACAGTTTAGGGAAATCAATAAGCATAGGCAAATGACGTCAAAACACGTTAGACTATGCAGCAATCAATGCAAGCAAAATGTCATTTGAGACAAAAAGAAGGTGAAGATTGATGCCGCTCAATACCGTTGAAGAGCTCGTAGCAGATATCCGTGCAGGAAAAATGGTCATCCTGATGGATGATGAAGATCGTGAAAATGAAGGTGATTTAGTCATTGCGGCCACACACGTACGTCCGGAAGACATCAACTTTATGATCACCCATGCACGTGGTTTAGTCTGCCTGACTTTAAGTAAGGAGCGTTGCCAACAGTTAAATCTACCTCTTATGGTCGATGCTAACGGCGCACAACACGGTACCAACTTCACACTTTCAATTGAAGCCACGAATGGCATTACTACAGGTATTTCCCCTGCAGAACGCGCACATACAATTCAAACTGCGGTTGCGGCACATGCAAAACCGGCGGATATCGTACAACCCGGTCATATTTTTCCATTGATGGCTCAACCAGGTGGTGTATTGCACCGTGCCGGTCATACTGAAGCCGGTTGTGACTTGTCTCGTTTAGCAGGTCTTGAACCCGCTTCTGTAATTTGTGAAATTATTAATGAAGATGGCACAATGGCACGCCGTCCAGACCTTGAAGTTTTCGCAGAAAAACATGGTTTGAAAATTGGTACGATTGCTGACCTAATTCACTATCGTATGACCAATGAGCAAACAGTTGAACGTATTGATCAACAAATGCTAGATACCGAATACGGTACCTTTGAATTGTTCCGTTACCGTGAACTGGGTAATCCAGATATTCATTTGGCTTTGGTCAAAGGTCAGCCCAAAGAAGGCATCACCACTGTGCGTGTCCATGGCTTCAATCCGGCACGTGACTTACTTAAACTGAATAAACAAGATGGCGAACCCGCTTGGAATTTAGATAAAGCATTGAAAACGATTGCCGATAGTGATCGCGGGATCTTGGTCTGGATTGGTCAACGCCACCTACAAGATTTAGGCCCTGCACTGGACAGCTTAACTGCACCGAAACCAACAAAATCCAATGCTGCCCTTTCACAGCAATATCAAACCATTGGGGTTGGCGCACAAATTTTACGTGATTTGGGCGTTGAAAAAATGAAGCTGCTTAGCTCTCCATTACGTTTCAATGCACTCTCAGGCTTTAACTTAGAAGTGGTGGAATACGTCACCGCACAACAAACATCTTAAGAAATAAACGAGGTTGCTATGGCAGTTCGCCGTATTGAAGGTATGTTACATCTCGCGAGCGAAGGCCGTTACGCGATTTTAGTCGGTCGCTTTAATAGCTTTGTGGTTGAACATTTACTAGAAGGTGCAATTGATACATTGAAACGTCATGGTGTATCAGAGGATAATATCACTGTTGTTCACGCACCTGGCGCTTGGGAACTTCCTGTCGTTGCAAAAAAACTTGCCGCTTCAGATCGTTTTGATGCGATCATTGCACTTGGCGCCGTGATTCGTGGTAGCACGCCTCACTTTGACTTTGTGGCGGGTGAATGTGCCAAAGGTTTAGGCGTTGTTGGCCTCGACACTGGCTTGCCAGTCATCAACGGTGTATTGACTACGGATAGTATTGAACAAGCGATTGAACGCTCTGGAACAAAAGCAGGTAATAAAGGTGGTGAAGCTGCCCTTACTGCAATTGAAATGGTTAACTTGTTAAAGGCTATTTAACGCTATGTCGCAAACACTTCAAGCAACTTATGCAGCAAAACGTAAAGCACGCCGCTTTGCTGTACAAGGAATTTATGAATGGCAGATGAGCCACAATCCAGTACATGAAATTGAAGCACGTACGCGTGTGGAAAATGCCATGCATAAAGTGGATCTGAGCTATTATCATGAATTGTTGACTCAAGTGGTTGCCAATCATGAAGCATTGGATGCGCTCTTAATCCCAGTACTGGATCGCGAACTTTCAGCACTTGATGGTGTTGAACTTGCGACTTTACGTCTAGGCGCGTATGAACTGAAAGACCATCTTGAAGTTCCTTATCGCGTCGTTTTAGATGAATCAATTGAGCTTGCTAAACACTTTGGCGGTGCAGACAGCCATAAATACATCAATGGTGTATTGGACCGTTTAGCCACCAGCTTACGTGCAGCAGAAAAGCAACAAGCCAACTAATTTTTAAGTAGACTTGTTGCATGGCTGAGTTTTCGATTATTGACACCTATTTCAATCGTCAGACTGTTACATCTACCGATGTCAATTCTGTCGATTTAGGTATTGGTGATGACTCAGCCTTGCTTACTCCCCCACCCAACCAACAACTGGTCATCTGTGCCGACACCTTGGTTGCGGGTCGACATTTTCCTTTAAATACCGCTGCACATGCCATCGGCTGGAAATCTGTTGCTGTCAATTTATCTGATATTGCTGCAATGGCTGCCAAACCACATAGCATTCTTCTTGCATTGAGCTTACCCCAAATTGATCATGATTGGCTGAAAGGCTTCAGTCAGGGTTTATATGAGTGTTGCGATCAATTTGGGGTCCGTTTAATTGGTGGTGACACCACTCAAAGTCCTCATTTGACCATTTCTGTCACGGCCTTGGGCTGGATCGAAACAGGCAAAGCCGTACCACGTTCCGGTGCTCAAGTGGGTGACTATGTTTGCGTAAGCGGAACAGTTGGCGATGCAGCGTACGCCTTGCAACATTTGGGACACCCTCTACAACAACGTCTCGATTATCCAACGCCACGTTGTCAGCTCGGTCAACAGTTAAAAGGCTTGGCATCAAGCATGATTGATGTATCTGATGGCTTGGCCCAGGACTTAGGGCACATCCTTAAAGCATCACATGTCGGTGCAACTTTGGATTTAGACCAACTACCGGTTAATGCCGCTTTAAAAAAACTACAACAAGAAAAGCAATGGCAATACGCACTCGCGGGTGGCGATGACTATGAATTATGCTTTACAATAAGCCGGCAAAATTATGAAAAAATTTTGCAACAACAATTAGATGTCAACATTACCAAGATTGGACAAATCACCCAACAAAAAGGCTTAACTTTTGTGCAGAATGGCGTAGATCATTCGCTGCAATTTTATGGATACCAACACTTTGCATAAACCCAGCATCAACTTTAAAGACATGTCATGGTCAAACCGCTGCATCGTGTTTTGTGGTGTGGGATTCGGCTCTGGACTTGCCCCTAAAGCACCCGGAACATTCGGTTCCGCTTTTGCATTGCTGTTTATTCCTGCATGGTTAAGTCTGGGTTTTTTAAATAGCCTTTTTGCCATTGTCATCATGTCCTTAATTGGCATATATATCTGTGGTCAAACTGCCAAAGTCATGGGTGTTCATGATGATGGTCGTATTGTCTGGGATGAGTTTGCCGGGCAGTCCATTACCTTTCTACCCCTCATTTTTTTAGGGCACATGAGCTGGTTATGGGTACTGGTTGGATTTGCCTTATTTCGTTTGTTTGATGTATGGAAACCTTGGCCTATTCGCGTAATCGATCGTCAAATCGGTGGCGGCTTTGGCATTATGTTTGACGATATTATCGCCGGCATTTGGGCTGCACTATGCATTTACATTTATCTATCGTTCCTGATGGCTTAAGCTAAAAATTGTAGGATTACACATGTCTACTAGCGTTATTATTCTTGCTGCAGGTAAAGGGACACGTATGCGTTCTAGTTTACCGAAAGTATTACAACCTCTTGCAGGGCGTCCTTTACTGGGTCATGTGATTGAAACTGCAAAAAAACTCAATGCGGCAAATATTATTACCATTTATGGTCATGGTGGCGATAAAGTACAACAAGCCTTCGCGCAAGAACAAGTTCAATGGGTGGAACAAGCAGAACAGCTCGGAACAGGTCATGCCGTAAAAGTAACACTTCCCGTACTTCCAGTTGAAGGCGTATCCCTTATTCTTTCGGGGGACGTACCTTGCGTCACTCAAAATACCTTGCAACGCCTCCTTGATGCTTCAGCCCAAACCGGTATTGGTATTGTGACTTTAACTGTTGATGATGCAACAGGCTATGGTCGTATTGTGCGTGAAAATGGGCAAATTCAAGCCATTGTCGAACATAAAGACGCCAGCGATGAACAACGTAAAATTAAAGAATTTAATACTGGTATCTACTGTGTCAGTAATGCCAAATTGCATCAATGGTTACCCAAGCTTTCCAATGAAAATGCGCAAGGTGAGTATTACCTGACTGACATTATTGCTATGGCGATTACAGACGGCTTAGAAGTGGCTTCTGTTGAACCGGAACTTGCTTTTGAAGTTGAAGGGGTCAATGACCGTGTGCAACTGGCAGCATTGGAACGTGAATTCCAAAGTTATCAGGCAAAAAAATTAATGCAGCAAGGCGTGCATTTGATCGACCCTGCTCGTTTTGACTTACGTGGTAACTTAAGCGTGGGTCAGGATGTTCGTATCGACATCAATGTGATCATTGAAGGTGATTGTGAATTTGGTGATCATGTAGAAATTGGTGCAGGTTGTGTCATCAAAAATACCGTAATTGCATCAGGCACCAAAGTTCAACCGTATAGCATCTTTGATCATGCTGTAGTGGGTAGTGATACCCAAATTGGGCCATTTGCACGCTTGCGTCCCGGTGCAAAATTGGCAAATGAAGTGCATATTGGTAACTTCGTTGAAGTGAAAAATTCAAGCATTGGTTTTGGCTCTAAAGCCAATCACTTCACTTATTTAGGTGATGCTGAAGTGGGTGCAGGTTCAAATATTGGTGCGGGCACCATTACCTGTAACTATGATGGTGCAAATAAATATAAAACTATTATTGGCGATGCTGCTTTTATTGGTTCAAATAGCTCACTGGTTGCTCCTATAAGTATTGGAAATGGGGCAACGATTGGCGCAGGCTCTGTCATTACTCGTGATGTTGCCGAGAATAGTCTGGCTTTTGAACGCTCAAAACAACTGATTAAAGAAAACTATCAACGCCCCCAAAAACTGAAAAAATAAGAGGATTTAAATATGTGCGGAATTGTCGGTGGCGTTGCTGAACGTAATATTAGCAATATTTTAATTGAAGGCTTAAAACGTCTTGAGTACCGTGGTTATGATTCAGCCGGTGTTGCGCTGATTAATGGCGGCCATGTACTGCGTGAACGTCGTGTCGGTAAAGTAGTGAATTTAGAACAAGCGGTAAATGAAGCTGAGATTCAAGGTTCACTCGGTATTGCACACACCCGTTGGGCAACCCATGGCAAACCGACTGAAAATAATGCTCATCCGCATATTTCAGGTACTGTTGCCGTGGTTCATAACGGAATCATCGAGAACTACCAGGAACTTAAAGATGATCTTGAAGCTTTAGGTTATGTGTTTACTTCACAGACAGATACCGAAGTGGTTGCACATTTAGTCAATGATGCCTTGAAATCGACTTCTAGTCTTTTGACTGCAGTACAACAAGTGGTTCCGCAACTTAAAGGAGCCTACGCACTCGGAATTGTACATACCGATTATCCGGATGAACTGATTACCGTTCGTGAAGGCTCACCTTTAGTGATTGGTGTCGGGATTGGCGAAAATTTTATCAGTTCGGATCAACTGGCTTTACTTCCAATTACCAACCGCTTTATTTACCTTGAAGAAGGTGATATTGCGCGTTTAACCCGTACCAGTATTGAAGTATTTGTAAATGACCAATTGGTTGAACGTCCTGTTAAAGAACTGGATGCAACTGTAAGTAATGCTTCTAAAGGTGAATACAAACACTACATGCTCAAAGAAATTTACGAGCAACCAGAAGCGATTCAGCAAACCATTTCCCAAGCCTTGAACGGAAATATTTTACGTGAAGATTTCTTAAAAGAGGCGGTAGTTGATTTTGAAAAAATTCAACAAGTGCAAATTATTGCCTGTGGTACCAGTTACCATGCCGGCATGATTGCAAAATACTGGTTTGAACAACTGATTGATTTGCCTTGCCAGGTTGAAATTGCCAGCGAATTCCGCTATCGCACCCCAGTCATTGTAAATAACACACTCTATGTGTGTATTTCTCAATCAGGTGAAACGGCGGATACTTTGGCTGCACTTCGTGATACACAAAAACGGGCTGCTGCAAAAAATTTAAAAATTGCAACCTTGACCATTTGCAATGTGGCAACCTCTTCAATGGTTCGTGAAACCCACCACAGTTTACTCACTTTGGCGGGACCAGAAATTGGGGTGGCATCGACCAAAGCTTTCACCACGCAACTTGCCGCACTCATGTTGTTGGTTTTAAAAATTGGGCAAGTGAAGCAAAGTATTACTGCTGAAAAAACCACTACGATCATTACTGATTTATGGCATGTACCGAAAGTAATTTTAGATACCCTGCAAAAAGATAAAGATATTTTGCGTTTATCTGAACTCTTTGTAGAAAAGCAACACTGCTTATTCTTGGGTCGTGGTACAGAGTTCCCGATTGCCCTTGAAGGTGCCTTGAAACTGAAAGAAATTTCTTATATCCATGCTGAGGGCTATGCTGCAGGTGAACTCAAACATGGTCCACTCGCACTGGTGGATAATGACATGCCTGTGGTGATTCTTGCCCCTCAAGACGACATGCTGGATAAACTCAAATCCAATATGGAAGAAGTTCAAGCCCGCGGTGGTGAGTTGTTTGTATTTGCCGATGAAAACAGTGGAATTAAAGGAAAAGATCGTCAACATGTAGTACATGTCCCAAGTATCAGTCCGATCCTTGCTCCAATTGTTTACAGTATCCCGGTACAACTCTTGTCTTATCATGTAGCAGTATTACGTGGTACCGATGTCGATCAGCCTCGAAATCTGGCAAAATCCGTTACAGTCGAATAAAAAATGAATAAAGGCTGGTTTGAACCAGCCTTTTTCTTATGCCTTAATGAGAAAAGTCATGACCAAACTCACTTGTTTTAAAGCCTATGATATTCGTGGAAAACTCGGCAGCGAATTGAACGAAGAAATTGCCTATAAAGTTGGCCGTGCTTATGGTCAAATCTATCAACCAAAATCAGTCGTGGTTGGTTGTGATATCCGTCTAAGCAGTGAAGGTCTTAAACAGGCCACAATTCGCGGTTTAAATGATGCTGGCGTCAATGTTTTAGATTTAGGCATGACCGGTACAGAAGAGGTCTATTTCGGCGCCTTCCATCTTAATGTACAAGGTGGTATCGAAATTACCGCCAGCCATAATCCGATGGATTATAACGGCATGAAATTGGTGCGTGAAAATGCACGTCCTATCAGTGCTGACACTGGACTTAAACAGATTCAGGCTCTAGCTGAAACAGAAAACTTTATTGAAGCTTCAAAAAAAGGCAGTACGGAAAAATACAATATATTGCCTGAATTTATTGAACATCTTATGACTTACATTGATGTTTCAAAAATTCGTCCAATGAAATTGGTGATGAATGCTGGTAATGGTGCAGCAGGTCATGTTGTAGATGCCATTGAAGAAAAATTTAAGCACCTGAATGTACCGATTGAATTTATCAAAATCAACAACGAAGCTGATGGTACTTTTCCGAATGGTATTCCCAACCCGATTTTAATTGAAAATCGTCACAGTACCCAGAATGCTGTGAGTGAATATCAAGCCGATATGGGCATTGCTTGGGATGGTGACTTTGACCGCTGTTTCCTCTTCGATGAGGAAGGTCAATTCATTGAAGGTTATTACATTGTGGGTCTGCTTGCTCAAGCGTTCTTAATGAAACAATCGGGTGAGAAAATTGTTCATGATCCCCGTCTAATCTGGAATACATTAGCTGTTGTTGATGAGCATCAGGGTATTGCTGTGCAATCCAAATCCGGACATGCTTTTATTAAAGACGTGATGCGTGAACACAATGCAGTGTATGGCGGTGAAATGAGTGCGCATCATTATTTCCGTGATTTCGCGTATTGCGATAGCGGCATGATTCCTTGGTTATTGGCGGTTGTGCTGTTGTCTGAAACCAAACAATCATTATCCAGTCTTGTCAAAGAGATGATCTCTAAATTCCCCTGTTCGGGTGAAATCAACTTTAAAGTTGCAGATACTCAAACAACGATTCAAAAACTTTTTGATCACTATGCCGATCAAAAGCCAGTAATAGACAAAACGGACGGCGTTAGTCTGGACTTTGGTACATGGCGCTTTAATGTTCGCACTTCAAATACCGAACCACTATTGCGTTTAAATATCGAAAGTCGCCGTGATAAAAATCCAAGACCCATGCAAGACTATGTGGATGAATTAACTTTACTCATTCAAAGTTAATTTAATTGGAGCAATAAAAATGGGAGCCTATACGCTCCCATTTTTTTAGATTACTTAGTTTTGATAACCATTCGGATTTTGTTTTTGCCAGTTCCAGCTATCTGCTAACATATCTTCTAAAGCATATTGTGGTGTCCAACCCAGCTCTGACACTGCACGTGCATTATCCGCAAAAGAGGTTGCCACATCCCCTTCACGTCGTGGAGCAAATTCAAATGCAACCGCTATACCGTTCACTTTTTCAAAGGTATTTTTAACTTGAAGCACAGATGAACCATTGCCGGTACCAATATTCCAGGCACGACAACCTTGCGCATTTAAACGGTTATTCAAGGCACATAAATGCGCATTAGCCAAATCAACCACATGAATATAGTCACGCACGCCTGTACCATCAACAGTGTCATAGTCCTGACCAAAAATAGAGAGTTTTTCTCGACGCCCTACAGCCACCTGAGTCACATAAGGCATCAAATTATTGGGAATCCCTTGTGGATCTTCACCAATACGTCCACTTTTATGTGCACCGACCGGATTAAAATAGCGAAGTAGCGCAATCGACCAACGTTCATCTGCAATTGATAATTTTTGCAAGAGTTGTTCAACAATCAGTTTGGTGTAGCCATAGTTATTACTTGGCATACCTGTTGGCATCTCTTCATTTAGCGGAGATGTATTTGCTTCATCATAAACGGTTGCAGATGAGCTAAAAACCAAATTAAAAATTTCTGCGCGTTCCATTGCTCTAACCAGGCTAATGGAACCTGCAATGTTATTATCAAAATAGGTCAATGGAATTTGCTGACTTTCGCCCACCGCTTTCAAACCGGCAAAATGAATCACTGCATCAACCGGATATTGCTGAAAGACTTGATCCAGAACTTGTGCATCCCGAATATCACCTTCAACAAAGGCTAAGGTTTTACCGGTCAACTGTTGCACACGGTTAAGAGACTCTTCTGAACTATTGCAAAGATTATCCAGAACCACAACTTCATGTCCTGAATTTAACAGTTCAACACAGGTATGCGAACCAATATAACCTGCCCCACCTGTTACTAAAATTTTAGCCATCTGATTTCCCTAGTAATATCTGAATTAACCCTTGAGTAGAGGCATCTAAACTCGAAATATCTTCTACATCTCCATTTAAAATCGGCAACAGCTGATTGGCAATTTCTTTGCCTTTTTCAACGCCCCATTGATCGAATGGATTGATATTCCAAAGTACAGACTGCACAAATACCTTATGCTCATACATGGCAATCAGCATACCTAAACTATAGGGATTTAATTCTTGCAATAAAATGGTCGTGCTCGGTTGATTACCCGAATATTGCTTATATCGCGCTAAATTTTCTAATTCATCTTGATCAAGTGCCTGATTACCAAATGCCAATAAACGCGACTGCGCCAAGCAATTCGATAATGCTAAATGGTGCTGCTCTACCAATGCTTCTGCATTTTCTGCATAGGTAAACTGATTGGAATTATAACGTTGCACCGGAGCAATAAAGTCACAACTTACTGCCTGTGTACCTTGATGTAACAATTGATAAAAGGCATGCTGGGCATTCGGCCCCACTTCACCCCAGACAATCGGGCAGGTATCTAATTGTACTTTTTCACCATTGCGCTGAATCGACTTACCATTCGATTCCATTTCCAGCTGCTGCAGGTAAGAGGCAAAGTATTTCAGGCGGCCATCATAAGGCAATACTGCATGGGTTTGAATATCAAGAAAGTTGTTATTCCAAACGCCAAGCAAGCCCATCAGTACCGGAATATTCTGATTTAAAGGTGCTGTTTGGAAATGTTGATCAAGAGCATGCGCACCGGCAAGCAACTGCTTAAAACCCTCTACACCAATGGTTAAAGCGATTGGCAAGCCAATACAGGACCAGAGAGAATAACGACCACCGACCCAATCCCACAGTAGAAACTGATTTTCCTCGGCAATTCCCCATTCGGTCATTTTTTCAGGTTTGGTCGAAACACCGACAAAATGATGTTTCAGCATCTGACTATGTTGACCAAAGGCTTTTTCGAGCCATAAACGCGCGGTTTGTGCATTCGATAAGGTATCGATGGTGCCGAAGGACTTGGAAGAAATAATAAATAAAGTCGTTTCTGGACGCAGCTTGTGCAAGAGTTCGGACAACTGACTGCCATCAATCGTTGAAACAAAATGGACATCCAGTGATTTTACAGTCGCCTGCTTAAAGTCAGATAAAGCCTGGGACACCATCAGGGGGCCCAAATCTGATCCACCGACCCCAATATTCACCACATCCTGAATCACTTCACCGGTTGCACCACGACATTGTCCAGCATGGATTTTTTCCACCAGGCTAAACATGCGTTGTAATTGATCATGCACCTGAGCTGAAAGTTGTGAATGTACTTGATCATTTTCAGGCAGACGCAGCGCCCAATGCATAGCTGCGCGCTGTTCAGTGTAATTAATGTGCTGCTCGGAAAAAAGTTTCTTAATCCATTGCCCTAAGTTTTGGGTTTCAGCAAACTCAATCAAATGCTCTAGTACACTTTGATCAATACGATGCTTACTAAAATCGACTACAAGCTGTTCAAATACGACTGAGAATTTTTCGAAACGCTGCTCATCTTGTGCAAACAGGTTATTTAAATGTAGTTTCTGAAATTGTTGTTTTAAATGTTCAAGCGTCGTCAAAATAGGCTGCTCTTCATTAAGAGCAAAAGACTGAATTGGCTGAGTCATTAGCGTCCTACTCCCATATAAGCAAAGCCTTGTGCCTTTACATAAGCCGGATCAAAAATATTACGCCCATCTAAAATTAATGGATGCTGCATGGTATGCAATAATTTTCTGTAGTCTGGACTCCAATATTGTTTCCAGGCAGTTAATAAACACAATGCATGTGCATTTTGCACCGCTTTATACTGATCATTACATAAGATCAGATCATCCCGCTGCCCATACAAGGCTTCTATTTCAGCCAATGCTTGTGGGTCATGCAGCTGAACCATCACACCTTGTGCCCATAAGGCTTCCAGCATAATATGGATTGGAGATTGCTGAATCCGTGAAGTATTTTCTTTAAACGATGCGCCCCAAATAGCAACAGTTTTGCCTTTTAGATCACCTTGGAAATAATTCCATAATTTTCTGAACAACAGCTCTTTTTGTTGCTGATTAATTTCCCACACTTGCGCCAAAAGCTGACTCTTTACCCCGCTCCCAGACACGGTATGAGATAAAGTCAAAATATCATGCGAGAAATTTTCGCCACCAAAACCGGAACCCGGACTTAAATACGACAGGCCAATGCGACTATCTGCCCCCATTCCCTGACGCACATGCTCAATATCGATGCCTAATTTTTCTGCGACAATGGCCAGATCATTAATATAGCTAATACGTGTGGCCAACATGCCGGAAATACTCAGCTTGGTAAATTCAGCATCCAAAATTGGCATAAATAAATAGTTTTGCTCTAGAGGAAATAAAGGACGCATTAATTCCTTAATTTTTAAGCGGGCAGCATCTTGGGTTAAACCGACAATCAGCTGTTTCGCTTGAGTCAAACTGACCAAAGCATTGCCTTCCTGTACGGTATCCGGCAAATAGACCCATTCATCTTGAGGCAGAATCTGCTGGAATTTCTCTGTGCTGTGGAGTCCCAAAGTAGAGGCATTGATCATTAACTTTGGATGAATAATCGCACGCTGTTGTAATTGCGCTAAAAGCTCTAATCCTGCCTGTTCTTCGGTCGGGCTAAAACTGAATAAATAAGCATCGACATCTAAGGGCAGATCAATAAATTCACAAAATTTTAAAAATCCGCTGCGGACTTGTTTTTCTAATAGATGATTAACCGATTCATCTTGAAAGTAATGGGCCTGCTGGCGCAAATCTGGACAGCTATCGCACCAATATACTTGATGTCCACATTCAGCCAATAAGGCGGCCATCACACCGGCATATAATGTTTTTCCGAATACTGAGACCTTCATAATCGTGTTCTTTTTTTAAAGTGAGAGTTCTTGGATCAGGAGTTTAAAATCTGTACCGAGTTGCGGATGCTCAACCCCATAATGCAACACCGCTTTGAGATAGCCGAGCTTGCTGCCACAATCAAAAGTCTGACCTTTCATACGATAAGCTTCAACCAATTCGGTTTTTTGCAACGCTGCGATCGCATCGGTCAACTGGATTTCATTACCGGCACCTTTCGGCGTATTTTCAAGCAGCTGCATAATTTTTGCAGGTAAAACATAGCGACCCACGACAGATAGATTGGACGGTGCCGTACCCACTGCCGGTTTTTCAACAATGCCCTGCATTACCATGCTTTCACCTTCATTCGGTGAATGTTTAACATCGAC
Source organism: Acinetobacter sp. GG23 (assembly GCF_057766365.1). Classification (NCBI taxonomy): domain Bacteria; kingdom Pseudomonadati; phylum Pseudomonadota; class Gammaproteobacteria; order Moraxellales; family Moraxellaceae; genus Acinetobacter; species Acinetobacter sp. GG23. The sequence continues at coordinate 68,912 of NZ_JBYMDJ010000010.1, forward strand.
AATGCCATATTGATTAACCAAATGATCAGGCACTGCTTCCACCATAATTTGTGCAGCTTGTGACGCATTGAAACGTTGAATCATCAGACTTAGATCATTGACTGGATCATGATCTTTGACCAATACATCTGGCAATAAAACAGCAAAGGGTTCATTGCCAATCACGGATTTAGCACATAATACTGCATGCCCCAGGCCTAAGGGCTGTGGCTGACGTACACTCACCACACTGACATGCGGAGGTAAAATTTCAGTAATTTCTTTGAGCAAATCAAATTTTTTTTTATGCTCGAGTATTGTTTCCAGCTCGAAATTACGGTCAAAATAATTTTCAATTGAAGACTTGGACGAATGAGTGACCAGAACAATTTGTTCAATGCCGGCCGCTACTGCTTCACGTACTACATATTCGATCGCAGGACGATCAATCACTGTCACCATTTCTTTGGGAATGGATTTACTGGCAGGCAAGAAACGAGTACCTAGACCTGCAACCGGGAGAATGGCTTTTTTGATCATCATCATACCTAACTTTAATTTACTTTAATTTCTTTACCGCGATGATAGCCATCAACATAATGCTCTAATTGTGTTAATGCCCAATTTATATCGTCATCAATAGCGGTAAGTGTATTAATTTTTTCAAAAATTTCAATTAACTCATCTAAAGGATAATGTTTTTCAAAAGATCTTAAAATACGAGTATGTTGCGTAATTTCAGTATCTTCGTGATCAATGAGTAACTCTTCGTATAGTTTTTCACCTGGACGCAAACCGGAATACTGAATTTCAATATCACCATTTTGAGAACCTGTTTCACGCACTTTTAGACCACTCAAGGCAATCATTTGGCGGGCCAAGTCCTGAATACGAACCGGTTCTCCCATATCCAACAAAAATACATCACCGCCCTGCCCCAAAGCACCCGCCTGAATCACCAGCTGTGAAGCCTCTGGAATAGTCATAAAATATCGGGTTACATCCGGATGGGTCACCGTGATGGGGCCGCCTTTAGCAATTTGTTGCTTAAATAAAGGAACAACCGAACCGGATGAACCCAGAACATTACCAAAACGTACAATACTGACCTGAGTCTGATTTTGTGCCACAGCCATAGCTTGACAATACAATTCAGCCATACGTTTTGATGCGCCCATAACATTGGTGGGACGCACGGCTTTATCGGTTGAAATCAGGACAAAGGTTTCTACACCTTTCTTTACAGCCGCATTTAAGCTAAAGGCTGTACCAATCGAGTTATTTTTGAGTCCCGCAAGTGGATTACATTCAACTAAAGGGACATGTTTATAAGCAGCGGCATGATAAACAGTTTGTACTTGATATTGTTCAATGATTCTTTCTAATTTTGCCTGATCTAGCACCGTGCCCAAAATAGGAATAATTTCAATTTCAGAGCGTAAATTTAATTCTTTATCAATACTGTACAGCGCAAATTCTGTCAGTTCATAAATTACTAATTTTTTAGGCTGATTTTTAATAATTTGACGACAAAGTTCAGAACCAATTGAACCCCCTGCACCTGTCACCATGACCACCTTATTCTGAATATTTTTTGCTAAAAGTTCAGGAATAGGCGGCACCGGATCGCGTCCTAATAAATCAATAATGTCAATTTCTTGAATATCTGAAATACGGATTTCGCCATCGACCAGCTTGGTTAAGCCTGGAATTTCGGTAATTTTAAGATGTGCAGGTTCCAAAAATTTAACAATTTCATTTTTACGGATACGGCCCACTGAAGGTAGAGCGATGAGTATTTCATCTACCTGATGTTTGGCAAATAAATTTAAAGCATGGGAAGGAGGATAAACCCGTAACCCTCCAATCATTTGACTTGATAAAGAAATATCATCATCAATGAAAAATACCGGAAAATGTTCATTAGAGCGATGGAGCGTAGCAGCAACCTGCTGCCCAGCATAACCTGCACCGTAAATAGCTACACGTTTACGTGGGATATCGGACTGCAGGTAAGACTTTACAAGGGCCCGAATTAAACCGCGACTCAGCCAGATCCAGGCAAACATCATAAAACCGAACATCATGGGAATAGATGTAGGAATAAATGCATGCGTAAAATATGCCATGCCATATAAACCAATGACTGTCAGCACTGTAGCCATTGCCAATTTGGCAATAAATGCTTCATTAAATGTGCGAACAATAAAGCGGTAAATACCGCAAATCCATAAAGCTAAAACTGCTAAAAAACTGACCCATAAAGTACCAAAAGCCAGATTGGGAATAACTTCTGTACCGAGGTTAAATTGACGAATGGCATAGCAGAGCCAGATAAGTATAGGAAAGATCACGAAATCTAAAACAATAAGAAAACTTTGTTTTAAGTGTCTCGGTGCGGTAGCAAATGGAACAATCATTGATTTCACGGGGCAAAGGCTTCTTTTCAATTCTATTAGATAGTTAGCTTAGATAAGCTTCTTAGATAAGCTTTTGTTTATCCAGATTCCCAAGCATTTAATTAATTTTTTACATGATATGGAGAGTATATATTTTTACTCTCCATATCCATGTATAAAATGTTAAAGCTGATTAATGACTTGCTGAGTTACCGTTACCGTTTTATGCATACTTTCCTGACTTAAGGTCGGGTGAACTAAAAACATTAAGCTGGTTTCACCTAATGTTTTAGCATTTACAAGTCTTTCAACTGGACGCCAAGGCGTACCATCAAAAGCATGCTCTAAATAAACTTCCGAACATGAACCACTAAAACACGGCACACCTAAAGCTGCAATTTCATTCATGATCCGGTCACGTGACCAACCTTCAGGTAAGGCTTCAATATTGACCTGTACATAACATTTATATGCTGCATGTACATAATTTACAGATGGGCGATGTACGGTAAAATATGGACTGTTTTCAAATACAGCTAAAATCTTTTCCATATTTGCATTACGTTTCTGCGTCCACTCTGCCATTTTTTTCAGTTGAATTCGTCCAATGACTGCCTGCATTTCCATCATGCGCCAGTTGGTACCAAATGAGTCATGTAACCAGCGAAAGCCTGGTGGGTGCTGCTTGTTATAAATGCTGTCAAAGTTTTTGCCATGGTCTTTATAGGACCACATTTTTTTCCAAAGTAATTCGTCATTGGTGGTGACCATTCCACCTTCACCACCTGTGCTCATGATCTTGTCCTGACAGAATGACCAAGCAGCAATATGACCAATTGAACCTGCCGGCTTGCCTTTATATTGTGCACCATGCGCTTGAGCACAGTCTTCAATCACATAAATCCCTTTTTCCTGCGCCAGTTGCATGATCGGATCCATATCACACATCCAACCTGCCAAATGCACGCAAATAATGGCTTTGGTATTGGGAGTAATGACCGCTTCAATAGTTCGACGCGAGATATTTTGTGAATCCAGTTCGACATCGGCAAAGATTGGATTTGCACCCGCTGTCACAATTGAACTGGCAGAAGCTAAAAAAGTACGGGATGTGACAATCACCTCATCCCCTACACCAATGCCTAAGGCTTTAAGTGCAACATCTAAAGCAACTGTACCGTTGGCAAGTGCTACTGCATATTGAGTTCCCGCAAACTGTGCAAATTCTTTTTCGAACTCACGGCATTCCTGTCCTGTCCAGTAATTGACTTTATTGGAAAGCAAGACTTGCGATACGGCATTGGCTTCTTCTTGACTAAAGCTTGGCCATGGTTCAAATGCAGTATTTAACATTACCTATTCCTAGATTTTAAAAAGTTTAAAAAATTATTTTTTCTCTAAAATTCGTGCAGGATTTCCGACAACAGTTACCCCTGCAGGTACACTTTTAGTGACCACAGCCCCCATACCCACAACCGCCCCCTTACCAATCACTAATGGTTTATCGGGGGTTCCTTGTTTAATCACGGCACCCGTACCAATATACGCATGGTCTTCAATATGAATATTACCGTTACATTTTACCCCGGGAGCGAAGGTGACATAGTCTCCAATCACACAGTCATGCTCTACATAACTATATAAATTGGCATGGAAACATTTACCAACTTTGATATTTGAAGTTAGCGTTACAAAGGGACTTAAAGCAGCACCTGAGGCAATTGCTATTTCATCCATCAGCACGACATTGTCGGCCTGAACCGACCACAGCGTCATCTGATCTTGCTGTAATTTATTGGCTAACTTTTCCCGAACCTGACTATTGGCAATCGCAATCAAAACCAACTTTTTCTCAGCCTTTAAGCTTTTAAACGCTGTATAACTTAATGCCGTGTGACCATTAATCTGAATTTCTTCGACCAGACTGTCATCAATAAAATAAATTGTGGCATCTATATTCTGACGTTGTAATTGTTGACGTGCGATCGGCATCAAGCTTCGGCCACATCCAGAAGCACCATAAATGGCATAGACTTCAATCATGGATTTTATCCGTTTTTGTGCCATTAAATTTGGTCATGGTGGCTTCACCCTCGGCACTGATATCATCTTTTGCTAAAACTTTATGTACCGTTTTAAACATGATTTTAAAATCAAGCAGTGTCGACTGATTTTCAACATACCAGGTATCCAGCTTAAACTTTTCTTCCCAGCTAATCGCATTACGTCCATTGACTTGTGCATGACCCGTCATACCCGGACGCACATTATGACGTTTTGCCTGTTCTTGATTATATAAAGGTAAATATTCTGTCAATAATGGACGCGGGCCAACAATACTCATATCGCCTTTAATCACATTCCACAGTTCAGGCATTTCATCCAAACTGGTTGAACGCAACATTTTACCAAATGCTGTCAAACGCTCACTATCCGGTAAAGGATTACCTTGAGCATCCACCGCATCTTTCATGGTACGGAATTTAATCATTTCAAACGGTTTGCCATGCAAACCTGGACGAATCTGGCGAAACAGTACAGGTGAACCCAAGTTTTTTTTCACTTTGTAAGCGACAAAAGCATATAAAGGTGACAATAAAATTAAAGCTGTAGTCGCGATTATAATATCGAGTAAACGTTTAATCATTATAATTACCTCGATCTTTCATACTATTTATTAAAATAGCTTCTAATTTTTTTGCTAAGTGATCGCGTGAAAACTCATTTAAAGCAAGATTCTTAGCATTCTTACATGCCTGATCATATCTTTCTTTATTATTTAAAAAAACTTCTAGTTCATCAACAATCTCTTTGATTGGTTTTTTCCAAGCCACAATACCACATTGATTTTTATCAATAATATCTTTTTGCCAACCACCATAATTAATTAATATTGGTTTTGATGCAGCAAGAGCATCAAAGAATTTATTTGCAGAGTTAGCCTGAATAGCTGGAAGATCTATAGCAAAACTAGAGGCCATAGCAGCATACTTTAAAAAATAAGGTATTTCAGTTTTAGGCACTTGTTTACGAATATATAAAGTTTGATCTAATACATTTTCATCTACAGCTCTTTGATAAACTTTATCGTACTCAAGCCCATCTCCTATCAATAAAATACTAATATTTGATTGGTGTCTTTTTAATTCTTTAGCTAAATCGACAGCGACACCAACATCATTAACCATACCGAATGTGCCTGTATATACGATCACATTTCCTTTAGGCAACCAAGGATTTCTAGCTTTAAAATTCTCAAAATCCTCAGAATCTACCTCAAATAAGGCATTATCACTACTATTTGGAATAACTGAAACCTGAGTTTCAGAATAACCAATAGCAATTATTCCTTCTTTCATACCGGGAGATAAAGCCACTACATGTGCTGAATTTTTATATGCCCATTTTTCCAATTTTTTTGCCAAAAATATTTGATATGGCTTTTTTAAAATCCCCATAGCAATGGGTACTTCAGGCCATAAATCACGAACTTCAAAAATCATTGGAATTTTTTGCTTACGTGCACCTAAAACCCCAGGTATAGCAATAGTTAAAGGTGTACTTGTTGCAAAAACTATGTCAGCAGGAATGATAGATACTTTTTGCATAGCAGCATAAGCAAAACGTAAGAATGCCTGTAGACGCTGTTTAAAAGACATTTTGTTATTATAAGGATTAGGAAACCAGTGTATCTTTATTCCATCTATCTCCTCATTAAACCAATCCGTTTGAGAAGTTTCCTTAACCCAAGAAGTAATCATATGTACTTCATGTCCAGCAGCCACTAAACGTTTTGCCATTTCATAAGAGCGTGTACCACCTGACATAGTAGGGGTATTAAAATATTGATGTAAGTAAATTATTTTCATATATTTAATTTCTTAATTAATTTAGCTGGATTACCTGCATATAGAGAACTATTCTGCTCAAATTTTTTTGAAACAACTGAACCTGCCCCAATAATAGAACAACAAGGTATAATTGATCCTGCTAAAATTGTGCAGTTTGCACCAATCCAAACACCTTTTTGAATAAAAATAGGTTTTGACGATGAAGGTCCAAAACGAAAAGAACCATTTAAATACGTATGATTGCCACTAACAATTACACTGTTCGGACCTATTAAAACTTCATCATCAATATTAATTTCTTTACCTAGAAGTACACTATTATGTGCCATATAAACATTTTCACCTACTTCTAATCCAGTCAATGAATTTATATATACTGTAGAACACACTTGAAAGTTCTTACCACATTTTTTCATCATTAATGAGTATAAAAATCCTCGAAATTTCATAAATAATGGTATATCAGGTAGAAACTTGGTAAACATTCGAATTAACCAAGAATATAGAATTGATATTTTATGCATCGAAAACCTCTCCAATAAAGTTATCAATTTTAAAACTTTTTACTTTTATAAAAGAGTTTTCACGTAATTTATTTTTAATATCAGTATTATTAGCCAAATAATTAATCTTTTCAGCTAGTTTCTCTTTATTATTATAATCAAAATATAATAACTCTTCCTCGTCTTTAAATATGTAAGGTAGAGAACCCACTGGTGTAGTGACTACATTTAAACCATTTGCTATAGCTTCTAAGATAACTCTTGGTGAGCCTTCTGACAAACTAGCAAAGCAAAATATATCATGGTCTCTTAATATAGAATTTAATATATCTCTATTATCGACATGTCCTAAAAAATTGATACCTAAATTAGATATTTCATTTTTTTTCTTTAAAAAAAACTCCTCTTCACCCGAACCTACAATAGTCAAAGAATATTTATTAGGATATTTATTTTTCAAAATTGAAAATGCATCTACAATTACATCAACACCCTTTGCTTTTCTCAGATATCCAACATAAATAAGTTTATTAACTTTAACATTAGATTTTATTTCTTTTTTATAAAAATCACTTTCCATTAAAGTTGTCGAAATCATCGGTTTAATATTTACATTAAATTTTTTAATTCTATTAGAAATATGATGTCCATTAGAATAACATTTAACATTTTTCCCATAGCATGACCATATAAATAAAAAATATTCAGGTAAAAATAATAATGACTTAAATATCTTATTTAAAAAATTAAGATTAGGGTTTTTCATTAATGTATCTATAGGATTCCCTACATAATGAACAACTCTATTCCCTTTAAAATAGATTTTTTGTAACCAACCAAAAGGACTAGGAAATCTAGAATAAACTGTGTCAAAATTGATATGTTTAATTTTTTTGTATACTTTTACATAGGAGAAAAAGTTTTTATAGGCTGAAATATAGCTAGAAAATCCAGGAATCTCAAATATGGAAATGTTATCAGATAATTTATATAGTTTTTTAGTTTCTTCAAATTCAATTATATTTATTGGACTAACTAAATACACCTTATTATATTTTTTTAATATGGTTTCCAAATATATAAAATGTGTATATTCAATATAATATACACCTTTATAACTATATACTTCCCAGGCCTGTATTAAAATACTTTCTTTCATACATCAACTTTCCTATAACTACTTACAATTGCTAAAACAAACCAAAACAATAAGAATGTTATTACACCACCTGTTTTTGCAGCAATAAACAACATAATTAATAAAAAAATTAATGGTAATATTTCTTTATCTATTAAATAACATTTAATGCAATTATAAAAAATACTTGACAAAAAAAACAAGAAAATTAATAAGCTTAAAAAACCACCACAAACTAAAATATATAAAAATATATTATGTGTATCAATATACATACCATATAGATTAATAATTTTTTCTAAATATCCTGTTTCTCCTACTCCTATAGGTTTTTCAAATACTATTAAGAAAACTGCCTCCCAAATATCTGTTCGACCAGCAGTATCTCCTTCTAAAGCCTTTTCCCAACGTGTTCCTAAATCATCAGATGATAATAAATATTGAAAAAGAAAAAATGAACAAAAAATACTTATAGAAGTTAAAATTAACTTACTAATTTTCTTAATATCTGAAAATATAAATACTAAATAACTTCCTAATAAAGCTGCCAATAATGAACCTCTTGATCCAGACATAATAATCATAGCGAATAAAGTAGGTAAACAAGCAGCTAAAAAAAATCTCGTTTTTTTCCAATTCAAAGGGTTTTGAATAAAAAAATAAATAAAATATACTGAAGCTATAGCTAGCCTACTACTAGTAGAATTCGGATTCTCATCTAAAACTATCATCTGACCTTTTATAATTTGATATAAATCAGGAGATATAAAAAGAACAATGATTGAATAAAAAAAACTACTTATACTGAATGCTAACAGGCAATAATGAATCATATAGGGGTTTTTTTTAAAAAACTCCACCAACAATACAAAGAAAATAGAACATAATAAAAATTTAAAATTAAATAAAGGTTTAACTAAATCAGAATAACCATTTAATATCTGAGCAAAAATAAAAAGTAAAAATATAGAAATTAAACATAAAAAACTTTTTGAAAAAATAGCTTTCAAAAAATCGTTAAACCTTAATAAAAAAAATAATCCACAAAAAACTATAAAAAATATATCAACACTCTTAACAGGACTATCTAAAGAAAAAATAGGATCCATCTTACCAAAAGCTAGGAATATCGAGAAAAATATTAATATAAAGTTGAGAGGATTATTTATCATTTAACAACTTTCCAAATAACATTTTCAAATTAATAAATCCTATGAAGCTGCCATGTAAATGTAAAGCCATAATAATACCACATAACCAAAAAGCTAAAGCCGTCGATAAAGCAGCACCTACAATGCCTAAAATAGGTATCAGTATTAAGTTTAAAATTATATTAAAAATAACAGAAAAAATTAAAGCTACTCTTTGAATTCTCCACTCATTTATAGCAGCAAAATATCGTCCTAAAATCTTATAATAAACCATACCTTGGTTGCCAATTAATAAAATAATGACTAAATAAAATATTTCTTTATACTCAACTCCATAAAAAATATTTATAAATAACTTACCCAAAATAAAGAATAACACTATTGCAATAATATTTAATAAAAAATTCAATTGAGCATAAAAATATGTTTCTTTCATTACTTTTTCTTTTGAATACTTTATATTTATTTTTAAAAATTTTGGATAAAGTAAATTCCCAACTGAGTCTGGTATTACCCAAGCTAATTTAGCTAAAACACTTGCAGCAAAAAACAACCCTACTTCTTCCTTACCTAAAAATATATCTAATATATAGATAGTTACTGAATACAACAAAATAGCCAAAAATGTATTTAACATACTTTTGGACCCATAAATAAAATAAGATTTATCAAATATTTCTATTTTTTTAAAATTTTCAATTTTAGGTTTGTAGTTTATAATAAAAACAAAAAGCAATGTAAAAAACAATAAAATTAAATAAAAAATCAAATAATTAGTATAACTAATTTCAAAATTTAAAATAAAAACTAAAAAAAAGAATAAAAAAATAAATAAATTTTTAGATAAATTAGTAATACCATATTTACTAAATCTTTCATTTAATTGATTAAATGAATTAAAACTTTGTATTATTGCTAAAATATAACAAGATAAGACAAGTGATATATAATATATGCTATTAAAAAAAATCGCAGGCATCATTAAAAGAAAGCAAATAAAACTAAAGAAAAATATATTTCTATAAAAATTTTCGTTAAATTTATCATTATTATTTTTAGAAAAAAACAATAATGAATTATCTAAACCAAAAACAAAAAATACACTTAAAAATGCCAAATCAGTTAACCATTTAGCAATAATACCATAATCATATATTGATAAAATTTTAACTGATGTTAATTGAAGAAGAAAAGCACATAATGTCCCTAATGTGCTATATGATAAAATTTTTGAAAGATTATTCATTAAAGTACTTATTTACACTATATATATCAGTTTTAACAATTTTTGCAGGATTCCCACCAACTATACAGTTTTCTGGAACATTTTTAGTAACTACTGAGTTTGCGGCAATAATACTATTACTTTCCACCTCAACTCCTTTCAATATTAAACTATTTTTTCCAATCCAAGTATTTTCTCCAATAATAATTGAATTACTATCAGAATATTTCCAAGTTTTTAGCTCTGGTTTTCCACCATTTATATTCATAAATAATCTATCCTCAGGATGTACTGGATGATTATTATTATCTATAATATCTACTTTAGTAGAAATCATAGCTAATTTTTTAATATGGACTAATTTTTTAGCACCTATAGTTGAAAATGGCCCTATATGTACATCTTTTTCAATAATAATTTTTCCACCTACTCCTTGAAGAACTCCAAATATTCTAGAATTATCTCCAATCACAATATCTTCTTTTTTACTACCTGCTGACAATTTAATATCAGAAAATCTACCAAATACAACATTCTTACCAATGATAGCTTTTTTAGAAAATTTCCATCGCCAATAAATCTGCATAAATCTTAAGAGTATTTTTTTCATATTAAAATCAATATATTAATTAGATAGATTCTTTTTATACCAATTCATTGCTAAATCAATACCTTTATCAATTTTATAAATAGCTTGATAACCTAATAAATTTTGAATTTTATCAACATTTGCTTGGGAATGACGTACATCACCCGCTCTGAATTCACGGTATACAGGTTCCTTAGTATATGTCACATTATTTTCATTCAAAGCAGCTTTAATGGCATTAAATAAATCATTCAGTGTTGTACGATCCCCTACTGCCACATTATAAACCTGGTTTTTAGCTTCATTATTTGCTGTTGCAGCTAAAATGTTTGCCTGCACGGTGTTTTCAATAAAACAGAAATCACGACTGGTTTCGCCATCACCATTAATAAAGACATCATCACCGGCAATCATCGCTGCGGTCCATTTTGGAATCACTGCTGCATATGCACCATTCGGGTCTTGGCGTTTTCCAAATACATTGAAGTAACGCAAACCTACAGTTTTAAAGCCATAAGTCCGTGCGAATACTTCGGCATATAGCTCATTTACATATTTAGTGACTGCATAAGGTGAAAGCGGATTACCAATATGCTCTTCCACTTTTGGCAATGCCGGATGGTCGCCATAAGTTGAACTGCTGGCAGCATAGGTAAAGCTAGATACTTTCGCATCACGCGCAGCCGTCAACATATTTAAAAAACCAGAAATATTGGTAGCATTGGTAGTAATCGGGTCGGCAATAGAACGTGGCACAGAACCTAAAGCCGCTTCATGCAAGACATAGTCCACACTGGCACATGCTTTTTGGCAGTCTTCAAAATGACGAATATCACCTTCAATAAAACTAAAATTCGCCCACTGCTTAGGTGTAACCAAACCTTGAACTTCATCCAGATTATATTGATGCCCTGTTGCAAAGTTATCTAACCCTACAACTTTTTGCTCTAACTTCAACAAGGTTTCTAACAAGTTGGAGCCAATAAAGCCTGCTACACCGGTGACTAACCAAGTTTTAGGTGCCTGTTTTAATTGCTCGCATACAGTTTGATATTGGCTCATCTTATTTATTACCTATTGCTATTAATGATTAAAGACGGATGTCAGATTCAGCTGTTTCAAGTACATATTTCAAGTCATATAAAACATGATTTGCTTTACCTAAAGCACGAATCTCAGTTACACCCATTTCTTTAAATTGATTATGTGCAACTGCCAAAATCACTGCATCATAAGTGTCTGCTTTTACTGACTGAACAGGAGTAATCGCATATTCGTGCTCGGCCTCGCTTGCATCTACCCATGGATCATAGACATCTACATCCATATGGTATTCTTTAAGCTCATGCACAATATCAATAATTTTAGTATTACGAATATCAGGACAGTTTTCTTTGAAACTTAAGCCGAGTACCAAAACTTTAGCACCTTCAACCTGAATTTTTTTCTTGATCATCCCTTTGACAAGCTGAGTCACGACATAAGCGCCCATAGAGTCGTTTAAACGACGACCTGCCAGAATAATTTCAGGATGATATCCAATGGCTTGAGCTTTATGGGTTAAGTAGTACGGGTCTACACCAATACAATGCCCCCCCACTAAACCTGGACGAAACGGTAAAAAATTCCATTTTGTACCGGCAGCTTGTAATACCGCTTCAGTATCAATGCCCATTTTATTAAAAATAATGGCAAGTTCATTAATTAAAGCAATATTTACATCACGTTGGGTGTTTTCAATGACCTTTGCTGCTTCAGCAACTTTAATACTTGAGGCTTTATGGGTACCTGCTTCAATCACCAAGTTATAAACCTGGTCCACAAAGTCAGCAACTTCTGGGGTAGAACCCGAAGTAATTTTTAAAATATTAGTGACACGGTGCAGTTTATCACCCGGGTTAATACGCTCCGGGCTATAACCGGCAAAGAAGTCCTGGTTAAAAGTCAAACCTGAAACTTGCTCTAAAACCGGAATACAGGTTTCTTCGGTTGCACCCGGATATACAGTGGATTCATAAACCACTACATCTCCTTTATTTAACACCTTGCCAATACTGGTTGAAGCTTTTACAAGCGGCGTTAAATCTGGCTGTTTAAACTCATCAATAGGGGTTGGAACAGTTACAATAAAGAAATTACAGTCTTTTAAATCATCCAAATTCGCTGAATAAGTTAAATGAGCCGATTGTACTAATTCTTCTGGTGATACTTCTAAGGTATGGTCTTGACCACTTTTTAACTCATCAATCCGTTTTTGATGAATATCAAAACCTACGACTGGTATTTTTTTTCCAAATTCAACTGCTAAAGGTAAGCCGACATATCCTAGACCAATTACGGCAATCTTGAGTTCTGACAAAGTGAGCATTTTTGAGCCTTGCTTATTTATATAATCTAAGAGGTGAATAAAAACGCTAAGAACTATATCAGAAAATCAAGTATTTTCTGTTGCTAATTTATATAAAAATCAATTAAAAGCCTGAGTAAATATTTTTTAAAAGATAGGTTTTTATTGAGTTTATAACAGATTTATCTACTTTCACTAAATACCTTTCATATATTTATAAACAGTAAACAGCTTACAATTTGTTATATTTTTTTCGTAATTAGAAAGGTAGAATAACTTAAGTTAAAGTTTTTAATAATTTTTAAAACAGGATTTAGAGTGAGAAAAATTCAATATACTGCTTTATTGGTTTTAAGTTGTGCCATGACAGGTTGTGCAGTTACTTCTGGTTTACAAACTTATGATTTACCAAGTGAAGGAGTTTACCAAACGGATTTAGGCACTCAGGTGAATGTCATCAGACTCACTCAAGAATCTTTATTTGCGGTACAACCTGCCGAAATTAATCTTCGCCAAGATTATGCACATTTATTTAATGCTTCCCATAAAAATTATAAACTCAGTGCCGGTGATGTTCTTTCTATTTATTTATGGGCGTATCCAGATATTACCCCACCCACCACAACTATTAATAATGAACAGTCTGTTCAGGCCAATGGCTATCAAATTGACCAAAATGGCTATATCCAGTTTCCCATGATTGGCCGTTATAAGGCGGCAGGAAAGTCTTTAACTCAGGTCAATCAGGAGTTGCGTAGTCAGCTTTCCCGTTATTTAAAAACCCCAGACGTGATTGCGCGGGTATTGTCTTATCAAGGACAACGCTTTTCTGTACAAGGTAATGTCACTAAAGGCGGACAATTCTACTTAAGCGATCAACCTGTCAGTGTGTATACCGCTTTAGGTATGGCAGGTGGTGTGAACTCTCAACAGGGTGACAATGCCTCTATTACTTTGGTCAGACAAGGCCGTACTTATCAACTCAATACAATTGAACTGGAAAAAGCCGGACTTTCTTTACATAACTTATTAATACAACCGAATGATACCCTATATGTCAATTCACGTGAAAACCAGAAAATTTATGTGATGGGTGAGTCGGGTAAAAACCAGTCCTTGCCTATACGTGACCAAGGCATGAGTCTGAGTGATGTTTTAGGTGAAAGTTTAGGTTTAAATCCGCTCTCTGCCAGCCGCAGCAAAATTTACGTCGTTCGTAGCAATGCTGGCGATACATCTACAGAGGTTTATCACTTGGATTTAACCAGCATTGCCGATTTTGGTTTAGCCAACAAGTTCAAAATGCGCAGCAATGATATTGTCTATGTTGATGCTTCAGGCTTGGCGCGTTGGCAGCGTATCGTGAACCAGATTATTCCGTTCTCAAATGCACTTTATAATCTGGATCGCCTGGGGCAATAATGCAAATTCAGAATATTCTTGTGGTTTGCGTAGGCAATATCTGTCGTAGTCCAATGGCTGAATATTTCTTAAAACAGCAATATCCGCAGCTTTATATCGTATCGGCTGGTATTTCCGGTTTAACCGGTCATGCTGCGGATGAAAAAGCCATACTTTGTATGCAGCGTTTAGGTATCGATATGAGCCCTCATATTGCCCAAAAGTTGGATACCGAGCTGATTAAAAAAGCCGATTTAATTTTAGTCATGAGTCAAAATCAACAAAAGCATTTAGAACAGACCTGGCCTTTTGCGAAAGGAAAAACTTTCCGATTAGGACATTGGCGAGGCAGAAATGTGCCTGATCCTTACCAGCATGAGCAATTGGTCTTCAATGAAACCTGTCAGTTAATACAAGATTGTATTAGCGACTGGACACAACATATTTAACTTTTTGATAGCAAAATTATGAGCCAAAATACCAATACTGAAGATACAATTGATTTAAAAGAACTGTTTTTCTCACTCATTGCGCAATGGAAACTCATTGCGCTGTGTGTAATTTTAAGTTTGATCTGTGCGTTGTTATATTTAAGAACTACACCCGACACTTATGCTGTCGATGCCTTAGTACAAGTCGAAGAAAGTAAAGGCACTTCAGCTGCGTTATTGGGTGATCTATCCAGCATGATTGAGCAAAAACAACCCGCTCAAGCTGAAATTGAACTGCTTAAATCACGTTTAGTACTGGGTTCTGTCATTAAAAACTTAAACCTGGATTTAAAAATTTCCGGTACCGAAAACAGTTTCTTTGACCGTTTACTCAACCCACATGATTATCAAACCCAATATCAAGCCAAATCAGTTTTATTCCAAGACAATTCAAAATCTTTTGATGTTCGAAAATTTGAAGTCCCTGCTTATTACTTAGACAAGAATTTGCTACTCAATTTTAAGGCAAACAAATTTACTTTAACTGATACTCAAACTAAACAAATTGTTTTTAGTGCACCGACCAATCAAGAGAGTTTATACACTGCAGAACATGGCACGTGGAAAGTCGCTATTTATACTCAAGATCAATTCAAAGATACTTATAATATTCAAAAAATGTCTTTGCCAGCAGCTATGGTTTCAATCACAAATAACTATTCTGTCGCTGAAAAGGGCAAATTGACTGGTATTTTAGGACTGAATTATCAAGGCCAAGATAAACAACATATCACCAAAGTTCTGAATGCTATTCTGGTGGCTTATAGCCAGCAAAACATTGAACGTCGTTCTGCAGAAACAGCACAAACGCTTAAATTCCTTGACGAGCAATTACCTGATTTAAAACAACAGCTTGATGTTGCAGAGCGTGAATTTAATAAATTCCGTCAACAATATAATACGGTTGATGTCACCAAAGAATCTGAATTGTATTTGACTCAAAGCATTACCTTAGAGACCCAAAAATCGCAACTGGAACAGCAACAAGCTGAAATGGCGGCAAAATATACCAACGAACACCCAGTGATGCAGCAAATGAATGCACAGTTGGGAGCAATTAATAAAAAAATAGGCGAGTTAAATGGCACCTTAAAACAACTGCCTGATTTACAACGTCGTTATTTACAGTTGTATCGCGAGGTTGAGGTCAAACAGCAACTATATACGGCATTACTCAATTCTTATCAGCAACTGCGTATTGCCAAAGCAGGTGAAATTGGCAATGTACGTATTGTAGATACAGCCGTTGAGCCAATTAAACCGATTGCGCCGAAAAAATTACAGATTGTGATTTTAGCCATCTTCCTGGGTGGTTTCCTTGGAACCTTGCTAGCGCTACTGCGCAATATGTTGCGTTCCGGCATTAAAGACGCAAGTCAAATTGAAAATGAACTGGATTTACCAGTTTATGCGACCGTTCCACGCTCATCTATTCAAGAGAGCCGCATTAAACTGCTGAAAAAGAAAAAACATATTCCTATTTTAGCCATTAAAAATGGCGACGATATTGCAATTGAAAGCTTACGCAGCATGCGTACTGCAATTCACTTTGCCATGAGTCAGGCTAAAAATAATATCATTATGATTTCGGGTCCTGCACCTGAAGTAGGAAAATCCTTTATTTCAACAAATCTAGCAACCATTTTAGCGCAAAGTAATAAACGCGTATTGATCATCGACGGGGATATGCGTCGTGGTTATTTACATAAATATTTCAATTCTGACACCCAGCCTGGTTTGGCTGAATATTTAAATACTCAGCAAACATTAGAAAGTATTATTAAACCTACTGAAGTTGACAATTTAGATGTCATCACGCGTGGTAAGAGTCCGGTGAACCCTTCCGAACTTTTAAGTTCGGCAAAGCTATCAGAACTTTTAGATCAAGTTTCACCTCTGTATGATCATATTATTATTGATACCCCTCCTGTGCTTGCGGTGACGGATGGAATTATCATCTCACAATATGCCGGTGTGAATTTAGTGATTGCACGTTATGCAAAATCACAGATGAAAGAACTTGAATTAACCATTAACCGCTTTGAACAAGTTGGCGTTAAGGTCAATGGTTTCATTCTGAATGATATTCAACGTGCTACTGGCGGTTATGGTTATGGTTATAACTATGCCTACGCTTATAAAGCATCAAAAGATAATGACTGATTCACTGTAAACTCGGATTTCACCCTCTGCCCAAGCAGGGGGGAATTATCTTTTATTAAATTTGTTCCAAATGATCATTGTTGAAAAAATCAACTATAAATCTTATCGTGGTTATAATCTAAAACTCCTGAGAATCACATAAATGTCCATACCCAAAATACTGCTCGCCACTTTGGCATTAAGTTCTTCCCTCGCCTTTGCACAAGGCATCGTTTTAAATGATCAAAACTTACGTACTGATTTAAACTGGCTAAATCAACAAGGTGTTATTCAAATCAGCACCTCGACTTGGCCAATGAGCGGTGATGAAATTCAACGTGCCATTGCTCAAGCCAAAATCAACAATAATACCCAACAAAAAGTGATTGATAGTGTATTGGCACACTTGAATGCTAATAACCAGCTGCTCAAGACTTCACTATTTGCAGAAACTGATCAAAAGTATCTTCCTCAAGCATTTGGCGATCAGCAAAAAGCGCAATATCAGGCAAGTGTAGAACTCAATGCAGGTAGCCAGAACTGGGATGCCAGAATTCGCGTCAATGCGGAAAAAGATCCACAGATTGAGCATGATAAAGATATCAATATTGAAGGGTCGTATATTGCTGGAAAATTATGGAATCAATGGCTGATTGCTGGGCAGATTCCCACCTATTGGGGACCTGCACATGATGGCAGTTTAATTCGTGGTGATGCCAGCCGTCCTGTCTATGGCGTGACAATACAGCGTGCCGAACAAAATGCCTTCGCAAGCAAATGGTTGTCCTGGATTGGGCCTTGGCAATATCAAGCTTTTGCCGGACAACTGGATGACTACGATGCTATACCTGATGCCAAACTGATTGGCTTACGTGTCACCGCACAACCCTTACCCTATTTAGAACTGGGCGTATCCCGAGCCATTCAATGGGGTGGTGAAGGACGACCTGAAAGCTTAAGCTCACTTTGGGATGCTATGGTTGGCAATAAAGACAATGGTGGTACAGGCGAACCAGATCCATCGAATCAAATCGCAGGTTTTGATGCGCGCTTAAATCTACAGCCTTTAGTACAAGTTCCCATGGGTGTTTATGGACAGTATGTGGGTGAGGACGAAGCAGGCGGCCTACCTTCCAAAAAAATGTATTTGGCTGGGGTAGATTATTCTTCAAGCTATAATAATATGCCCTTCCAGCTCTATACCGAATGGACAGATACTCGTACCAATGGTAAAGCATTAGGAGTTTCCTATAACCATAGTACCTATAAAGGTGGTTTCTACCAACACGGCTATCCATTGGCACATGCGATAGGTGGGGATGGACAAATGATATCTGTGGGTAGTGATATTCGTTTTGACCCATTAAATCGATTCAATGCACGCTTATTATTTGCCAAACTGAATGATTCCGATCGTACCACCAATCAGGCCTTTCCACAGCAAGATGAATTAAAAGCATTAGATCTGACGTGGACGCATTATTTACGACCGGATATCCCCTTTAAACTCAATGGTTGGGTGAGTGATTCTGATGTACGTGGCAATGATGGAGGAGTTTCAGTTGGAATTGAATTTCCGTTAGAAAAAAGCTTATTTTCCTATTAAGTCATATCTAACGTACAAATGCTGGATATGACAATAATTATCATCTTTCTAGCTCCCAGAAAAATGATTAAAACTTAAAAATAAAAAACCAGCGACTGCTGGTTTTTTATACTTTATTTTAAACACAGCTCGTGCATTCGCTTCTTAAAAATCTACCTATTCTACAAGATTTCTCTAAATTTTCTGCTAAGATGGAATGAACATTAACGATAACACCATACTGGAATAATACATGAGTAAGGCCTTACCCATCGCTGTCGCTGTTCTTCTAGGCGGTGCTGCACTTGTACCTGTTTATTATGCGACTCAAAATCCGGCTACTGCGACATCAAAAGCATCAAAGAATGCATCTGCTGTCGAGAAAATCAGTTATGCACTTGGCTATGAAGTTGCACATCAAACACCACCTGAATTAAATATCAATAGTTTCGTTACAGGTGTACGTGAAGGCCACGCTCGAAATAAACCCGCTTATACAGAACAAGAACTGCAACAAGCCTATGAGCAATTCCAGAAGGAAATTCAACAGAAGCAAGTTCAGCAAGCACAGCAAGTTCAAACTGCTAGCGACTCTTTCTTAACTGAAAATGCGAAAAAACCCGGTGTAAAAACTACTGCTTCTGGCTTACAGTACAAAATTATTAAGGAAGGTACAGGCAAGCAACCTGCTGCCAACTCTATGGTGACCGTACATTACAAAGGCCAGCTGGTTGACGGTAAAGTATTTGATAGTTCGATTGAACGTGGTGAACCGATTGAATTCCCATTAAATCAAGTTATTCCGGGTTGGACTGAAGGTCTTCAATTGATGAAAGAAGGTGGTAAAGCGACCCTTTATATCCCTTCTCAATTGGGCTACGGTGAACAAGGCGTTCCGGGAATGATTCCTGCAAACAGCACCCTAATTTTTGATGTTGAACTGATCAAAGTAAAATAAAAAATTCAAGGAGAGCTTTTGCTCTCCTTATTTATCTTGGGATAAGAGAATGAAAACACCTATAACATTGCTTTGTTTCTGTCTTTTTAGCACGGCTAGCTTTGCAAAACCCGTGACCAATAGCAGTAGTTTAAATGAACAGGTCGGCTACAGCTTTGGCTATCTTATGGGGCGTAGCAATGCTGAATCTGTTAAAGATCTGGATCTGGATGCTTTCATGCTCGGTTTAAAAACCGCAGCTCAAGGCGGTAAATCTTCTCTTACCGATGAAGAAATGGCACGTGTTCTAACCCAACATAAAAAGCTCAGTGATGCCAAACAACTAATTGAACTTAAACAAAAAGCCGATAGCAATGCCAAAATCGGGACAGAATTTTTAAAAGCCAATGCAAAAAAAGACGGTGTGCAAACCACAAAATCTGGTTTGCAGTATCAAATATTAAAACCAGGCACAGGAAAATCCCCTCAAGCCAATTCGGTGGTTAAAGTCAATTATGAAGGTCGTTTAATAGACGGTACAGTGTTTGACAGCTCAATTGCGCGAAATCAACCCGCTGAATTTCAGGTCAGTCAAGTTATTCAAGGCTGGACAGAAGGCTTACAATTAATGAAAGAAGGTGCTCAGTATCGCTTCTTCATTCCAGCCCAACTGGGCTATGGTCAAATTGGCTCTGGTGATGCGATTGAGCCCAATAGCACTTTAATTTTTGATGTAGAACTTCTTGAAGTGCTGCCTAAGTCATCTAAATAACCCATATTTATTCTGTATTGAAAAGTTGGGGGTAGATCAATTGAGTGCAGACCGCACTCATTCCCTACCCGCTATCTTTTATGATTCAATCATTCTAATTTCTTCAATATTAGCTTTAAATCTAGGAGTGTGTCTTCTTTTTAAAGCGGAATATATTGCGCGGCTTAAAAATACAATAAAACATATATTTATCAATTTTTTATAGCTAAAAGTAGTCTTATTTAACAGCATGTTTCAATTTATTGATAATAATATGCAGTCAAAATAAATCCATCTTGTACAATCACTAAAGACATTTATTTTCATATTTTAATCAATAATATTTTCTTTACTCATTACAAGGATTGAATCCATGGCTCTAACAATTAAAACTCGCGAAATTCAGTACACTGCTGCAGATGGAACACCTTTGATTGGATACTTTGCAGCACCTGAATCAGAAACACCCGTCGCGGGCGTGATTGTAGCACCTGAATGGTGGGGACGTAATGAGTACACCGAACAGCGTGCCCGTGAACTCGCTGAACATGGTTATGCTGCATTTGCCATTGATATGTATGGCGATAAAAAAGTCACCACTGCCGTACCAGAAGCCAGTCAATGGATGATGCAAACCTTTGAAGATCCTGAAACAATTGTGACTCGTGCGTCTGCAGGTTTAGCAACATTAGCAGCGCAAGATGAAGTAAATGCAGATAAACTGGCTGCTATAGGCTTCTGTTATGGCGGTAAAGTAGTGCTTGATCTGGCACGTTCTGGCGCACCTTTACAAGCCGTGGTGACATTTCATGGCACATTGACACCGAAAGCGCCTGCACAGCCCGGACAGGTTAAAGCTGAAATTTTAGTGCTCCACGGAGAACTCGACAGCATGGTCAGCCTGGACGATGTGGCACGCTTTAAGGAAGAAATGCATGCGGCTCAAGTTGAGCATGAAGTGATTGTTTTTGAAGATGCCAAACACGGTTTTAGTAATCCGCTTGCAGACGAACGCGCTAAACAGAATGGGGTTGACTTGGGCTATAACGCTGAAGCTGAACAAAAAGGGCTATCTGCCATGTACGAATTATTAAAAACTCGACTGGGTACATAAAATTTAGGATAAATATGACAGGGATTATATTTACCCGTCCAATGACACGGATATTTTTAAAGAGGATATAACAATGACTGAAAACAACTGCCCATATTGCAACTTTGATGAATATGACATCATTGATAAAAATGACTTTGGGGTGATTCTACCTGAGCCAAATGCATTATCCAAAGGTCACTCTGTCATTATTCCGCTACGCCATGTCAGCTCTTTTTTTGATGTCACCGACAAAGAGCGTAAAAGCTTGATGTCTTTGCTTGAGCTTGCCCGTAATGAACTTCAGCTGCGTCATCATCCATCAGGCTTCCATATTGGTTTTAATGACGGCACTGTATTTGGTGAAGCATCTGAGCACTTACACATTCATATTATTCCGCGCTATGAAGGTCAAACTTTGAAGCTGGACGAACGCTGGGGTATGAGCAGCGAGTAAACAACAGTTTCAAGTAATTTAAAAATGATGCTTCGGCATCATTTTTTATGTCTTGTCCTAACCGCAATGCTGCACAGTTTTCGCTATACTATTCATCTATTCCAAATACGCGGTTCGCATGTCACAGTTTTCTTTTTCCGATGCCCTTCTTTCCTGGTTCGATGTCTATGGTCGTCATGACTTGCCGTGGCAAGTTGCCGATGATCCTTATAAGGTTTGGGTATCTGAAATTATGTTACAGCAGACCCAAGTCAAAACCGTGCTGCAATATTTTGATCGCTTTATTGCACGCTTTCCCACGGTAAAGGATTTAGGCCTCGCCAGTTGGGATGATGTTGCGCCTTATTGGGCTGGGCTGGGTTACTACGCACGCGCACGAAATTTGCATAAAGCTGCTGGAATAGTGGCTCATCAAGGTCATTTTCCCGCTACCTTAGAACAATGGATCGAGCTTCCCGGAATTGGTCCTTCGACTGCCGGTGCACTTATGTCGCTGGGTTTACGTCAATACGGCGTCATTATGGACGGCAATGTAAAGCGGGTATTGGCGCGTTTTTTTGCCATTGAAGATGATCTGTCTAAACCGGTTCATGAACGCGCGATGTGGCAACTGGCAGAACAACTGTGCCCTGTTGAGCGTAATCATGACTATACCCAAGCCATTATGGACTTGGGTGCAACCGTATGTACCCCGAAAAAACCGCTGTGTTTATATTGCCCGATGCAGCCGCACTGCAAAGCCCATCAGCAAGGTTTAGAAACTGAACTGCCCTTTAAAAAGCCGAAAAAAGCCGTGTCGGTCAAATCTGCACAGGTTCTAGTGATTCAGTCGAATGATCAATGGTTATGGCAACAACGCCCAAATAGCGGTTTATGGGGTGGTCTATGGTGCTTACCAGTTATTGAAAATTCAGTAGAATTTGAAACTCTGTGCCAGACTTTGGGACTCAAAAAAGTCATTCAATGCGCTGAGATCACGCATAGCTTTACTCATTTTACCTGGCAACTTGAAGCCATCTGTTTTGAGGTGGACGCGGAGCAGCAAGAACATCTTTCGATTGAACTGAATGGCACATGGTTAACTACACAAATTGCAACAGAAATGGGGCTTCCCACTGCGATGAAAAAATTGATCTCTGTCATCAATTTATGACATAGTCAGGCACTATCATTCAAAGAATTTTCACATAGATTAGAATGAAAAAGGGATGAACTGTGCTTCGTTTTATTTATGCATTATTACTGGGTTTTAGTGTGCTATGGATTGCTGCATGTACCTCAAGCCCTAAAAAGCCTTCCTCTACTCCGCTTCCGCCTGCTCAGGTTCAAAAGCTGAAAAGTATGCAATTGAAATCCTCCCTGCCTATTCCAGTGCAAAATATAAAAGCCAAACAGTTACGTGATACTTGGGCAGCTTCGCGCAGCAACGGACGCACGCATGAAGGTATTGACATCATGGCTCCACGTGGAACAAAAGTGCTGAGTGCCACAGAAGGTTTAATTGCCGACTTACGCAATAACAATTTGGGTGGTAAAGTGGTTTGGATTATGGGGCCTGGCGGAACCTGGCATTATTATGCCCATCTGGATGAGCATAAACGCGGCCTAAATGTTGGCGATTATGTCAAAAAAGGTGATCTAATTGGTTATGTCGGCAATAGCGGCAATGCCCGTCATACCGCACCGCATTTACACTATGGAATTTATCTGGAAGGTAAAGGCCGTGGTGTGGTGAATCCCTATCCTTATTTACGTTAATTTTTTAGGAACTATTCATGTCAGAAGTGCTGATCAATCGTTTGGTCGAATTTGCTGAATCCGGCAATCAACAAAAAATTGTTTTGGCTGGACAAAGCCATCAGGGCTGGGTGATGGAAATCACGGAAGAAGCGCTTTTGATTAGTACCGGTTTTGCCGAAAAAACGGGACAAGACATGTGGATTCAATTTGCCGACTTGCCCCAGGCAGAACTGTATTACTGGGATAACCAACACGATCAGTGGGCTGAATTCAAGCTTTAAGCCGCTTCAGGAGCATCAGAAATGTCGATTCAACGCTGTGGTTGGTGCTCGAATGATCCTCTTTATATCGCTTATCATGATCATGAATGGGGCAAAGCCAGTCATGATGAAGCGCATTTATTTGAAATGCTGTGTCTGGAAGGACAACAAGCCGGTTTGTCCTGGATTACCGTGCTGAAAAAGCGGGACAGCTATCGACAGCATTTCTTTCAATTTTCAATTAAAACCATTGCCTCCTTTACAGATGAACAACTTCAGCTGAAATGTGAAGATGCTAGCCTGATACGGCATATCGGCAAGCTCAAAGCCATTCGTGACAATGCGATTGCCTGGCAACATTTAACCCAAGAATTAAAACCACAACAGCTGAATGTCAGTGAATGGTTATGGCGTTTTGTTACAGATCAAACTCTACACAATGATGTTCCAGATTATCGTCAGGCCCCCGCCCAGACCGAAATCAGTATTGCGCTTTCCAAAGCCTTAAAAAAGAAGGGCTTTAAATTTGTTGGCCCCACCACCTGTTATGCTTTTATGCAGGCAGTCGGAATGGTCGATGATCATGAAAATCATTGCTCTTTTAAATCATTTTAAAACACCAACAAGATAATAAAAGGATTCTCTCATGAGTGACAATATCATCCATGCCTATGCCGCCCTGCAAGCGGGTGCAGAACTTGAACCCTATCAATTCGATGCCGGAGAATTACAAGCGCATCAGGTTGAAGTCAAAGTTGAATATTGCGGTTTATGCCATTCTGATGTTTCTGTAATTAATAATGAATGGCGCTCTTCGGTTTATCCGGTGGTTGCAGGTCATGAAATTATCGGCACCATTACTCAGCTGGGTTCAGAAGCCAAGGGCCTGAAAGTGGGACAACGTGTCGGGATTGGCTGGACAGCGGAAAGTTGCCAGCATTGCGATCCTTGTGTATCTGGACAACAAGTACTATGTACCGGTGGACAAACAGCGACTATTGTTGGACATGCTGGTGGTTTTGCTGACAAAGTCCGTGCCGGCTGGCAATGGATTATCCCGTTGCCTGAAGATTTAGACCCTGAAAGTGCGGGTCCACTTCTTTGTGGCGGGATTACGGTATTTGATCCACTTCTTAAACATCAAATTCAGGCCATTCATCATGTTGGGGTGATCGGGATTGGCGGTTTAGGTCATATGGCGATTAAACTGCTGAAAGCCTGGGGCTGTGAAATTACGGCATTTACCTCCAGCTTA
The DNA here is from genome assembly GCF_057766365.1 of Acinetobacter sp. GG23. NCBI lineage: Bacteria > Pseudomonadati > Pseudomonadota > Gammaproteobacteria > Moraxellales > Moraxellaceae > Acinetobacter > Acinetobacter sp. GG23. The sequence continues at coordinate 94,206 of NZ_JBYMDJ010000010.1, forward strand.
GACAAGACTGAAGAACTCAAAGCCATGGGTGCAGACCATGTGGTAAATAGCCGCGATTCTGCTGCGTTAAAAGCTCAGCGCGGAAAATTTGATTTGTTACTCTGCACCGTGAATGTCACTTTGGACTGGCCAGCGTACTTAAGCAGTCTGGCACCGCATGGCACCATCCATATGTTGGGTCTGGTTTTGGAGCCAATGCAAATTCCAGCCGGCATGCTGATTGGCGGCGCGAAATCGGTCACCGGCTCACCAACAGGCTCCCCTGCTGCACTGCGTCAACTGCTCAAGTTTGCAGCGCGTAAAAATATTGCACCGCAAATTGAAGTCTTTCCAATGTCGCAACTTAATGAGGCGATTGAGCATCTGCATTCTGGTAAAGCCCGTTACCGGATTGTGTTAAAAGCAGATTTCTAATTTCTCTTTTATCCTGCAAAATTCAAATCAGCCCAACCGCTACGATTGGGCTGATTTTCTTGGAAACGTTGCCCTTAAAATCGCTTATAAATACCGTGCAAGCTTGTGGGCAAGAAACTCAATAAATAAACGTACGCGTTTTGGTAGATGCTCTTGTCGATAATAAACTGCATGGATTTTTTGATAATGTAGGTCAATTTGATTTTCAAATAAGGCTGTCAGGCGACCTGCCTGTAAATCTTCCTGTATCAAAAATCGGGATAAACAGGTAAGTCCTACCCCCTGCAAAGCCAGTTGCCTCACCGTTTCACCATTCGAAGCTTTAATTTTTGGATGCGCCGTAAACGCTTCACCATTGAATTGAATCGGCCAGGTATTTAAATGGGTCGGATGGCTAAAACCCAATAAAATATGTGAGGCTAAATCCTCTGAGGATTGTGGTATGCCATATTGTTCTAAATATGATGGACTCGCGACAATATATAAACGACTGCGGCACAAAAGTTTGGCATGTAAGCTGGAATCGTGCAGTTCCCCAAAACGGATCGCAACATCAGTTTTATGTTCGAGCAAATCAATCACCTGATCATGATTACTCAGTTCAATTTCAATATTCGGATATTGCTGCATAAACTCCTGAATTAAAGGCACAATCACATGCAAGATAAATGGTGTGGCAGAATCGACCCGAATCAGTCCGGAAATATCACTGTCCGACTTCAGTAAAGCATCTTCGGCTTCTGCCAAGTCATTTAAAATTTTGCGGGCTTTTGCCAGAAACAGTTGTCCTTCCTGGGTCAGTTTCAGCTTACGTGTGGTACGTTCCAACAAGGTCACGTTCAGCTTGTTTTCCAGCCGTTGCAAGGCACGACTGACACCCGATGTGGTTTGTCCCAGACGTTCTGCTGCCATGACAATTGAACCGCTGTCGACGATAGTGACAAAGGCATAGAGTTCCTCAATGGTCGATTTCATCTGCCACTCATTTATTGATTTTTAATCAATAATATTTTGCAAATTAACCTGTTTTTTAGCAACAATAAAAGCATCAAAATAATATCCATCTTAAAAATTTAAATATTGAGTAAACCATGATTGTGCCAAAATTTGGTCTCGGAACTTTTCGCTTATCTGGACAGACCGTGATTGATTCTGTCAAGACTGCACTTGAAGTCGGTTATCGCGCAGTCGATACTGCGCAAATTTATGCCAATGAAGCAGAAGTAGGACAAGCGATTGCCGAAAGTCAGGTCAATCGAAATGAGCTGTTTATCACCACTAAAATCTGGACAGACCATTATGCGCCGGAAAAACTGATTCCCAGTCTAAAAGACAGTTTACGAAAACTGCGGACAGATGCTGTCAATCTCACTTTAATTCATTGGCCTGCACCTAAGTTAGGCGTATCTATTCCTGAAGTGATGCAAGCGCTACTTGAAGCCAAACAGCAAGGCTTGACCGAGTATATCGGGATTTCCAACTTCAATATTGAACTGACTCAACAAGCAATTAACAGCATTGAGCTAGAACATATTGCGACCAATCAGATTGAACTCAGCCCCTATTTACAAAATCATCGGCTGGTAGATTTTTTACAATCTCAGAATATCGATGTCACATCCTATATGACTTTGGCTTATGGCAAGGTATTGAATGACCCCGTCCTCCTAGATATTGCTGCACAGCATCAGGCTTCAACTGCACAAATTGCTTTAGCATGGGCCTTACAACAAGGCTTTGCCGTGATTCCATCTTCTACCAAACGCGAACATTTAATCGCCAATTTAGCTGCACAAGAGATTCAACTGACGAAGGATGAAATGTCAGTCATTGCCCAACTCGACCGTCATGCACGTGAAATCAGTCCTGAACAACTTGCCCCCGCTTTGGGATTAAAATGAGCTAATGAAAATTAACTTTCCTTTACTGGCTCTGGCTGTAGGTGCCTTTGCCATCGGCACCACCGAATTTTCACCGATGGGATTTCTACCTGAAATTGCACAAGACCTGGATATTTCAATTCCACGTGCCGGCATGCTGATTAGTGCCTATGCATTTGGGGTGATGCTGGGTGCCCCGCTGATGACTTTGTGGCTGAGTCGCTATTCAAAACGTAAATCCTTAATTTTACTGATGGCGATTTTTACTATTGGAAATATTTTGGCAATGCTGGCGCCAAGCTATTTAGGGCTTATGGGCGCGCGGATCATGACCAGTTTAAATCACGGCGCATTTTTTGGAATCGGTTCGGGCGTGGCTGCCAGCATTGTGCCAAAAAATAAACAGGCCAGTGCGGTGGCGATGATGTTTATGGGACTAACCATTGCCAATATTGGCGGTGTACCCCTCGCCACTTGGATTGGACAAAACATGGGTTGGCGCATGTCTTTCCTGGGTATCTCTGCCCTTGGTCTCGTGACCATGTTTGCTCTGTGGAAAGCCTTGCCTGAAGGTGAAAGCAGTCATCGACCGAATATCAAACAGGAGCTGAAAGTTCTGACCCGCATGCCTGTGGTTCTGGCTTTACTGACCACGGTAATGAGTGCCGGTGCGATGTTCACCTTATATACCTATATTACGCCCAGCTTAAAAAGCTTTACCCAAGCTTCACCTGAAATGATCACCCTAATGCTGGTACTGATTGGAGTGGGTTTTTCGATTGGTAATCATTTGGGCGGTAAATTTGCCGATCTGTCTTTAGATAAAACCCTGATTGGATTTTTACTGCTGTTAATTGTGATGATGTTACTGTTCCCTGTTTTGGCAACTACAACTTTAGGGGCAGCAGTTGCATTGATTATTTGGGGGATTGCTGCTTTTGCCGTAGTTCCTGCCCTGCAAATGCGAGTGATGTCGGTCGCACATGAGGCTCATGGTTTGGCTTCTGCAGTAAATATTGGTGCCTTTAACTTGGGTAATGCTTTAGGCGCGATTGCGGGAGCCAGTGTGCTGAATATAGGTCTCAGCTATACATCAGTTTCATTTACCGGTGCGGGATTGAGTGTACTGGCGTTGCTGTTGGTGTTAATTCAGATGAAACTTGTATCTAATACGGCAGTGGATTATCAAGCCTGTTCATAAAATCCCTCTCAACATATATCCAGGAAAAAGTCCGCATCCTGCGGACTTTTTAGGGTTATGGATTAACGCAAAGCTTCGGGCAAGGCAGCAACACTGGATGGTTTGCCGAGTTCCGTTTTCATTTTTTGCAGCATCTGATAGGGTTGCTGCTGTACAAACATATTCACAAAGCTTAAAGGAATGGCGCCTTCAGGATTGGCATAACCATAAGTGGAAACTTTAGTTTTATTATTGGCGAGTTTTTGAAAGGTCCAGTCCCCTTCATAATGAGTGAGACGTACATAATCGGGATTTTTGGCATAGCCTTTATCGACTGCTTTATTTTTAATCGTGATGATACCTTGGGCATCTTTCATGATTTTGCCTTGTACCACTAAATCACGATTTTTGAGCGGGAAAGGGAAATCCAGCACCATATACAATAAAAATTCGCCTTTTTTGTCATCCCGCGAAAGGACTTTGATACTCCCCATATATGGTACCCATTGCACTGCATGGTCAATATCTAAAATCAGATTAACCGCTTTTTCTAAAGGGCTATCGTAAGTCGTTTCAGCTTTGTATATAAACACCGGGTTTTGACTATTTTGAAAGGTCCAAACTTTAATATTGTTTTTATTGATACTGAGCTTGGCATTATCCACAGGTTTAGCCTGTACTGTAGCCAACATTGCCACAGCACAAGCCATCAATATCACTTTTTTCATTCCGTTGAGCTTCTTATTTTAATTTTGCTGTATTGTTATAAATGATTTTGACGATTTTTACACCTGAATATCGTTAAATCCAAGTACATCTTTCATGTCATATTTACGCGCCTCACGGCCCACCACCCAAGCTGCAGCACGGATTGCACCTGAAGCAAAGTTCATACGATTAGTCGCTTTATGGGTAATTTCAACACGTTCACCATCAGCAATAAACATGGCGGTATGCTCACCCACAATATCGCCACCACGAATCGTCTGGAAGCCAATGCTTTTACGCTCACGCGGACCGGTATGACCTTCACGGCAATATACCGCATCTTCTTTTAAGTCACGCCCTAAAGCACCTGCAATTGCCTCACCCATCATCAGGGCTGTACCCGATGGCGCATCCACTTTATGGCGGTGATGTGCTTCGATTACTTCAATATCGACCGTGTCACCAAATACTTTTGACGCAAGTTCCAACAGTTTGATCGAAACATTGACACCGACAGAATAGTTCGCGGCATAGACCACCGGGGTTTGAGTCGCGCTTTCATCAAGAAAGGCTTTTTGTTCATCGTTCATGCCGGTCGTACCGATCACAATGGCCACGCCCGCTTCACGACACAATTTTAAATGCTGGGCAGTTGCAAGCGGTGCAGTGAAATCCACCACCACGTCGCAGTCTTTTAATACGTCTTGCAGATTGCCAACAATCTTCACTCCCACTGCACCAATACCGGCAACCTCGCCTGCATCTGCACCAATCAAGCTGCTTTCAGGACGCTCAACCGCTGCGGCAAGCTGATAACCTGCTTCTTTAACAGCTTGAACAAGGATGCGTCCCATACGACCGCCTGCACCCAATACACCAATGCGTGGAGCTGCTGACATAACATATTCCTGATGTTGAATTCTAAGTGGGTCTTACTATAGCAAAACTCTTTACTAACACTAAGTTTCAGTCTGAAATATTTTATTGAAAAAAAGAGAAACCGGTCGTGGCGAATGCTACTAGCAAAGCACAATAAAATGGCTCAGTCCAAGCCGGTTCCTGTGTGGAAAGTCCAGTGTTAAAAATAAATGATTTTGCTGCTGATTTTCATCTATCTGTAAACATCACTGCGCAAACTACGCGGCACGAATGATCAAAAGATGAATTATAAGGAGATCAGCATGCATTCGAAAAAAATCGCATTAACCGTTTTTATGGCCACCATTGTCAGCACAGCGTGGGCAGAACCTGCAATTCAAGCAGGAGATACTTTAGAAAGCTTATCGCAAGTCAAAATAAATATTCGTACCCATAGCGCTACACCTGCTCAAGCTGCAAATGGTCAGGCAGCCGCTAAACAAGAACCAACGGATGAACTTGCAGCACAAATGGTAGATATCGCTGCAATTGATCAACCCATTATCAAATAACTGATTAAGCGGGCATAAAAAAATGGGGGGAATATTCAATATTCCCCCCATTTTTTTTCAACCTGGGTCTGAAATTAATCAAACAGCCCGAAGAAAGATTTTTTCTTTGGAGATGATTTACTGTCCTCACCATCCATCGTTTCTTGCAATTCTTTTAACAACTCACGTTGACGAGCCGTTAGATTCACCGGTGTTTCTACCACTACGCGGCAGAGTAAGTCACCTTGCATACTGGTACGTACCGGTTTAACCCCTTTTCCACGTAAGCGGAACATTTTGCCAGTTTGAGTTCCTTCAGGAATTTTCAAACTTACACGGCCATCCAAGGTTGGAATCTGAATTTCTTTACCCAACGCAGCATCAGCAATGCTGACTGGCACATCCATATACAGATCTGCACCATCACGCTGGAAAATTTCGTGTTCGCGAACCACAACTTCTACGTATAAGTCGCCTGACTGACCGTCACGGATGGCTTCACCTTTACCGGTTAAGCGTACGCGGTCGCCATTGTCTACGCCTGCAGGAATAGTGACTTCAAGGGTTTGTTGACGATCCGACACACCCGAACCATGACATTTATTACATGGGTTCTTGATGATGGTGCCTTGACCACGACAGGTGCTACAGGTTTGCTGAACAGAGAAGAAACCTTGCTGCATGCGCACTTGACCTGCACCATGACAGGTTTTACAGGTTTCAACATCTTTCGGATTTTTTGAGCCTTTACCATCACAGGCATCACAAGGTGCAGGTGCAGTAAAGGTAATGGTTTTTTTCACGCCCTTGACTGCTTCTTCAAGCGTCAATTCCATCACGTAGCGAAGGTCGGATCCACGACGTGCGCGTTGCTGTTGACGACCACCGCCACCAAAAGCGCCACCAAAGATATCGCCAAACTGGCTAAAGATATCTTCTGCATTGAAACCGCCACCAAAGCCGCCGCCGCCCATACCACCTTCAAAGGCATTGTGCCCCATACGGTCATACATGCTGCGTTTTTCACCATCGGATAAAATTTCATAGGCTTCAGCAGCTTCTTTAAATTTATCTTCAGCTTCAGGGTTGTCTGGATTGCGGTCCGGATGATATTTCATCGCCAACTTACGGTAGGCTTTTTTAATTTCATCATCACTAGCGGTTTTAGCGACGCCCAAAACCTCATAATAATCACGTTTAGCCATGTCTGGCGATGCTCCTCACGGAATTTGATTTAATACTTAACTGTGGACTGAAATTGGGGGCCAATTCAGATTTTACAAGGGGAATGCCGGAAAAAAATTAGCCCGCTTAGAAAACGGCTTTATTTTTGAAAAATCGAGAGATCCCTTTCAGCCAAGCATTTAATAAAAATAAAAAGGCGATAGTCGCAAATACCACACCGGCAACGGTACAACCTGTCACCCACAATGCACTATCCCAATAAAAGAAAATGAGTGGAATAAACCATAGTGCGGCAAAGCAGACCAAAACCGAATAAATCACAATATTTCGCATCACCCAAAGCGCTTGCGCTTCAAGCCATACTTCTGCACTGTCCAGTTGTGTGACTTTACGCGCAAACCAGTAAGCAAATATGCCACTAATCACAGTAAATAGAGCTAAAAACATGAAGACATAAGAGATCGCAATGGAACGGCGAAGTCGGCTTAAATTGTCTTGCTTCATGTGCTTTTTAACCCCATTTACTGCACGCTTAGTTTTTTAATATGCAGGAAATTGCTTTATAGAAATGTATACAAATATTAGGCGCTACTATATTGAAATTTTCAATATTTCGCACCTCATTATTATCAAATAATTATGTAGTTTGCCTATTTTTTTTAACTTTAAAGCATTGTGCATACAATGCAGGTAAAAAGAACAGTGTCAGCAAGGTCGCTACAATCAATCCGCCCATAATGGCAACCGCCATCGGACCAAAGAAAATACTACGCGACAAAGGAATCATTGCCAGTACCGCGGCCAATGCCGTCAATACAATCGGACGACAACGGCGCATGGTCGCATCCACAATGGCTGACCAGGGATCATGTCCTTCCTGAATATCCTGTTCAATCTGATCAATCAAGATTAAAGAATTTCGCATGATCATGCCGGAAAGTGCAATCGTGCCTAACATCGCCACAAAACCAAAAGGTTTATTAAACAATAACAGGAATAACACCACCCCGATTAAGCCCAAAGGTGCGGTTAACAAAACAATGAGCGCACGTGACATACTCTTGAGCTGAATCATCAACAAGGTCATGACTACAGCCAGGAAAAATGGCATGCCGGCATTGACCGAGTTTTGTCCGCGTGCGGACTCTTCTACGGTTCCACCCACTTCAACCAGATAACCACTTGGCAATTCAGTCCGCAGTTGATCCATTTTTTCAGCCAGTTCGCCCACCACTGTGGCGGGCTGTAATTTACTGCGGATATCGGCCCGCACGGTAATGGTCGGCAGACGGTTACGATGCCAGATCAGGCCATCTTCAAAGTCATATTCAATTTTTGCAATTTGCGCCAGCGGTACGGAACCCCCATTGGCGGTGGGTACGGCCAGACTGGACAACGCCTCGACATCAACCCGTTCAGCCTGATCACCACGCAGACGAATTTCAATCAATTCACGTTTTTCACGATATTGATTAATGGTTGCACCACTGACGGAACTGTTTAAAAAATTGGCTAAATCCAAGCTCGATACGCCCATTTGACGAGCGCGATCCTGATCGATATTTAAATGAATGACTTTGCTTGGTTCGCCCCAATCCAGATGCACATTGCTGGTATTGGGATTATCCCCCACAACAGCGGCAACCTGGTGCGCCCACTGACGGACCAGATGCAAGTCTTCCCCTGAAACACGATATTGCAGTGGATAACCGACGGGCGGGCCATTTTCCAATAACGATACGCGGGTACGCACATCCGGCAACAATTTACGAATTTCCTGATCTAAAGATTGACGAATTTCATCACGGTCATCCAGGGAAGACGCCAAGACAACAAACTGGGCAAAACTGGCCTGTGGAAGTTGCTGGTCTAAAGGTAGATAAAAACGGGTTGAACCTGTGCCGACATAGGCCACATAGTTATCAATCCCCGCTTTGGTCGACAAGAATTTTTCGACTTTTTTCACCGCATTTTCAGTTGAAGTCAGCGATGCGCCTTCTTCCAGTTTTAAATCCACCAAAATTTCGGCACGATTTGATGGCGGGAAAAACTGCTGCGGTACCAGTTTAAACATCAGGACTGACAAGACAAAAATGCCCACCGTTGCGGCAATCACCGTTTTACGGTAGGTCAGACAAGTATCTACCCAAGCTCTAAATTTTTGATAAAACTTGGTTTGGTACGGATCATGATGTTCACCGGCATGATGCTGCACCGGTTGCGGTTCAGGCTGCTTGCGCAAACGTGCCCAAAGCCGCTGATACCAAGGCGCTTTTTGGGGCAAATTTGAAAAATCGGGGAGAAGTTTATCACCCAAGTAAGGGACAAAAAGCACTGCGGCAAACCATGACACAATTAGCGCAATGGTCACCACCTGGAAAATCGAACGCGTGTATTCACCGGTACTGGATGCTGCGGTTGCAATCGGCAAGAAACCTGCGGCGGTAATCAAGGTTCCGGTCAGCATGGGGAAAGCTGTGGTCTTCCAGGTAAAACCTGCGGCCTCAAGCCGGCTATAGCCCTGCTCCATTTTAATCGCCATCATCTCGACCGCAATAATGGCATCATCAACCAATAAACCGAGTGCTAAAATCAGTGCACCCAATGAAATTTTATGCAGTCCGACATCAAATAAATTCATGCCGGCAAAGGTCATCGCCAACACCAGTGGAATCGAAAATGCCACCACTAGTCCGGTACGGAAACCGAGTGAGAAAAAGCTGACCAGTAACACGATTATTACCGCTTCAGCCAATACTTTCATGAATTCATTGACGCTGCGTTTTACCGCAACCGGTTGATCGGAAACTTTTTGCAGCTGCATGCCTAAAGGCAAAGATTTTTGTAATTGCGCAAATTCTGTTTCCAGGTTTTTACCCAAAGCCAGAATATCTCCGCCCTTACGCATCGAAACCGCAATGCCAATCCCGTTTTCGCCCATAAAGCGCATACGCGGCTGAGCCGGCTCACTAAAGCCTCGGTAAATCTCTGCGACATCGCCCAATTGAATGGTTTTGCCTGCCACCAACAGGGGCATTTGCTTGAGTTCTTCTACATTTTGCAACTGACCACTGACCCGCATCTGAATACGGTCAGTACCCGTTTCAAAGAAACCGGCACTGGCCACGGTATTTTGTTGTTGCAGGGCTTGTTGAATCGCGGTGACCGGAATGCCGAGTTGGGCAGCTTTGGTATTGGAGAGTTCAATCCAGATTTTCTGGTCTTGCAAACCGACCAGATTGACCTTGCCGACATCTTTTACCCGTTGCAATTGCAGTTGCAGGCGGTCGGCATATTCTTTCAACACGCCATAGTCAAAGTCTTTACCAGTCAGGACATAAATATTGCCGAAGGTATCGCCAAACTCATCGTTAAAGAACGGTCCTTGTACCCCGCTAGGTAGCTGCTGCTTGATATCACCGACTTTTTTTCGGACTTGATACCATACATCTGGAATTTGACTTGAGCGTAACGAGTCCTTGGCCACAAAAGTCACCATCGATTCGCCCGGACGGGAATAGGCCATGATGCGTTCATAGTTGCCGGTGCTCATCAGTTCTTTTTCAATACGGTCGGTGACCTGTAATGAAACTTCTTCAGCGGTTGCTCCGGGCCAATAGGTCTGAATCACCATCACCTTAAAGGTAAATGGTGGATCTTCACTTTGTGCCAGTTTTGAATAAGAGACGATTCCGACTATGCCCAAGAGCAGCATAAAATAAAGGATTAAACCTTTATTTTTCAGTGCCCATTCCGACAGGTTATAACGCGATCCAGAATTCATGTCTTGCTTCATGATGCAGTCCCTGCTTGAATTTTCACGGCACGGTTTTCACGGTCAATCGGCTGAATTTTTTGTTTTTCACGCAATAAATGCACCCCGCCAATCACCACATAATCATTGGCATTTAAACCAGACAATACCGGCACACTGTCACGGCCATATGCCCCCAAAGTAACTGACACTTTATGAATAGTCTGGTCGGGTTTCACGACCCAGACATACGCCTGCTGGTCATTTGCCGAAACACTGGATAAAGGCACACTCAATACATTGTGCTCAGTCTTGTTAAAAAAAACCCGGGCGCTTTGACCGAGTTGAATGGCAGCATTGCCTTCACGTAACGCCACTTTCACGCTAAAGGTTCGGGATTGATCGGCTGCAGGTGAAATTTCACGCACATAGGCTGCAAATTTATCTTCCGGTTTAGACCACAAGGTTACCCATGCGCTTTGACCCACTTTAATCTCGGAAATGGCCTGTTCAGGAACCCCGATCACCACTTCACGATCACCGGCAATCGCCATTTGATAGGCTGCCTGACCTGCAGCAACCACCTGCCCCACTTCAATATTACGTGCAGTGATCACGCCATTTTTATTGGCCAGCAACTGGTTATAACCGGTTTGGTTACGGCTGACGTCATAATTGGATTGCGCCTGCTTTAAGTTCGAGAGCGCCGCTTTATACTGGTTATCCACCGCCTCATATTGCGAGCGACTCACCGCATTCATGGGAAGCAACTGCTTAAAGCGTTTCAGTTCATCTTCAGCAGTTTTTGCCGCAGATTGTGCACTTTCCAGTTGAGCATTGGCCGCATTGAGTTGTAGCTGTGCATCTTTAACATCCAGTTTTGCCAGCACTTGACCTACTTTAACCTGATCACCAACATCGACATAACGTTCGGTAATCTGTCCCCCCACCCGAAATGCCAAAGCGGTTTGCTGGCGTGCTTGCACATCACCGGCATAACTTTTCTGCTCATGATGCGTGCTATTCGGTTGAGTCACCATCACAAAGGGAACCTGTTCTGTTTCGGCTGTATCCGTGCTGCATCCCCACAAGGTCACACTGCAAACGATGATCATGCTGGCAACTGCGGTCTTAATTATGCTCATGAATTCGCTCTTATTTAAAAATGTTTTTTAGGGCAAAATAAGGAGTATCTTAAATTGATTATTTTTTAATTAATATACTCACTGGTACATTAATTAAAACTCACCGGTCAAAGCAATGACCTTTTTGATTTTTTTGGAAAAAATTGTGCAAATAAATGTGGGTCGCCCGAAGGATTTGGAAAAACGTCAGCAAATTTTAACTGCAGCAAAAAAGTTATTTTTAAAGTGTGGCTATCATGGTTCCAGCATGAATCAAATTGCCCAAGAAGCAGGCGTGACCAAACTGACGGTTTATAATCACTTTCAGGATAAAGCCAATTTATTTGTCTGTGCCATTGCAGCGACCTGTGAGGAACTGATCAGTGCTCGGCCACTAAATTTGCAGGCAGACAGTGATTTTAATAAAGAATTTATCCATGCCTGCGACTTGGCCCTGAATATTATTAATTTGCCTGAAGCCATTAAACTGGAACTGTTGTTACTGGAACTGGCGGCTGAACAAAATCCACTGGCACAGAAATTTTATAATGCTTCGCATCTGCGCATGAATGCCGTTTGGGAAAACTTTTTTCAGCAGGCGATTGATCTGGGTTTTATTCAAGCAGAAGAATTAAAAACCCTGACCTGGCTGATTGTGTCTTTATTGCTGGGTATGCGTCATCACGAAGTATTACTCGGCATTCGTGCCATCCCCACTGTCGCAGAAAAACAGCAGATTATTTTAAGCAGCATTGAATTGTTTATGCTGAAATATCAAAAACGCACTTAAAACGATTATTTAAAAAATCGTCTTTCATTTTCCTAAAAGCTCAAATGGTAGATTAATTGCGAGTTTTATCAGCAATAGATTACATACTTTTGTCTGCCCCTACTTGGAATGTCATCGAATCGGGGTATATTCAGAACAGAAGCCTAGGGAGAATGAAAAAAATGGTTCAACAAATTGATGCTCCACTGCGTGAGGATGTACGCTTACTTGGGAATTTACTGGGAGAGACCCTCAAGGAACATGCAGGTCAAGATTTGTTTAATCAGGTTGAACAAATTCGTGCGCTATCTAAAGGTGCACGTGATGGTCAGGTTGAAGCAGAAAAACAACTCGAACAACTTTTTTTAAGTCTGGAAGATGAAGAAATTCTTCCTCTGACACGTGCATTTACCCACTTTCTGAACTTTGCCAATATTGCCGAACAATACAATGTCGTGCGTAGTCGTCGTAAAAGTGAATTTGATGAACATGCGCCTTCACCGAATCCACTGGATCATCTGTTCCAAAAATTCAAAGACCATGAAATTTCATCCGATACCCTATTTCAGCAAATTTGCGAACTGAACATTGAACTGGTGCTCACCGCGCATCCAACAGAAATCAGCCGCCGTACCCTGATTCAAAAATATGACGATATTAATGACTGTCTATTTAAGGCAGATCAGCAAAAACTGACTCCGCGTGAACGTAAAACAGTCCTAGAAGAACTCAAACAACTGATTTGTTCTGCATGGCAAACTGATGAAATTCGTCAGCACCGTCCTACTCCAGTCGATGAAGCGAAATGGGGCTTTACCACCATTGAACAGACCCTGTGGAATGCCGTGCCGAAGTTCGTTCGTGAACTGGATGAAATGGTCGAAAATCACTGCGGTCAGCGTTTGCCTTTGACTATTGCCCCAGTTCGTTTTGCCTCATGGATGGGCGGCGATCGCGACGGTAATCCGAATGTCACGCATAATATTACTCAAGAAGTGCTCTGGCTTTCACGCTGGAAAGCCGCCGATTTATACCTGCGTGATATTGAAGATCTGCGCTGGGAATTATCGATTCAAAACGCAAGCGATGAACTGATACAGGCGCTCGGACATCCACATGCAGAACCGTACCGTGAATATCTACGAGATACCCGTGAACGCTTAAAAGCCACCCGTCATTGGCTGGCTGAAAAATTACATGGTCAAGATGCCGATGACAGTCTGGTGATTAAAAGCAAAGATGAATTATTACAGCCATTATTGCTCTGTTACCGTTCATTAATTTCCTGTAACTTGCCTGAAATTGCCAATGGCAAACTGCTCGACTTTATTCATCGGGTCAACTGTTTTGGTATTGAATTGCTCAAACTGGATATTCGTCAGGAATCCGGTCGTCACCGTCAGGCCATTTCCGCCATTACTGAATATTTAGGCTTGGGCAATTTTGAAACCTGGACCGAACAGGCACGCCAAAACTTTTTGTTGCAAGAATTACAAAGCAAACGTCCGTTGTTGCCGAAACATTTGAATGAACCTGAACAAAGCCTGATTGAACATCCGGATGTGCAGGAAGTCTTTGCCACCATGCGCACTTTAGCCCAACAACCGAGCGAAAGTTTAGGCGCTTATATTATCTCGATGGCTGAATATCCAAGCGATGTACTCGCGGTGTTACTACTGCAGAAAGAGGCAGGCATTAAGCAGCCCTTACGTGTGGTGCCGTTATTTGAAACGCTAAAAGATCTGGATGGTGCAGCCGACACCATGAATACCCTGTTTAATATGCACTGGTACAAACAGCATATTCAGGGCAAGCATGAAGTGATGATTGGCTATTCGGATTCTGCCAAAGATGCCGGATTTATGTCAGCCAACTGGGCGCAATACCGTGCGCAGGAAGAACTGACTTCGGTTGCACAAAAGCATGCGGTGCAGTTGACACTGTTTCATGGTCGCGGTGGTTCCATCAGTCGCGGTGGTGCACCGACCCAGCAAGCGCTGTTTTCACAGCCACCAGGTTCTATTTCGGGTGCGATTCGGGTCACCGAACAAGGCGAAATGATCCGCTTCAAATTCGGTCTGGAAGGCATTGCATTACAAAATTTAGAGATTTATACCGCAGCAACGCTGGAAGCAACCTTGTTGCCACCACCCGTGCCGAAAGATGAATGGCGTCAGTTGATGCACAGCATGACTGATTTGTCGGTACAAGTGTACCGTGAAACGGTACGTGAAAACCCCCATTTTGTGAAATATCTGCGTACCGTGACCCCAGAACTCGAACTACAGATGTTGCCTTTGGGTTCACGTCCGGCAAAACGCAAAGTTAGCGGTGGTATTGAATCCTTACGCGCCATTCCCTGGGTATTCGCTTGGACGCAAATTCGTTTGATGTTGCCTGCTTGGCTGGGTACAGGCGCTGCAATTAATCAGGTAATTGATCAAGGACAAAAAGACCTGCTGGATGAAATGTTACAGCAATGGCCGTATTTCCAGACCCTAATTGATATGCTAGAGATGGTGCTCTCTAAAGCCGACAGTCATGTGGCCTTATATTACGAATCACATTTAACCGATGATGAAGATTTAAAAATACTGGGTGAACAGCTGCGTCAACGTTTAAAAGATGCGGTACAAACCTTGTTGGCTTTAAAAGGTGAATCGCAACTGCTCAGCAGTAACGAAGTCCTCGATCAATCCATGAAAGTCCGTAAACCGTATTTACTTCCGCTGCATTTATTACAGGCCGAACTGATGAAACGTCGTCGTCGCTATCTGGCGGAATATCCGGCTGAACATACCCCGGTCGATCACGCTTTGATGGTCAGTATTGCCGGAATTGCCGCAGGTTTGCGCAATACCGGTTAAGTATTTCATCTGCACAGCAAAGCACATCTTTATGATGTGCTTTTTTTTTAAGCATCCATTAGCAAAAAATACCATATGGTTTATCAGTGGAATAAGTATGGTTATAAATAATAGGCTGTCAGCATTCATGCATCAATTCGCTGATTTAATGCTAATTTTCCAATACTAAAACTTTTACCATACGGTAAAAAAAACTAGAAAACTCAGTAGACTAATTTGAACAAATATATTATCAAAACGATTAAATCTTCTAAAAAACAAGAGTATGATGTGCACAATTTATCTTTTGAGTGCTCATTTTATGTCCAGCTGGTTTCCCAAATGGCGTCCTTATTCAGGTCAAATCGATGCACGTCCAGTCGGTACCAATGAGTATCTTCCCCCTGCTCAAAGCGTAGTCTTGGGGGTGCAACATGCTTTTGCCATGTTTGGCGCAACCGTTCTTGCACCTTTTTTGATGGGTTTTGATCCGAACCTGGCCATTTTAATGTCCGGTATTTGTACCATTCTATTTTTTCTTATCACCGGTGGCCGTGTACCGAGTTATTTAGGTTCGAGTTTTGCTTTTATTGGTGTAGTAATTGCGGCTACCGGCTATGCCGCGTCTGGTACAGGCGCACCCAATGCCAATTTAGCTGTGGCTGCTGGCGGCATCATGGCCTGTGGCGTGTTATATGCCATATTTGGTTTTATTGTCATGGCAACCGGCACCAACTGGATTGAAAAACTGATGCCTCCAGTCGTCACCGGTGCTGTGGTCATGATTATTGGTTTAAACCTTGCACCCGTTACGGTGAAAGGTGTGGCAGGCAATAACTTTAACATGTGGATGTCACTGGTGACCGTGCTGTGCATGGGCTCGATTGCCGTATTCACCAAAGGTCTATTGCAACGTCTGTTGTTACTGATTGGGTTGCTGCTTGCTTATCTGACTTATTATATTGTTTCCAATGTGATGGGCTACGGTACACCCATTAACTTTACACCAATTCAGCAAGCTGCATGGTTTGGTCTCCCAACCTTCCATTCGCCTGTATTTGATATTAATGCCATGCTGATTATTGCCCCGATTGCATTAATTTTAGTGGCAGAAAACCTGGGGCATATTAAAGCTGTGGGTGCTATGACCGGTGAAAACCTGGATCCGCACATTGGTAAAGCTTTCGTGGCTGATGGTATTGCCACCACATTATCCGGTGGTGTCGGTGGCCCGGGCATGACGACCTATGGCGAAAACATTGGGGTGATGGCGGTAACCCGGGTCTATTCCACTATCATTTTTGTATTTGCCGGTGTATTTGCAGTGTTCTTAGGTTTATCTCCTAAGTTTGGTGCGATTATTCATACCATTCCGACTGCAATTTTAACCGGTGCCTCGATTGTGGTATTCGGTTTAATCACCATTGCCGGGGCAAAAATCTGGATTGAAAATAAGGTCGATTTCTCTAAAAACAAAAACCTGATGGTGGCTGCAGTAACCATTATTTTAGGAACCGGTGACTTTGCACTGCAATTTGGTAATTTTAACTTAGGGGGTATTGGTACGGCTACATTTGCAGCCTTGATACTCAACTGGTTCTTTAGCTTAGGCGATAAATCATAAATATAAATACATATTTTCAGGCAGCCGAAAGGCTGCTTTTTTATATCTGAAGCCAACAAAATTTTAGTATGATGAGCTGACTTTCACTTCAATGACACAGCACATGCGACTGGACTTTTTTGATCTACAGCTGTTTTTAAATATTGTAGATACTGGCAGTTTAACCAAAGGTGCTGAGCGCTCTTCAATTTCCTTACAAGCCGCCAGTGAGCGGATTAAAAAACTTGAACAACAGTTCGCAGTGCATTTATTTACCCGTCATGCATCCGGGGTCAAATTGACCATCGCTGGGCAAACGTTTGTGGAGCAGGCACAGTTACTGATGCAACAAAGCAGACACCTTGAACAGGCCATGGCCGCTTTTGCTGAAGGCTTAAATTCGCAAATGACCTTATGGTGTAATTCTTCTGCACAAAGTGAATATCTGCCCCTGCTTCTTCCGCAATATCTGGTCGAAAATCCCAATATTCAGATCGATTTAAAAGAAGCAGAAACCAATGATATTATTCAAGCACTGGAAAAAGGCACGGCACAATTGGGCTTAATTTCGAGTTTTTTTAATTCTGGTCATTTACAAACGCTGGAATTTATCGATGATCCTTTAGTCCTGATTTGCCCCCTAAATCATGAACTAAAAGATCAATCGGCACTGCAATTAGTCGATGTGCTGCATTATCCCTTTGTCGGTTTAATGCAATATCATTCCCTGCAACAATCCATTGAAACACAGGCTAAATTACTCGGATGCGCAATTCAGTACCGTTTACGTTTACCCAATTTTGCAGCAATTGCACAAGTGGTTGCCAATGGAGTCGGTATTGCAATTATGCCGAAACGCGCTGCCAGTCGTTTAAAGACGGTTTATTCTTTTCATCACATTGAACTGACTGGAGACTGGGCCAATCGCAAACTACTCTTGGCAGCAAAAAAATTTGATGAATTGCCAGTGTTCTATCAACATTTTAGTCAGTTTTTACTCTCACAAAAATCCAAATTACTGATTTAATTTCCGCAATGACATAGAGCACTGCAAACCTGTTTTCAGATAATTCCAAACTGATGCAGCACCATATAGCCCCCAAAAACTACCAGACCACAGAAGAACACTTTACGGAATTTTTGTTCCGGAATACGATAGCGGATTTTTGTGCCTAGCCACATTCCAACTAAAGCAGGCAATAATGCAATCAATGACATTTTATAGTCGATGGGAATGTCCTCGGCTGGATTCTGATACAGAAATACAGCCAGACAAATGGTAGAAATGGTAAATGCCAAACCTAGGGCCTGCACCAGCTCATCACGTTTTAAATGCAGTGACTGCAAGTAAGGAACAACTGGAATCACCACCACGCCAGTTGCCACCGTCAACGCCCCCCCCAGATAGCCGATAATGGGAGATAACCATTTTTCATGGGGTGCAAAATTCGGTATATTTTTCGAAAATAGACCGTACAAGCCATATAATGCCAGCATTCCACCGAGTAAAGCTTCACTTTGAAATTCGCTATGTCCGAGGGTGGGGAAAATGCTCCAGATCGAACCGACAATAATACCCAGCAATAAGGGCCAAAAACGGCGAACCAATTTGAGCACATGACCTTCTGCAAACAGTTGCCAAAAGTTGGTCACCATAGAAGGCACAATAAGCAAAGTTGCAGCTTGAAACGGAGTGATAAAAATGGTCAGCAAGCCCATGGAAACCGCAGGTAAACCCAAACCAATGGTGCCTTTAATCATGCCGGCAATGGCAAATACTGCAATGACAAAACCAAGCATGCTGCGTACTCTTCAAATCGTAGCACTATGCTAGAGGAATAGTAAAAATTGAAAATCATTGTTTTTTGAAGGTAGCCTCAATAAAAAATTGAGGCAATTTAACCGTCGATTTAGTCGAATTTTTCATCTTAAATATGACAAAATGTTAATATTAGATTAAATATCAATCAATAAATTACGTAATTACATAAAAATTTTAACAACTCATTATTTATTTTTAAGCTGTACTTAAATATCTGATTTATAGATTATCCCTTGTTTTTTTCCTACTTATATATCTCCAATTTAGGGCTTCTATAGCACCTTATCTACTTTGTTGACTTCTACAACGGGTGGATTTTTGATCGAAAATTCTTTAAAGTACGCGCTTCTGATAAATGTACGCAATGTAATAACATATCGTTTAAATGAGTTTAAGGAAAAAATATTGGTATTTCAGTTCTGAAAAATACTGTCTATTTTTTTCTAAAAGCGATTGAAGATAAGGTAGAGATTTAAGAATGATTTATGATGCACATCATAGCAATATGATTAATGCTGCAAACCAGAACACTGCAGTAATCTCCCAGAAATATCAAGATAATCAAGCGGGTTTAAGAACCAAGAATCCACAGAAGAATAAAGGTATCCCCTATCTTGATGTACGTAAATTCACACAGAAGTTACATAGTATTTCCTCAGCCACCAGTACTGCAAAATGTGCCCGAAGCATTCGTATTGCACTACAGTCAGCAGGTGCCAGAATTTTAAACCATCCTGTAGCAGCTGCAGATTGGGGCCGTACGCTCCAGACCATTGGCTACAAGCAGATCAAACCTTCATTTGATCAACCGCGGGAAGGAGATATCTATATTATCGATCGAACCCAAAAACATGTGTATGGTCATATTGCCGCCTATACCGGCCGCCAATGGATTTCTGATTTCCGCCAAAACAGCCATGCGGTTTATAAGAATGATAAAGTGACTTATACCTATTACCGACTTGTGTAATAGATTAATCGTACAATTCGAATAGACACCTTAATAGGTGTCTTTTTTATGGCATGCTGGGCATGAGCCGAAATCGAATTAGGGTCTAATCTCTTTCAGTTCTCGTTGAATAAAGCGTTGAATCATTTCTCTATACAGGTGTTCAACCAAATCCGGATCGGTTCCCAATTCAATCGCCTGGGTACGCACTTTGCTAATCACTTGCTCGACCCGTTCCGGTGACTGTACATCCTGCACCGTACGTTTAAAGCGTACCGATTGATCGACATAAAATTGACGCGTCGCAATCATTTCAATTAATGCGGTATCAATGGCATCAATCTTTTCACGGACTTGTTCTAAAGACTCACATTTTTCTTTCTTCATCTTTTCTATCATCATTTTCACTTTTATATTGGTCTTCTAAAACATTAGAAAAAATGCTTTCAATCATCCAGACACGGTACAGGCTATTAAACACATAACTTTGACCGTCAATGCGGAGTTCAAGCACAGGAAAATCAGGCTGTGATTTCATTTCACAGAGTATGTCATTTTCTTTTAATTTGGCAGTAATATCTTCTTGGGTTAATTCATTGATTTCTAAATCACGCTGCATCTGATCGAAATGTGATTTAAATGACAGGTCTTTGCCTTTGGTCCATACCGCCTGCAAAATGCTATACATCGCATCAACACGCTGCTCTTCAGGCACACTGTAAAACAGTTGCGCCATCTCAACAGTGGCAGATTGTGTGGGACGGCAAAATGGAGTAAATTTCACGTCTGTACGTTTTGAAAGACGAGTCGCCAAACTCCAGTCAAATAGATCGCGTCCACGATAAGAAAGCGGATAGACATTGAGCTGAATATTATAATAATTCGCCAGTTCTTCTTTAATATAAGCCAATAATAACCACGAGATCGGGTCTTCAAGTGCAATATACAAATCCAGTTCTGGATCTAGTGCCTGAATTTCATTCAGTTCCTCTGCATCACTAATCAAATGTTCGCGCCAATCAATATGATTAATCAGGAAGATTGGGTTTCCGGTCAGCAGTTTTTGTTGTTTTAAACGACGCATCAGCCGAAGTAAATCATCGACCGCATGGTATTTGCGCTGACCAAATTCAAAATAACTGGCGAGGACTTCATCATCATTAAAAATACGTTCTGGAAACGCTTGAGCACTATGATGTCGGCTGGCCATGGCATGTAAGGTACGTAATTTTCCATACTGTTTTTGCCACAGCATGTGGAATACATCTTCGAGTAAATAGAGAAAATCTTGACCGCGTAATGGGGTATTGCGAAGGATGGTTTCTGCTTGTTTTATGGCATTGAGGGGCGGTTGTTCTGGAGTTTCATGGAAACTAAAGCGGTGCTGTTTAGATAGAATTTTGGCATCGTTTAAGCAGTAATTTTGCCACTCAATTGCAGACATACGATTGGGGGGTTCCACCGTTCGACTGGAAATAATCACTTTTAAAGGTTTCAGTTCATCAGTCAAAATTTCTTCAAGTTCAGGTAACTGCTGTACAGCCAAATAACTGTACACATCATCCAGACGTAAATGGATACTTAAACCCTGTTCCGTAGATAACACCACTTTACGAGTCGGCTTTTGGTAAAACCAACGCGATCGAAGTGGATCAAACCAACGGCGCAACAGTGACATGAGATAAACCTCGAAAAAAACCCTTGTAGTGCTACAAGGGTTTATAACAATTTGTTAGGGAATGATCAATTATACATCTAAATTTAGATCCGTTACTGCCCCTTTTTCAGCCCCCGTGGTCAATTTGGCAAACTTCGCCAAAGCCCCATAAGTGTAATTGGGTTTTGGCTTCACCCAAGCGGCTTTACGTACTGCCATTTCTTCATCGGAAATATGCAAGGTCATTTCTCGGGTTTCAGCATTAATGGAAATTTTATCGCCATTTTTAACCAAGCCGATCGGACCGCCTTCATAGGCTTCAGGGGTCACATGACCAATGACAAAACCATGACTTCCCCCAGAAAAACGGCCATCCGTAAGCAGTGCAACAGATTTACCCAAACCTTTACCAATAATTGCAGAAGTCGGTTTCAACATTTCTGGCATTCCCGGACCACCTTTCGGTCCTTCGCCCCGGATGACGACCACTTCACCTTCTTGCACTTCACCATCCAGAATACCGCGCATCGCACCGATTTCACCTTCAAACACGCGTGCCGGACCTTGGAAATACAGCCCTTCTTTGCCGGTAATTTTCGCCACAGCTCCAGTCGGTGACAAGTTGCCTTTTAATACCACCAGATGCGAGTCTTTCTTGATCGGTGCATCAAATGGCAGAATAATTTGCTGCCCTTCAGGATAGTCTTCAACATCTGCCAGATTTTCAGCCAATGTTTTACCGGTGACGGTTAAGCAGGAACCATCCAGCATGCCTGCATTTAACATACGTTTCATTAACGGCTGGATTCCGCCAATCGCAATCAGCTCAGACATCAAATATTTACCAGATGGACGCACATCTGCCACCACAGGAATGTCCTGACCAATACGCACAAAATCATCTAGTGACAGTTCAACACCTGCGGTATGGGCCATCGCAAGCAGATGCAGCACACCATTGGTTGAACCACCCAGTGCAATCAGCACTTTAATCGAGTTTTCAAATGCCGCTTTGGTCATAATATCACGGGGTTTAATGTCTAAACGCAGCAAGTTCATTACCGCTTCGCCGGCACGGTTACAATCGAGCAACTTCTCTTCTGAAACCGCTTCTTGAGCCGATGAACCGGGCAAGCTCATACCGAGTGCTTCAATCGCAGAAGCCATCGAGTTTGCGGTGTACATACCCCCACAAGAACCTGGACCTGGCAATGCTACTTCTTCAATTTGCTTAACCTGAATTTCGTTAATCTCGCCTTTGGCGTGCTGGCCTACCGCTTCAAATACCGAGATCATGTCAGTATGGCCGGCTCCAGGTTTAATCGTTCCGCCATAAATAAACAGGCCCGGACGATTTAAACGTGCCAGTCCCATAATACAACCCGGCATATTTTTGTCGCAGCCCCCAATGGCAATCACGCCATCATAAGCCTGACAACCCACCACCGCTTCAATCGAATCTGCAATAATTTCACGCGACACCAAGGAGTATTTCATGCCTTCGGTACCATTGGATATCCCATCAGAAATGGTAATGGTATTGAAGATAATTCCTTTACCATTAGCAGCATTGACGCCTTTTTCCACTTCACGTGCCAAACCATCAATATGCATATTACATGGCGTGACATTGGCCCAGGTCGAAGCAATCCCAATAAATGGACGGGTAAAGTCTTCATCTTTAAACCCTGTGGCACGCATCATGGAACGTGCCGGTGCATTTTCAATTCCTTCGTAAACTGGTGCGGAATGCTCGCGGATATTGTCTTTACTCATTATTTTATTCCTTGGCGATGACCGATTTTAAGCTTCGATCTGTAGCAATTTATTTTAAGATCATTGTATAGAACGCATTCGATATGTAAAAGCATATGATTGAGGATCAAGCTCTATGATTTTTTCCATACAGCTACACTTTATGTCTAGAACGATATGATTAATAGGTAGGCTTTCCTTTACTTTTGGCTGGGCAAAAGTAAACAAAACCCCTTTGTTTCCCCGATATGACATCCCTGTCATACGGGTAAACATTCGACCTCCTGTCGCATTCCAGGAAACGAATAACGGTAAATGTCCAAATGATGTTGCATAAAAAAAGCACCCCATCTGGAGTGCTTTTTAATCTGTAAAAACTACAACTTAGATTTCACGTACCGCACCTTTCGAGGCACTGGTGGTATGCATTGCATAAGCTTTGAGTGCCTTAGACACTTTACGCGGACGCGGTTCCGCAGGCTGCCAGCCTTTGGCTTCTTGCGCTTCACGACGCGCGGCCATGGTTGCATCGTCTACGGCCAGATGAATGGTACGGTTTGGAATATCAATTTCGATACGATCGCCATCTTCAACCAGACCAATTGCACCGCCTTCAGCAGCTTCTGGCGACACGTGACCAATGGACAAACCTGATGAACCGCCCGAGAAACGGCCATCTGTTAATAGGGCACATTCTTTACCTAAACCTTTCGACTTTAAGTAACTGGTTGGATATAACATTTCCTGCATACCCGGCCCACCGCGTGGACCTTCATAGCGAATTACCACTACATCGCCAGCTTTCACTACACCGCCTAATACCGCATCAACCGCCGCATCCTGACTTTCAAAGACACGTGCTGTGCCGTTGAATTTCAAAATAGATTCATCTACACCAGCAGTTTTTACAATACAGCCATCCAGTGCAATGTTGCCGTAAAGTACAGCCAAACCACCATCTTGCGAGAAGGCATTGGCTGCATTTCGGATCACCCCAGATTCACGGTTACCGTCTAAAGTTTGGTAATAACGGTTTTGCGAGAAAGCAGTTTGAGTCGGTACACCGCCTGGTGCTGAGCGGAAAAACTCGTATACATCAGCATTTTCAGTACGCATGATGTCCCATTTATCCAAGGCATCTTTTAAGGTTTTTTCATGTACAGTCGGTACTGAAGTATCCAATAAGCCTGCACGATCCAGTTCACCCAGGATTGACATAATCCCGCCTGCACGGTGTACGTCTTCCATATGTACATCTTGTTTTGCCGGTGCCACTTTACATAACACTGGAACTTTACGAGAAAGACGATCAATGTCAGTCATGGTGAAATCGACTTCAGCTTCATGTGCCGCGGCCAATAAATGCAGTACAGTATTGGTTGAACCGCCCATTGAAACATCTAAAGTCATGGCATTTTCAAACGCTGCTTTGGTCGCAATTGAACGCGGTAAAATACTGTAATCATCTTGTTCATAATGACGTTTTGCCAGTTCTACAATCAACTGACCTGCACGTTCGAATAATTTTTTACGGTTGGCATGCGTGGCTAAAGTCGAACCATTACCTGGAAGAGATAAACCTAAAGCTTCGGTTAAACAGTTCATTGAGTTGGCGGTGAACATGCCAGAACATGAACCACAGGTTGGACAGGCTGAACGCTCATAAGCTGCCACTTCTTCATCGGTAAAACTATCATCTGCTGCAACGATCATGGCATCGACCAAATCAATGGCTTTTTCATCACCACGAATTTTGACTTTACCCGCTTCCATTGGGCCACCCGACACGAACACCACTGGAATATTGAGACGCATTGCCGTCATCAACATGCCCGGGGTAATTTTGTCACAGTTGGAAATACAGACCATCGCATCGGCACAGTGTGCATTGACCATATATTCAACCGAGTCAGCAATCAGGTCGCGTGAAGGCAATGAATACAGCATGCCGTCATGCCCCATGGCGATCCCGTCATCCACCGCAATGGTATTAAATTCTTTGGCTACACCGCCTGATGCTTCAATTTGACGTGCCACAAGCTGACCTAAGTCTTTCAAATGGACGTGACCCGGTACAAACTGAGTGAAAGAGTTGACCACCGCAATAATCGGTTTACCAAAATCCTCATCTTTCATGCCGGTTGCACGCCATAAGCCACGTGCGCCAGCCATATTTCTTCCGTGTGTCGATGTTTTTGAACGATAGTCAGGCATTGTGTATTTCCAACAAAGTTTGTGCTCGAAATGAATTCTAGGATTCACTCTGGCTGAATGATACTGATATATAACGCTAAATCAGTCGAAATATAGACATATCTTACTACAGCTTGCGGTTAAGCAAAGTCCTGTAAGCATGATCTTTTACGAGAGAAATCTATGGATCTTTCGACGATTCATATAAAATAAACTGATACTGAAAGCTAATATAACGCCATAACACTGAATTAAATACAAAACTTTCATGAATAATTTTTTAATTTTGCATTACTTTATTTTATTATTAAGTAGGTTTGAATAAAGCGATATCTGTAAAAACTCGAGATAAAGATCTGAGTTTCAGTAGTTTGGGACTTCATGCACACGATCTTAGGTCTCACTCTGGTTTTGCCTTATAATAAGTTAAGTTTATTTGGAATTTCATGTGTGAAAATCATCTTTGCGGGTACCCCAGAATTTGCAGCGGTCGCCTTAGACGCGCTGTTAAAAACCGACCATGAAATTGTGGCTGTTTATACCCAACCTGACCGCAAAGCAGGTCGCGGGCAAAAACTCAGCGCATCGGCAGTCAAACAATTGGCTTTAGAACACAATATTCCGGTGTATCAGCCGCTACATTTCAAATCATCGACTGAAGAAGGTCTGGCAGCACAGGCTGAACTGAAAGCTTTAAATGCAGATGTGATGGTGGTTGCAGCCTATGGCTTGATCCTGCCGCAAGTGGTTTTAGACACGCCTAAATATGGCTGTTTAAATATTCATGGCTCTTTATTGCCACGCTGGCGCGGTGCAGCACCGATTCAACGTGCCATTGCCACAGGTGATCGTGCAACCGGTGTCACCATTATGAAAATGGCTGCTGGTCTGGATACTGGTGACATGATGTATAAAACCATCTGCCCAATTGAAGCCACAGATACTTCTGCAACTTTGCATGATAAATTAGCTGAACAAGGTGCAACAGCCATTGCCGCTGTTTTAAAATCAGAACAAACATTACAGCACTATTTAGAAACGCGTGAAGTTCAAGATGAAGCTTTGACTGTTTATGCACACAAATTGTCAAAAGCTGAAGCTCAGATTGACTGGTCAATCGATGCGCTACAAATCGACCGTAATATTCGTGCCTTTAATCCATGGCCTATGGCATTTATCGTACTCGATGAGCAAAACAACCTGCGTGTCTGGAACTCCCAGTTATCCAATGCCACTGCAGAAAATGCTCAAGTGGGCGAAATCATTGCAATTGATAAACACGGTGTCCATGTTGCTTGTGCAAATAACACTGTAATCACGCTAACTGCTTTACAATGGCCGGGTGGCAAACCGCTGAATGCCGTACAAATTTTACAAACTCAAAAACTGAATATCGGACAAATTTTATAATGAGACAATCTCCTCACGCCTCTGGTAAGACTTTAAACTTACGTGCTCAGGTTGTTAAAACGTTATTGGCTGTCCAAAATGGTCAATCACTGGCATCTGTGTTAAATCAGCACATGAATATCGTGTCAGATAAAGACCGCGCGTTGTATCACGAATTGGTGCTTGGCTGTCTACGCCAGTGGCACGCACTGAAACAGGTGACTTTACCGCTGCTTTCTGTACCGCTTGAAAATGCAGTGGTTGAAACCTGTTTATATGTCGGTTTATATCAATTGCTGTGTACCCGTGTGGCTGCACATGCTGCAATTTCTGAAACGGTAGAAGCCAGCAAACAACTGGGCATGGAAAGTTTAAGTGGCGTGGTAAATGCCATTTTACGCCGTGCAACGCGTGAAACTGAGCAGTTCTATGATGTCTTGGAAAATGCATCGAATTTACCAAGCTGGTTGGCGAAGCGTTTAAAGAAAGACTGGGGCGAGCAATTTGCAGAGCTCAGCTACGAGCTTAAACAGGTTGCGCCACTGACTTTGCGTGTCAATACCCGCCAGGTCAGCCGTGAAGAATATCTCGATATTCTCGAAGATGAAGGCATCGATGCACATCGTTGTGAACTCTCGGATGTCGGTATTGTGCTGGATGAAAGTATTCATGTGCCGAGTCTGCCAGGTTTTGAAGCCGGCGGTTTTTCGGTACAAGATGAACACGCTCAGCTTTGCGCAAGCTTAGTGCCTAATCTGGACGGCAAATTTGTGATTGATGCCTGTGCAGCACCGGGTGGTAAAACGGCGCATCTTTTAGAGAAATATCAGCCGAAAAAACTGATTGCACTCGACCAAGACGAAAAACGCTTGAAACGTGTCTCCGAAAACCTGGAGCGCCTGATTCTCGATGGCAAACATGTTGAAATCATCACCGCAGATGCATCGACATGGACTGCACCTGAACTTGCAGATTGCATCGTACTGGATGCGCCATGTTCAGCGATTGGGGTGATTCGTCGCCATCCAGACATTCGCTTACTGCGTCAGTCGGGTGATATTGCTAAAACTGTTGAGTTGCAAAAACAGATTCTTGAAAATATGTGGCAGCAATTGAAAGTCGGTGGCACCTTGCTGTACATCACCTGCTCGATTTTAAAAGCTGAAAATGAACAGCAAATGGTGGATTTCTTCGCCAGTCATGCCAATGCGCAAGAACAAAAAATTGATGCGGACTGGGGAATTGAACAGATTCACGGTCGTCAGTTACTGCCACAAGTGGGTCATGGTGATGGTTTCTTCTATTGCCGTATCCAGAAAATAGCTTAATTGATGCGATTAAAAAGGTGGCTTTAAGCCACCTTTTTTGTATTTGGATTTTTTAACCATATGTTTTTCAACTGACAAATTTAAAAATCACCAGACTGATGGCTAATGATGCCATGCCAATGACTAAACCATAAACTGTTTCATGCCCTTTGGCATAACGTTTTGCCGTCGGCAATAATTCATCGAGGGCGAGGAATACCATCACCCCGCCAATGACTCCAAACACCATTCCATAAACCGTAAAGCTCATAAAGGGTGCCAAAATAAAGTAGCCTAATGCTGCACCTAATGGCTCTGCTAAAGCAGACACAAAACTGGCGCCTAAGGCTAAATCTCTACGCCCAGTCGCCATATAGACCGGCAAAGCAATCGCAATACCTTCAGGAATATTGTGAATCGCAATCGCCACCGCTAAGGGTGCACCTAGGGTCGGACTTTCCAAGGTCGCAAAAAACGTCGCTAAACCTTCTGGCAAGTTATGCGCAGTAATCGCAAATAAAGTTAGTAAACCAGTACGCTTTAATTGTCGTTGTTCGATCTCTGCGGCATTTTTCGGTTCAATGGCTTCATGCGGATTCGGAATAAAACGATCTAGCAACAACACTAAAATCACCCCGAATAAAAAAGCAAAGGTGCCAAAAGCAAAGCCATAATCCGCACTATAGGCTTGGCTAAATGAGGCAATCGATTTATTTAAAATTTCAGTCAGTGAAACATACACCATAGCGCCTGCTGAAAAAGCCAGGCCGAAAGATAACAGGCGATAGCTGGGTTGCCTAAAAAATAAAACCAGTGCTCCACCAATCACGGTGGCCAATCCTGCCAGAAAGGTCACTGCAAATGCGATCCATACTTGATGTGGCAAAATGGTGTGCATCGCCATGCTCCACTTCAGAAACAAGAAAGCCATCATCATAAATGATAATGACTTTCATTTGCATATTTTATAAGGATTTACTGAATTATTTTTGACTTAGAGCGTGTGTTGATCTTTCACTTCTTCAAGCACATCGTCTAACTCTTCAGGATTTTTCATCAAGTGAAGAATCGATAAGGCCAATCCACCCCATAAAAACACCATCGAGATAATCATCATCACAATTGCGGAAGTATTCATGTTTTCTCTCCTAGCGGTCTTTAACGCGAGCCAGAATAAAGGCAATAGCTGCACAGAAAATAACGCTGCCCCAGCCAAATAACCACTGCAGACTTACACTATAATCACCATAACCTTTTAATAACAAGTTAAAGATGGTCATTCCTAAAGTAACCAGCAAAATCAAAGAGGTAATCACAGTTAAAGTGAAATCCCAACCTTTGCCCAATTGCACGGTGGAAATGGCATTGACGTGATTTCGGATCTCAACCAGAGCTGAACGCTTGAACCAGGCAATACTGATAATCGAAATCAACGCACCGCCGATAATGCCAATGTTATTAATGAAATGGTCAATGATATCGACCAGTTTAATCGAATTTACACTGGAGAATAAAACGATAGAAACCAGTGCACTGCCCCCACCCACGATCGTTACGGCTTTTTTACGGCTCCATTTCAGCTTGTCCATCATGGCTGCAATTGGAACTTCCAAAATACTCACCATCGATGAAATACCGGCAACAAATAGTGAGGTAAAGAATAAGATCCCGAATAAATCAGCGCCAGCACCCAAGCTAGAAATGATTTTAGGAAACGCAATAAATGCCAGTCCAATCCCGCCACTCACTACATCTTGCACATTGCTATTTGCAGTATAGGCCATGAAACCAAGTGCAGCAAAAATACCAATACCGGCTAAAATTTCAGTTGAAGCATTGGCAAAGCCCACAATTAAACCCGAACCGGTTAAATTGGTTTTCGGTTTTAAATAAGAGGCATAAGTCACCATGATCCCGAAACCTACAGAAAGCGAGAAGAAGGTATGACCATAAGCCGCCAGCCAAACCTTATAGTCCATCATGGCAGACCAGTTTGGAGTAAAGAAGGCATTTAGACCCTCTACCGCACCCGGTAAACGAAGTGCCTGAATCACTAAAAGGGTAAATAGAACAAACAATAAAGGCATGAAAATCTTGTTGGAAAGCTCTACACCTTTTTTCACCCCACCATATAAAATAATTAAGGTGAGCGCCCAAATTCCTGCCAATGGCCAAAAAATATGGCTGACAAAACGCGGGTCGAAACCGGTTGCATCCGAAGTCTGCAAATAGGTTTTAAAGAAGAAAGCTTCTGGGTCACTGCCCCACATTTGACCGATAGAAAAGTAGACATAACTGCCTGCCCAGGTCAAAACACTGGCATAGTACAAACCAATGATGATACACACGCACACTTGCCACCATCCGAGGGTTTCACCCCCACGGAATAGTTTTCGGTAAGCTTTAGGAGGCGAACTATTATTTTTATGCCCTACTGCATAATCTAAAAATAAAAGCGGTAAACCGGCAGTAATTAAGGCAATTAAATAAGGAATTAAGAATGCGCCACCGCCATTTTCATAAGCAATGTAGGGAAAGCGCCAAATATTACCTAAACCGACAGCCGATCCAACTGCTGCAATAATAAAGCCCGATCGTGATGTCCAGTTTTCACGAGAATCTGTCATAAAACACCTAAACCTTTAGGCATCTTTAGCTGCTGCTTGTTTTTGGGTTATCTCGCGAGCAAAAAAAGTACCATTCAAAAAAATTAATCTTTTTATGTTTGAAGTTAGTTCTACGCCTTTTGAGCATTCTGTTCTAAGTTGCAAACAGGCCGTCATCGCAAAATCTTGCTTAAAGTCTTTTGCTGGTTTTTGCCTTTCAATGAGTGAACAATACCCATTTTTCTGGCGGTTTTGTGTAGTTTTTGCGGAAATTATTTAATTTTATAATCTATAAATTATTAATTGATCAAAATATAGCTGATCTGGCGCTCTGTGTAACTTAATCTGTTCCTTTTCTCCAAACAAAGGATGTTTCATTTGGGTTTTACTAAAAGTAATCAGGGTATTTCTATCCCCTGATTACCTCAATTTTCTTATTTTTTAATCGCTAAAATACGCTCTTCCTGCATCTCACGAATCGCATATGCCACACCTTCACGCCCCAGACCTGAATCTTTGACTCCACCATAGGGCATGTTATCGACCCGGAAAGAGGGAACATCATTAATAATCACGCCACCGACATGCAAATGATCCCAGGCATACAGCATTTTATTCAGGTTCTGAGTATACACCCCTGCTTGCAAACCAAAACGGCTGCTATTGATTCGGTCTATACCTTGCTCGAAAGTCTTATATTTTTCAATAATCGCCACCGGTCCAAATGCTTCATCTTTATAAACTTCTAGGGAAGTATCGACATTTTCCAACAAAGTGGGTTCAAACATCATTACATTCAGCTCTCCGCCAGTAAGTAATTTTGCGCCTTTTTTCACGGCTTTATCGACCCATTTTTTTAGACGGAGGGCTTCTGATTCTTTAATCATCGGACCAACCAACGTGCTATCCAGCTCAGGATCAGCCGCTTTGATTTTTTTCAGTTTGGCCAGCAGTTTTTTCTTCAGTTCAGCATATATATCGGCATGTACCACAATACGTTGCACACTAATGCACACCTGCCCCGCTTGATTATACGCACCGCCAATCAAACGATCCACCAAAGCATCACTAATTTCAGTATCCTCATCAATCATGACTGCAGCATTACCGCCCAGCTCCAAGATTACTTTCTTACGCCCTGCACGGGCCTTCATGTCCCAACCGACCACATCAGAACCGGTAAAACTGAGCAGTTTGAAACGGTCATCGGTGACCAGTACATCGGCATGTTCACGCGGACAAGGTAAAATTGAAAATGCCCCTTTCGGCAAATCGGTTTCGGCAAGAACTTCAGCAATCTTCAATGCAGAAATAGGGGTTAAGCTGGCCGGTTTAAGCACAAATGGGCAACCAGCTGCAATTGCAGGGGCAATTTTATGCGCGGTTAGATTCAGTGGAAAATTAAACGGACTAATTAATGAGACTGCACCAATTGGTGCATATTTCATCATGCCTTGATAACCCGATGCGGCAGCTGTGATTGCCAAAGGAATCATGCGTCCATCATCCAGTTGGGTGACCGCATCGGCTGCAATTTGAAAAGTATTGATTAAACGTTCCACTTCCGCGGCGGCTGCTTTACGTGGTTTTCCGCCTTCTGCAATCAGAATTTCGGTTAGCTCTGCTTGCATTTCATTAAAGCGTTTTACACAATGCAGTAAAATTTTTTGTTTTTGAAAAGGCTCTAAAGCCGCCATGTCTTTTTCTGCTTTTACTGCAGATTGAATCGCTTTTTCGATGGTCTTTTCATTCGCCAAAGCCACCCGTGCATAAAGCTCATGTGTATATTTATTTTTGACGTCAAGCCATTGCTCGGTTTTAACTGCTTTACCTGCCACATACAGGGGATAATCCATCACATTTATAGCTTTATCGACCATATAAAATTTCCTCTAGTTGTCTAGAAATAACAGCAATGCAATTTTCTTTTATTCACTATATGATGCTCTGAGTTGGGCAGTAGTTCCTTATATTTAAGTAACAACATTATTTTCTAAAAATAACAAATCACATCTTTAGGATATCCATGCAATCACTCAAATTATTTTGCTTCATCCTTGGACTTGGCACATACAGCTCTGCACAAGCCGATTTTATTGGCGTTAAAACCGGTATTGATTACTGGAATTACAGTGCAGATTTAAGCAATCCAGCCTCTGTTCTTCCATCACCACAACTTGAAGATGATCACGGCATGTCCTTTTCTGTTGCCCTAGAACACCCTGTACCGTTTTTGCCGAATGCAAAAATTAAGCATACCCATCTACAAGCCGAAAGCGATCAAAGTTTTGCAGGGGTAAAAAATCATCAGGTTGATCTGGATTATTCAGACTTTATTCTGTATTACGAAATACTCGATAATATAGTTTCGGCTGATGTTGGCTTCGGTGCCAAACGTCTAGAAGGTGATATTCGCCAGAATGTTACCCAGACTCAAGAAGTTAGTAGCACAGTACCGATGATCTATGCAGAAGCAGGCGTAAAACTGCCTTTTACCGGACTCAGTGCACGAGCTGAAGCCAGTTTTGCAGCATTGGATGATGAGAAAATTACTGATGTTCAAGCTGAATTAAAATACAACTTTGTTGAGAGTATGCTGGTCGATGTGGGCGCTAAAGCCGGTTATCGTATTTTGGATATCCAGCTTGAAGAAGGCTCAGACCAGGAAGCCAAATTAAAATTCAAAGGACCTTATATTGGTCTAGAAGCACATTTCTAAAACACTGTTGTACGCTTTAGCTTACATCAACTGCAGAAAATGCCAGCTGTTCAAGCCATTTGATTCACCCTATATTTAACTCAGCAGGAAACAGGACGTTTCCAAAACTAAAAACAACAATAATAAGTTTGAGCATCAGGATGTGAGGTACGACAGGAGTTCTACCTAAGTAACCAATACGAAAAAGCCCTATCAGGATGATGGGGCTTTTTTCATGCCCTCAATTCATCCATACAGAAAAGCCTCCCGAAGGAGGCTTAAGTTTTATAAAACTCTATCTAGTTTAGATGGACTGATTTAAGAACGGATAGGTTGTGCAGATACCGCCACTGTTGGTTCAGCTTTAATTTCGGCCGTTTTTGCTGGACGGATAAAAAATATGGCCATAGCACCGATTATTCCAGGAATAGCCACAGCGATAAAATTCCATTTATGTGGCAGTTCCATACCCAAAAGCATGCCGATCACGATTGGACCCACAATCGCTCCGGTACGACCCACTGCCGATGCCCAGCCAATACCGGTTGAACGGACTGCAACCGGATAATACTGTGCTACATAACTGTACAGCAAAATGCTGCTGCCAATTGAAGATGCGCCAGCCAGACTTACCAGTAAATAAATAACAGGCTGCGGAGAATTGAAGCCGAGTCCAACTAAAGAAAGTACGCCTACAACTAACATACTGATCAGTACCGGTTTAAAATCAAAACGGTCCGCTAAAACTCCTCCACTAATTGTTCCAATCACGGCTCCAATATTCAATGCCAGTAAGAACATTAAGCTGCTGCCTAAAGAATAACCGGCTGCCATCATCAGTTTTGGCAACCAGCTGCCTAATGCATAAAGCATCAATAAGCACATAAAGAATGCAAGCCAAAACAGAAATGTTCCTACAGCACGATTTTCTGTGAACAATTCTTTTACTGAGGTACTTCCGTTTTGATCATTCGACGCTAAAACCAATTGCGCATTGGCGGATACTCGTACTGCTGGCTCAACTTTTTGTAAAAAATTACGTGCCTGATCTTGCTTGTTTGCTTTAACCAAAAATATTAAAGATTCCGGCAGGAATTTCCAAAAAAATGGAACAAACAATAAAGGAATAACTGCAATATAGAACATGATTTGCCAACCATAATCTGCGGTAAACCATGAACCGCATAGTGCTGCCATAATCCCGCCTACAGCATAACCGCTAAACATGGTGGTGACTAAAGTACTGCGCACACGCTGTGGTGCATATTCTGAGGTTAAGGCCACTAAATTTGGCAATACACCGCCAATGCCTAAGCCTGCAACAAAGCGTAATATTCCAAATTCTGTTGGATTAGTGGCAAATCCGCCTAAAAAAGTAAATAGACTGAACAATGAAACGCAAATTAAAATCACTTTTTTGCGGCCAATTTTATCCGCCAGCATGCCAAAGCCCATCGCACCAAACATCATGCCTGCCAAAGCAGTACTCGCCAACATGCCTGCCTGCACGGCACTCATCCCCCACTCTTGCATGAGTAATGGTAAAACGACTCCATTAATTGCTAAATCATAGCCATCAAATAAGACAATAAATAGGCACCAGAGCACAAGTCTCAAATGAAACGACTTAAACTTAGCTTGATCCACTACAGCATTTACATTAATTGTTGTCGCTGTCATGAGTACTCACCTCCAATGTGAGACTTAAATTTCAATCTACAATGGGTTTCTGGCGGAATTTTGTCCACAACTTGAAAGGCATAAACCTATACCTTGAAAGTATATAAAATCTTTTTTGGAATAAAATGTCAGGATAAAATAAGTTATAAATAATTATTTTTGTTACATATTTTACTGTGAACTATAGTTCACACTTATTTTTAATAATAAAAACAATATGTTAAAAAATTAATATTTTTCACTCGACTAAAGATGATTTGATTGAAAAATTGTCAGAGTTTGTCGGCTAAAAACCTTAAAAGGATAAGTAGGTATACTTTGGAATAAATCCTTAAATGTGGACTGGAATTAAAGAATACTTATATGGCACTAGAGAACCATACAGATAAATTTCATGTTTAAGTTCATAAGAAAACAGAATATTTATCAGACTCAAAAGAGTAGGAAATTTTAGCAGCGAGAGGAGTAGTTATAATAGAAGCTATACTGAAGCAACTTATATGTAAAAAACCCTAATAATGTAGGGCTTCAATTTTTAGTGTATTAATGCAGGCTTTCTAAGCTTTTTATATAAACCATAATCTCTTGATTACCTGTCATTTCTGCGTGTTTTAAGGCAGTGTATGTACTAGGATGATGGTAATTGGACCTTAACTGATAAGTAATTTAATTACGTACAAATGAGCATTTTTAGCCGCGGGATGTAAATCGCTATAGCTCTCATCATAGGTAGAATGAGGATCAATGCCCTGCTTTAAGATTTCACTCACCTGTTCAATATCATCCAGTGATGCCCAATACCCAAGTTCAGGAGGATAAAGTTATTTATCATCCTCAGGGAATAGGGAAAATGATTTCAGTTTCATAGAAATTTTCTAACTTTCACAAATTAAATTACCAATTATTAAAAGGTATCTTAAACTGTGAAATTTTTATACGCCTCATTTGGTAATTTAATAAGAGTTTTAAACTGAAGCCAGGCATCTAACAATTTTTGGATTAGAACCTACTATTATTGCCTCAATTATATTTCTTTTTTCTTTAATTAAAGGTAGCTCAATATAGGGAGCTATATGGAACTTACACGCTTCAAATTTTAAAAAACTCGATAAATTTCTTATCCATATTCGCTATTTTAACAGCATCTCGTATTACCAGGCAAAAGGAGCCAAATAATCATCCATAAATATCTCTGTAGTTTGTAAAGCTAAGAAATCTATTTGTCTCACGATATTCCTGAAAATCCTTTAAATAGTCACAATGACTAGTCCACAAAAATTGTGAAGCTAGATACTAAGTAATCGATAAAGACTAGTATAGTAAGCATAAGCAATTATTTTTATTATAAATATGATGACACAACTATATATTCGTTATTATTTTTGAGGCATAAAAAAAGCCCCGCTATTGAGCGGGGCTTTTAGGAATAATGAGCTGGCGATGACTTACTCTCACATGGGTAACC
>NZ_JBYMDJ010000011.1:0-100701 GCF_057766365.1 Acinetobacter sp. GG23
GACAGATAATTTACGTAAGTTAAATAACTTATGATTATTGTGTAATTCGGATGCTAGGTAATCACTTCTGGAGGATAAGCCGCTGAATACAGCTGTTTAATTTTATGTAACCCAACCCATAACTATCAAATCAGATAAAGCTGTTTACTGAATGATTTATCTATATTCTCAGTTATTATAATGTCGTATTTTTGCTAGTTTAAGGGTTTCTGAAAGCTAATGTATAAGGTAGATGCGATGACAATTAAAGCGAAAAAGCAAATGAGTGCAAATTATTGGATAAGTCTGCCACGCATTCTAATTCGTGGTCTACCAGTCATTCCTGTAATAAGCCACTATGTAGGATTAGCTTTAATATGGGCTTCCAAGCGTTTTTTGTAATTTTGAATAAAATTACTCAACTCTATAACATCAGTGTTACTTAACTTACCAATATGTTTTCCGCTTCTTAATATTTCACGAAAATCAAAGCTCATTGTGCTACGAATATCAATGTAAGATGACTTTTTTAAATTCGCTTGTCTCCAATCTCGAATCGGATAATATTGCAACTTAATATAATCTGATTTGTCCTTGTACTGGCTTGTAATCGAATCTAAAAGCACAACAGTTAAATTAGTTTTACCAATTTCAACTGTATAACGTTCTTTACCTTCAAGTGTATCAGAACCAAATCTTACGAAAATTCTATAAATATCACCAACAGCCATGTTTATTGCCCTTCTGCTTCTTCAAACACCCCTTTTGGGTTCAAAAGCATATGTTTGATCGGTTGACCAGTTAACTGAGCAATATCCAAAAGATCACAAACCATTTGTTGTCCTAGCTGTTCACTTCGAGCAGCTTCAACGATTTCCTGCATGTTTTGAAATTCTTCAAAGCTCAGAACAACAGCTTCGGGCGTATTGTTCGTGCAAACAAAAACAGGTTTATGGCTATCTTTGACACCTTGAACAATTTTGCTCCAAGATTTGCGAACATCAGTCGCAGAAACAGTCGCACCGTTAATAAAAGTTAAGCCATTCATATCTAAGACCTCATACTATATGGTAAATATTGTATCATATTTGCCATATAGTATAACCTTGTTTCAAGCATATAATATCAGCACTAGCTATGTAATTTATTCTTGATGGTCTACTTGGAATAGGAATGACTGGTAGGGTGTGAATAAGAATGGGTGGCAGATTTACACATGAATATGCAAATGAGCATCAAACGCTCAAAATATTATATTTTTATGCGAGATGGTTTTAATGACATTGCGAATTATGACCAAATTGGAAGGGTTCCGAGAAAATTAGTTTAAGAAGATGAGCTAATTAAAGTGGGTTATGGCTTTTATACCAAAGCAATAAAAAAATCAAATTACCGGCAAAGTAATACTAACCTGTCCAGAAGCCAGGGATGAAGTGATCTTATAAACATTAAAAAGATGAGAGGTGCAGGTTACGTTGGGGGAGGCTACGGAAAAATACTTATCTGGCCCATCTATCGAGATTTTAGCCTTTACTCAAATTAAAACCCTAGGTCATTTTACATCCCAATTGTCTGTAATTCATAGTTAATTAATGCATGATTTAAAAAATCTGTTAATAAATGTCGCTGAGCTACTGGGTATTGGCGTAATTTCTGTTGTTGAAAAATGTTACTTTATTACCGAATTTTTAAATTTATTTTGAATTATCTTACAAAATAGCCTAAGAATTATACTTAGGCTATATTTTTAAGAACCAAGTTCATAATCATAACTCTTATCTACCGTGGATTCGTTACGCTTGCTAATTACTGTCGCGAATTGATTTTTATAAAAATTATCAGCTCTTTCCTTCTTATTTAAAATATCAGGATTTCTAGATTCCAAGCTTAATTCTTTCCTTGGAGATTTTGATCCAGACCTGGCAGTTTTAGCTGGCCAATCACCAACTGGACTACTCTTAATTAAAGCATTCACTTTTTGTTGAGGGAGGCAAATTCAATATTGATATTTTCTGAATCACTTCCTCTAGACTTTTTTATCTTGATTTGTGAGTTTTTTACTGAGCATTTAAATAATGGAGTTTTACTAATTTTCATTAGACTATCCAAATTTATAAGGTGTAGTTATACTTAATTTTACTTGTGCCATGCCGAGTAAAATTTCGGTTATCTCTTCATAAGTTAAGTCAGGGTTATCTTGTGCAATTTTTCCAATTCTTGCCCAATATTCAACTTGTTTTGTTACGCTTCGACTATCTGCTTTTCCATAGATTTTAGCTTGATCGATAATATCCTTATCAATTTTAATAGGCTTTGAAGTCATGTTTTGTCCTCATATAATGATATATAAATAATAGATCTCTTGCGAAAGTCATTATTGCAAGTTTATCCGGTTTACGAGTGCAGTAATTAAGTTAATGCGTAAGCCGAATCTTTTCCGTCTATTTCGATAGCGTTCACTTAATATTCTAAATGTTTTCAATTGACTATTAATGTGTTCGATCACAACTCGTATTTTTCCAATCATTTTATTGTACTTTTTCTCAACATCAAATAAGGGTAAATTCTTCTTTTTCTTTATTGGCATCAATAATTTAAAGCCATCTTGCTCTAATCCGTAGTACCCTAGATCAGTCATAACATATTCACAATGTTTGAATTTCTTAACCGTTTTTCTTGCCAATTTAATGTCATGCTGACTGCCATTCGATATATCTAGCCCTATGATTTGTTTGCTGTTCGGATGATAGATCACTTGTACTTTTAGCGTATATTTCTTCTTTTTACCACTGTAGAATTTACTCTGATTTTTTTTTCGGA
Organism: Acinetobacter sp. GG23; assembly: GCF_057766365.1. Classification (NCBI taxonomy): domain Bacteria; kingdom Pseudomonadati; phylum Pseudomonadota; class Gammaproteobacteria; order Moraxellales; family Moraxellaceae; genus Acinetobacter; species Acinetobacter sp. GG23. The sequence continues at coordinate 2,800 of NZ_JBYMDJ010000011.1, forward strand.
CGTTCTATTGAACATTCTGTCGCATCAATAATTACCCAGTTAAAGTGTTCGTCTGCCGTGGTAATGCTTCGTTTTGGCAGAGTAAAACGTCTTGATTTCATCAATGCATCTTCAACCTTTTTAATGGTTCGATTCACATTACTTTCAGCGATATGGTAATTTGCCGCTAATTCCAGTTGAGTGCTGTAGTTCCGTAAGTAATTGAGAGTTAATAACAACTGATCCTCTATATCTAAAGTATGAGGACGACCTGATTTCTTTTTGAGTGATTCTGCTTTTTCTAAAACCTCTACCATTTCAGTAAAAACATGTCGAGGTACGCCAACCAAGCGTTTGAATTCAGAATCTGAAAAACGATTTAATTTCTGATATCTCATGAAATTTATATTGAGGTGGTTTTTACTTTCGCAAGAGGTCTATTATTAATGTCTCAGTTTATTTCATTGTAAAATTATTTATTTAAGATCATCCAATATTTACAACCTAGCGCATTAAATAAATACTAAGTGTTTGAATTATAATTAGTCTATAGATTGAAAATAACTATCTTCGTTTAAATTTAAATATAATTTTTAGTAAAGAAATAAATATTTATTGTTAATTTTGTTAATAAATAAATATGTAATACTTATATAATTCAATAGCTTATTAAAAATAATTTGTTATAAATATCACATTAGTTAATATATATATTAATAATTCACCATTAATTCATTATTTATAACTTATGCATTTTATCTTACATAATAATGATAGGACGGTATAAATATGACTACTCGAAATAATGAAAATGATACAGATACTTCTAAGCGTGGATTTGCAAGTATGGATCCAGAAAGGCAACGCGAAATAGCAAGTCAAGGTGGGAAAGCAGCGCACGAAAGCGGAAATGCTCACGAATTTACTTCAGAAGAGGCGCGTGAAGCGGGAAGAGCTGCTCACAGGAGTGGAAATGCTCATGAATTTACTTCAGAAGAAGCACGAGAAGCGGGCTCACGTAGCCATATAAACGATAAAAATTCTAATAATCGCGGCAGCAGCCGTGATGACGACGATAATGATCGTGGTGGCCGATCAGGTGGACGTAGTCGCAGCAGCAGCCGTGATGATGACGATGATGATCGTGGTGGCCGCTCAGGTGGTCGAGGTTCAGGTAGCACCCCATCGCGTGATGAACAAGGTCGATTTACTTCCAGATAGTTGTTTTATAGTGATATAGGTTAAGTAAATTTCATTCAAGTCAGTATGTTACTGGCTTGAATGAAGTTATAAGGTTATATTTTTAATTGATAGCCAGATGTATGATTAAAGTTTTTGAAACAGTTGAAAAGGGGGAGTCTATGTCTAATAATGAAAATGATATTATTAGAAGATTAATTAGAATTATTGATGCCCAGGGTGAATCCAATCCAAACAAAAGAGTGGCGGCTATTTTAGCACTTAGTTACAGAAGTTTAGCTCCTAGAGAGAGCGCAAAAATTTTTATAAGAATTATAAATACAAAAATTGGACGAAGTGATGAAGAGAAAATTGCTTCAATTATTGCTCTTGGTAAACTTGGACAAGTATTTGCTGAGGATACTCTTAGAGAAGTGATTGGGGGATTGACGGAGTATAGTGAACAGGTAAAGAATGTCGCTATTGATACTTTAGATTTTTTAAAAATAACCGAATTTGAAGAAATCAAATCTTAGCTTTGGACTATTGGACTTAACCCTTTTAAGTTGAGAGTTTTTATAAGAAAATCTTTAGCTTTTTAATAAATAACTCTTCTAGAATCAATGCAATAAATGTTAAATGAAGGACGATAAAGATAAATCCTGTTCGGATTGATCGGGGGAAAGATGCAAATTTTGGAATATCGCTATTCCTCGATAGATCCTAAAATATTCGCCCCTTTTTGCTCATCAGTGATTTCTGTCTAAGAGTATTAATCTAAATTTTATGAATTGAAGAAGGTAATAAAAAGCCTTATAGTCTCTCCCAAAACTATAAGGCTTAATGTTACAACTTTCCTTGGAAGGCTTACTTGTAAGTAAGTTCTTATTTATATTGTTATTATTATTTGATTTTTAATTATATTCATCAAATTGACTTAAATGATAATTACAAAAATTAACAGTATTAGATAGCGGCAATTTCCTATTTTCATGTAAGCCTTATCTTACTAAAATAAAATTATTTATTTATTTAAATCCTTAAATAAGGATTAAAAATTCAGTTTAATTAAAAAATTAATTAAACTATAAGTTATTAATTAATATCAAATTAATCTACCTACTAAGTTAAAGTGCAATTAAGATAAAAATATTTAGGGTCTATAAAAGCATGAAATTACATATAGGATGAAATCTGAAAAATGCTACTTTAATTTCTACTTTATTTTTGGAAATTTTTTCTAGTTTCTCCAGCCACTTGAAAGTGTAGCTTTTTTCATCTCATATCTTTATGAAGTGAGTGCCTAAACATCATTTATTAGTCTCTACAGTTAAATTTAGAAATGAAGGTAGAATCCCCTCTAAAATGAGAAGGATTTCTAATTTTTTCTGACTTAAATGAAGGAAATCAAAAAAATCTAAATTGCATAACTCCATGAATTGTTCTATATTAAATACTAAGATAAAAGCTAACTATAAGATTTTAATAACTTTAGTTTAAAATTATAGATGAGAAATACTAATGGAATATTGGAATATTATTTTATTAATATCGACTATTACAATAGTAGGATTAGCTGTTATCACTCTATTCATAGGGCGTAAAATTTGGAAAAATCTTGTAGCAACCTTAATAATATCAATACTAAGTAGCTTTCTTATCTTGTGTGCTTTAAATTTTTTATCAGGATATGGGGTTCATATACCATGGAATAACCATAATCGTTGGCATGAGATTCTAAATCTAGAAATAAGTCTAATGAGTTTGGTTATAGGAGGCGTACTTACCTTTATCATTATGTTAGGTACGCTTATTGCTAAAAATAGTAAGTAATCTAATTCTGTTTAAACCGATAGCTCTCTGAGCTGAATTTTTAGTTTATTTAAACGCTCTAATTGCTATGCACATGAAAGTTAGTGATGCCAAAAACTTTATTGACACCATTGCAAATTATGATTTGAGTCGATGATATTACCCTTAAGAAATGCTTAGAGACCGAAAACTCTTTTCACTCGATATCATTTCACCCTGAGGCTGATCATAATCACATGATGAAGCTCATCTTTACCTAATACATGCATGACTTCGATACACTCAATCGTGATCTAAGTCATCTCTATAAATTAAATGCAATATAGATATATGGACCTCGTATTAGGAAAAGAGCGTATTTCAGCTATAGTGACCGAGGTTTTAGTAATTCAGTAAAGATTTTGTAAATAAGCTCATCGAAAGATGGAATTTTTTTATGACGGGACTATAAATTTTTATAATATTATAGGTTTACATAAAAGATAAGAAAATGTAAGAAATTTTTTCCTAATTAATTCAAAATAGGTAGTCGTTACAAAATGTATAACTGGGAGAAAATAAAATGCCTATAAACAATTATTTACCGGCACTAGAACAAGTTTATGAGTTTTTAAAAGAAAGACCCGGGTTTATAGGACAAAGCAAATTTAACAATACAATAGAGTATTTTAGAACTTTGCATGAAGGCAGTCCTGAGGAATTTAGATTCGAAGCACCGCATAGGGTTTATGGAAAATTTGGTTCTAGCCCGATGATTAACTTAAAACTTGTTCCTGATTTTAATGATAAAAGTAACTTTATTGAGTGGGTATACTCACAACTAAATCATTAGATTCTTAGAGTAAGAAGACTTACCAAATAGTAAATTTTTTCATTTAACTTTCACATCATACTCAAATAATTGATTTAAATTTAGTACAATAAGTAATCAAAACAGGGTTGGAAGGCTACAAATCCTAATGATAATCTTATTCTAAAATCATTAAGCATTTGAGTGAGGTAAGCAATGAAATTATTGAATTTGCTTGGGGTGAGCCTAGTAACAAGTTATTGTATAAAAGTGATAAAAAACGGAAATATACATACCGAATCTGACTTTGATAAAGTGGTTAGAAAAGCGTTATTAAAAGATTTTGTAAACTAAAAAATTTGATAAATATCTATTGATATTTATCAAATAAAAAGCTCACTATTGGTAGGTTTTTTAAGGTCTCATTCAACAAATAGGCGTCATACTGAAGCTCATATTTAAATCATGATTAGTCCTAAGCGAAATGCAAAAGGATCATGATTCTAAGTGTAGTACTATCAGGGCTTATATTCTTTATCCGTTTCTCGGGTTATAAATTTTCTAAACAAAAAGTTAGATAGTGTACAGATACTATTTGTGGAGTCTGAAACCTGTTCTTAGCCTTCTCTTAAGATAATTAATCTAAAGATCTCATCAAAAATTAGACTTTTCCGAATGAGAATTTATTTCACGAAAACAAAACAACCTAAACTTAACAGGATTAAACATTTTATCTATATTTTATATATTGTTAGGTTAAGTATTAAGTGCTACTTTAAATCTGCGAATACAAGAAACGTATGTAAGACGAAGAAAATGACTGCAACATTAGCCCACTTAATTTCTTGATTAAGTGGGCTTTTAATTATTAAGAAAAAAACAATACTTTGTTTTTTGAGGGAGCTATTCTAATGTCCAGAATTAATTTATTCTTTAGAAAAGAATGGATCAATATCATGAATGTTTTTTCTATGGAAGAGTTGAGGTCACTACTCGTGGCTACTACACAAGAGAATGAGAAGTTAAGGGAAGACAATCAAAGGCTATTACTAATTGTCACTGATGCTACTAAGCAAATAAAAGAGGCGAGCAATATGGCGGAAAAATATCAACGAATGTTTAATAATTTATCTGAATCTGTTAAAGCTAAATATGACAATGAATTCAGCATTGATAACATTCCAGGACACTAAAATGTATATTTGATTAATTTCCAATCAAGTCTTTAATAAATAATAACTTAAGACAAACATCTCCATACACATTACTTATACTTATTATACTTTTCATTTGAATTTTTAATGATATATTTTAGTCATTCCAAGAACTTAACAATTAAAACAATGTAATGTGAATTGAAAAGCCTCCTTGATTAGCAGCAATTAAGTAGGCTTTTTATTTTCATCAACAGTAAGTAAATCCACATACTAAAAAGGGGAAATTTATGCTCCGATTTATCTTATGTTTCGTTGGATGCCATGGTGTTTCTGAGTTTGATCATACCGAAGATAATAAAGATATTAAGGTATGTCGTGACTGCCTGAAAAAGGTTAAGTAATTCTTAGCCCAGCCACTTAAATTATTATTGGAGAAGGTGGAAATAAATTAAAGTTCATCAATGGGGGTAGCTTTCGATATATCTTATAAGTACCTATTTAATGAGCTATTTTATTTGATTAAAAATTGTCCAAGATCTTAGTGTGTATCCCAACTTCATTCACCTGTCTTAATTTTTATTTAACCAATTTAGAGGAAAATTAACTAAAATATTCATTAGATAAGTGTTCTTACATAAATCTTCTGTATTTCACTTATAAATATTAATCGTTTTACATACCCAGACATTGCTAATACTTTACCAGGTAGTTTTATCCTCTACACTAAGTTTACGTTTTAGAACATGTAGAGGAATTCAAATGAATAAGTATACAAAAATTCTATTACTTACTTTCACTAGCTTCATTGTGACCACAACAGCTATAGCCGATGAAGCTATTGCTCCGGAAGCTACTGCAGCTGCAGAAACTCAACAGGCTGCCTTAGAATACCAACATGAATTAGAGCAAGAATCTCACTCCTCTAAGGATTAAACTTAAGCCCTCACCAGAGGGCTTTTTAGTAATAGATAAACTGACTCAATCTATGTTTAAAGGTATTGTTTTATGCAAGCTGGAAGTTTTCTTGATCTGTAAAACCCTCTATAGCAACGATATCTGGATCAATAAAAATAAAATGCTTAAGACCCGTATAAGTATTACCTTTTTTATATAATTAACTTCGCCACAAGCCTCCCTTTGATTCTGAAATATAATAACATCAGGGTCAGATAATGATTTTATGAGAAATTTTATTAGATTAGTATATTGATTTTCTTATGTTATCTTAAAATTAGAATCATTATTACTCGCTCATAAGTATTACAACCAACCAAGCCTAACTTAAAAATAATAGAGCTGCCTTTCTCATAACCTTTATACTTTTTCTTAACCACTCAGAATAGCTTTACTTATCAAATAAAAAACCATTCCAAGGAATGGTTTTTTAGAGTATCCGTATTAGTTAAACATTTGCCCGAATTGGTGAATAACTAGCATAAGAGCAAGGGCTGAAGATGATGTCGCAAGCATTTCTACTTTATTCATTATATTTCCCTCCTACTTTTATTATTCTATTTTTATACCTTACTATAAGAACCATTCGCAACATTAGATAAGTAAAAATTTATAACAAAATTCAAGTATTAAACTCCATTTTTACGATGGTTTATTTTTTGGGTTTGATCGTTAAAAATTTACTATCATTAAAACTAAAATAATTTACTTGATCAGTTCGCTAATCATCTCCTAAATCTGTGGATTTGACTTTAAAGTAATGCTTACCTTTTTCAAGATTTATCAGCGATTCTAATTCTTCTATTTCCCTCAATACTCTTTATCTTGAATATTATCAATAAAAAATGACTTTAGGATTAGTTTTTCAATAAAAGATATTTTCTATGGAAATAACTTGTATGTTTAGTCTTTTCATAAATAGCAAATTTTTCTGTATCTATAGAGTACACCCCAAAGTAACGTCATGGCAGCTAAAATCCTGAACCTAAAATCAATGGTTTAGAAGCTGTGAAACATCATCTTAGCAACGATTAAAACAAGTCTTAGATTTATACGTGACACTAAACAGCCAGTTGTATTGCACTGGCTTTTTCAATTTATATAACGTGTATTATGTTAATTTTAGAAAATATTAAAAATCACCATTAAATTGGATAGCATCATCCATGATTTCATACGTATACAGCTATGTAACTCGAGATCCCTTTCATAGTGAAACTAGAGTTGATATAAAGACGATAAGTTGGAAAGATTTAGCAACACTAATTAATAAAGTGTTTTTTCAGGGTGGAGAGATCAATATTATTAAGGCTGATACACAATATAATGAAGAGTTTTCTGCACTTGTATATCATGATTTAGATAGTTACAGCTTTGTTTGTGATAAAAGATATGGTTATTTATTAGGCTGTAGTATCTATGAAAATCAGGAATACCCAGAAGGGGGTTACCTTCGTTTAATTAATAAAAATGAAATACAACCTGAGAAAATATATACCTTTGCACCTTACGATGATGAGTGGAGTGCGCGATATGTTAATCAAGACATAGAAACTGCTTTAAAAATATTTAAAGAAATTTACAACAATGGATATCTTTCAACTGACTCTAAAAAGCTGTTTAAAGATAATTTTAGTATCTGATTTTATTCTGTTTAACATAATGGCGCTTATACGAAACGCAAAATAAATAGTGTTAAATTTCAAAAAGTTATGTTATAAAAAATCGGGGACGCAAACCCGAAAAGCCGACTTGGAAACAAGTCGGCTTTTTTATGAGCAGTTTTGATATATTCCGCCAATAAAATTGATCAAAATTTAATCAAAATGAAACTTTTCTCAATGTTCCCGGACTTGCCAGGGCAAAAAATATCCCCAATTTCTGCGGATAAAACTGGGATATTTTTTAGGCAATGTTGTACGCATTTGCTTACGTCAATTCCGGCCCTTTGCGGCTATACGGAATACTGGAATTTTTCTATGATTGAGTCATATAGGAACAGGATGTTCCGGAACAAAAAATAATAATAATAAGTTCAAGCACCAGGAACGTGAGGTAGAACAGCAGCTACCAGAGATCGCACAATAAAAAACCCTGACAGGATGTCGGGGTTTTTTATTATTAAAATTGCTTCAAGAGTGTCTAGAATCTGCTGAGTCATAAACAGCATTATTTTCACGTCTACCCACTGCAATGACTAATACAACAATCTCATTATCTATAACTTCATATACTAGGCGATAGCCAATACTACGAAGTTTAATTTTATAGCGATTAGGATGGCCTGATAACTTATTCTTAGGAATTCGTGGATTCTCTAAAACTTTAATAAGTTTCTTTTTTAATGGCTGCTTAATACTTGGGTTAAGCTTATCCCATTCTTGTAATGCTTCTTCTAAAAAATCTAATTTATAACTCATTTATATTTACTCGGATGCGCTTTTGATTCGCACGAGCATCTGCAATTTTATTAAGTTCTAAGTCTTCCAACGTCTCCATCATAGTTTCATAGAGTTCAGCGGGAATACAATAAAAAGCAGGAGTGTTACGGTTAAGAATGGCAACAGCTTCTCCTTTACCTGCTAGTACAGTATCCATAGGACTTTTCTTGAGTTCTGTAATACTTGCAGTCATTCGTGCATGGATTAGTTGAGTCATGATTAAGCCTCTATATAGTTCATGGTTTGCAGTATTGGAAATATTGATACGAGATGATTTGAATATTTAATTAGCTGGAATACTGTGGCTTCTCTTCTGAGCCTATTACTGATCTGCTTAGTTCGTTCTATTTCATCTAATTTTTTAGGATTAATTAACTGCGATATTAATTGAAATTGGGCTTTAACATCTTTTCTTTTAGCAATAGCCAAAGTGATCCTTGTTATACAATGCATAACACGAGTCACGCTATTTGCAAGCTCTTCAATGCTGCTTAGAACATTAAGACCTGTTCTTAAATTTTGATGTATATTTTCTTCAGTATCATCCTCCATTAAAGAAAAAAGATAACGTAGCTCTTCTATTCGAGCCATGTCTTCTTTTTCTTCATTACTAATTTTACTTAATTCTGTACTCATATAATCCTCTGCTTCCTAGAGGACTATATCACACAAAATAGCATCTTTAAAAGCACCTTTAAAGATACTCATAAAGATATCTGTTAAGTATGAGTTTTTTATATAAATCGAAAAATAGATATCAAGTAAAACTGTAGAAAATAGATGGTTATTTTATTGTATTTATTGGAGTTTTATGGTTTAAAAGTATTTAATAAAACTACTAAGCGAAAGAATATTTAAATATGTCTAAATGTACAGCTCCAGTTAGAGGTCATAATTCAGCAAGTGCTAGAGCAAACTGCCCTGCATGTCGTAATGGCTATAGCAGCAGAGGTTACAATTCGTATTCCTCTCACAATTCATACTCGTCTTACAGTTCATCCTCAAACAGTTCTAGAACTGTTACTGGTAGTAGAGGAGGACAATCATCGGGGAAAATAAAAGCTCGATGGTCTCCATCAAGTTCAACGGTCTTATATACAACTGAAGAAATTAGAACTCTTTCTCCAGTACGTGAAAATGTAGAAAAACGTATAGACACACCAGACTTGAGAGATGTTTTTCTTTGTCATGCTTGGGATGATAGAAAAGGAGCTGCTCAAGAATTACATGATTTACTCGAATCAAAAGGGGTCTCTGTTTGGTTTAGTGAAAAAGACGTTTTACTTGGTTCATCATTACTTCGCGAAATTGATAAAGGTTTAGCAAAATCAAGAGTTGGTATTGTATTAGTTACACCATCTTTTCTTAAACGCGTTAAAGGAGAAGGGGTGGCAGATAAAGAACTATCAGCCCTTTTAGCTCGTGATTTACTTGTTCCAATTGTTCACGATACTACTTTTGAAGAATTACGTGATGTTAGCCCCTTACTTGGATCACGAAGTGGTCTAAGTACTATAGAAGAACCTATAGCCAATATTGCGACTAAACTAGCGGAGCTAGTAACACCATAAATTGTAAGATATATATGCATCACAAATCTCTTATGCGAAGCGTGGATCAAGTATCCATGCTTCGCATAATCCGTATTATTTTAATTTTAGTAATTGTGGTCGACTCTATTTAAGTCATGTACTAATATAACTACTAATAAATTTAAATACTTACATGATTACTTTATGGCTAACTTTATCTTTCGTAATTCTGAAATCGGTGGGTTAGATGCAGAGTTTGATACCTTTTTAGATGAATGCTTCATTGAAACTCCAATTTACTCAAGTTTAGTGTCTTTTGATTCATCTGATTTAGACTTCAACAAAAGAATCATCATTGGTCGTACTGGATCTGGTAAAACTGCTTTATTAAAACAATTATCTAGAGATGATAGGATAAAAAAACATTCAAAAATTGAAGCAGAATCAATGATTTTTGAACATATAAAAAATAACACTTTTATCAATAGCTTAATTCAATCTAATATTGATTTAAGAATTTTTTATAAGTCACTATGGTTACATTCATTATTAATAGAAACGGTGAAAATTCTTTATCCTAAAGAACATACATTTATCGATTCTGTTAAAGCAATTCTAGGAACTAAATCAGCTAGTACTGCTAAGTTAGCTAACGAATATATTGAAAAATATGCTGATAGTTTTTTTAACGACAAAATTATTTCTGAAATAACAGAGAGAATGCAGTCTGATTTAAAAGGAACTATCGGAAATCAATTAGCATCCTTATCTGGCGGTGCTGCTACAGAGATCACCTCTAAAATTCAGACAGAAACTGCAAAATACGTTAATACTGAGTTACTAAAAAAACAAAAAGAGTTGATATCAATTTTAGCGAAAGAACACCATAAAGAATCTCAACATCGACTACTGATTAGTATTGATGATTTAGATAAATCATGGCTTAGTTCCAGCAATATTCGATATGATTTTATTAATGCTTTACTAGATGCATTCAAAGAATTATTAAATATCAAAACCGTCAAAATATTGATTTCTATCCGCACAGATATATTTAAAGGTGTCTATTCTCAAAATCTTAGACAAGGAGAAAAGGATAAATCTCTTATGTTTTCCGTAACATGGAATGAAAAAGATATTAAAGAAATGCTAGATAAGCGAATTCACTATTTAATCAAAGATCAGTATCAAGGAAGGAAAGTAGCTACATTCAAAGATATCTTTAATTTTAAAATTGAGAATGAAGATGCTGATCAGTATGTAATAAAAAGAACGATGCTTAGACCTAGAGATGCTATTGATTTCGTTAATATATGTTTTAAAGAAGCGGATGGTTCACCAGTTTTAGAAGAAGACCATGTTTTAACGGCTGAAGAAAAATTCTATAAATCTAGAAAAGATGCCTTAATTAAAGAGTGGGTTAGTATTTATCCTAATATTGAAATATATATAGACATATTATTGAATATAATAGAGAAAAAATTCTGTTTAAGTGATCTAAATATATATACAAATGAAATTTTGGAAATAGGTAGTAAATCTTCTGAAAGTGATTCTATTGTAGATAACTGTATATCTGATGATTTTAGAGCAATTGTCGATGTTTGGTTTACTGTTGGTTTAGTCGGAATATTTAAAAAGGAATCTTTAATAATATACAGTAGCTTCGAAATGCAAAATTTAGACTTAACAGACTATAAGAAGACGTTTTCGATCCATCCACTCTTTTATCGTTACTAAATCTATTTAACATAAAATCTCTTATACGAAATCAAATTGTAAGCCCAAAATAGAAATGTCCGGTTTCTCCAAAGTAAAAATGTCCGCTTTTAGAATATGCACTTTTGCGATTATCGAAGCGGACGGTTTGATATGTTGGTATCTATGTCGGATAAAGAACTTAAGCCATTGTTAAATATTTGAATCTAAAGAAGCTTAAAAATATTTTGTAGGGTTTGGATAAACCAAGTTCGGGCCTCTAAATCATCTCGGTGGTTATACCAATTAACACTGACGTTAAAGGGTTTTACGGCAAAGGGTAATTCAAAAACATTTACCTCACTGTTGCGTTCATACACTTTCGCTGCACGTGAAGGTAAAGTAACCAACAACTCAGAACTGCTCACCACATCCTGTAAGACACTAAAATGTGGCAGCTCAAGCATAATATTTCTTTTTAAACCTAGTTCTTTTAGCTTTTGATCAATTTCAATGTGTCCGGTAGAGGATTTAATGGCGGCATGCTTTTCATTTAAGTATTGCTCTAAACTGAGCTGCTGCTGTACGCGCGGATGCTGTTTATGCACAATACACATATAACGCTCTTCAAATACGTTACGCGATTCTATTTTTGGCATAACAGTATAGCTGCTATTAAATACCGCAACATCTAAAAAACCGTCAACAAGCCATTCTTCCACTTTATTTGATTTTATTTCTTCGATTTCAATCTTGATGAAGGGTGCTTCTTTGGAAAGGTACTGAACCAGTGAAGGCAGTAAGCATATTTCACCTAAATCCGATAAACCTAACCGAAATATTCGGGTGGAGATTTTGGGATTAAAGTTTTGTGAGGCAGTAATTGCCCTTTCAATTTCATCTATTGATTGGCTAAAGCTAGGATATAAGCTTTGCGCCAGCTTAGTCGGCTTAACCCCAAACTTATCTCGTTCAAACAGAGGATCATTTAAAAATTTACGTAAACGATTAAGATTATAAGTAACAGAGGGTTGACTTAAATTCAATTTTAAAGCCGCATGACTAATGTTTTTAGTTTCATAAATAATAATAAAAACTTTAATAAGACTAAGATCAATCAATGTTTAATCGTCCAAAATCAAACAGGGAGGTTCCCCTCCCACAGTGAATTATTAAGCTTGTACAATTTCAGCTTTTATACTTTTCTTCTTTAAACGGTAGTAAATCATGGAAACACTCAGCACTGCTATTATACAAGGGATCGAAAGCGCTATAAAATTATAATTGATTGGTAAACTTAAGCTCAGTAACCATCCACATAAAATTGGGCCCAAAATCGCGCCTAAACGTCCAACGCCTAAAGCCATACCTAAACCCGTTGCACGAATATTGGATGAATAAAATTGTGACATATAAGCCAATAATAAGATTTGACCACCAATTGAAGCAGCACCCGCAATCGCAATACAAATATACAGGACAAAAGTAGGCAGGCTGTAACTCAGTAAAAATAATGCAATCGCACCACTGAAAAATAATGTGCATAATACTTTGGCTAAATTAAAACGGTCAGCCAAATAGCCACCACCAATGGCACCTAACATCCCTCCAATATTTAAAGCAAGCAGAAAAACTAAACTGGTTGATAAATCATAGCCAGCCTCAACCATTAATTTAGGTAACCAATTTCCTAAGGCATACACCAGAACCAGTGCCATGAACACACTGCCCCAGAATAAAAGTGTGATTGGTCCACGACCCTCTGAAAATAAATCTTTCACAGGCGTTTTTGAAGTGGTTTGATTTTCATGGTGCAAACTAATTTGAGTCTGGGCGTTATAAGTAAGACTACTATCAATTTGTTTAAGAACTTGGAATGCCTTTTCATTTTTCTTTCTACGCACTAAATAGTCAATTGATTCAGGTAATAACAACCAAATCATAGGTATTAACAAAAGTGGTACACCTCCTAGAAGAAACATGATTTTCCAGCCAAACTGTGGTACTAACCACATACCTAGCAAGGCTGAACACATTCCTCCGACGGCATAACCACTGAACATTAACGAAACTAAGGTAGCACGTAATTTTTTAGGTGCATATTCAGTCATCAGGGCAATCACATTCGGCATTACTCCGCCTAAGCCCAGACCTGCTAGAAAACGAAAAATACCAAAACTTTGTGGATTAGAGGCATACCCACATAAAAAGGTAAAACTACTGAACAAACATATGCATAAAATAATTAATTTTTTTCGGCTAAATCCATAAGTTTCTAATTTATCACTGAGACTACCAAATATAATGGCACCAAACATCATGCCAAACAAAGCAATACTGCCGAGGAATCCAGCAGTAATGGTATCAATTTGCCATTCCACCATGAGTTTTGGCAGCGCCACACCATAAATAACCAAATCATACCCATCAAAGATAATGATGAGTGCACTCAGTAAAATTACACGCCAATGAATGGCTTTTAACTGAGCATGATCAATGACTTCATTTGCATTAATATTTTGCATTACAGACCTCCCTGGTCATATATATTGCAATCATTTATTTTAAGAATCTAAGCTAGATTACCCGCTGTAATTGTAATATTTCGCTTTGGCATCAAGCTGAAGCTTGATGTAAGTCTCATGGATATTGATCTATATCCATGAGGATAGGCTTACTTTTATGCGGTAATCAGCAAAGTAAGGATTTCATCCCTATCTTTAAACTTAAAGAAACATGTTGCTAAAGATAATGTATGAAGGATGGCTTAGATCAACCTATCCTTTTTAGAAAAAAATTATGCAGCTACGCGACGACGTTCAACTTCAGAGCTAGGTGCAGCATCCACATCTTTGTTCAGTTCAACATTGAACTGAATATGTTTGAATGGTTTGTCTAAACCACGACGTGCGATCTCAGCTTCATCCGTGATATCTTCAGCTGTAGCCACTAAACCATCACGTGTTGCAAATGCAAAGTCATCCCAAAGGTACTGGTCGCCTTCAATATTGAATTGCGTGGTTAACTTGCGATAGCCCGGTGCAGACACAAAGTAATGCACATGAGAAGGACGTTGGCCATGACGACCTAATTTGTCTAACACAAACTGAGTTGTTCCTTGTGGAGGACAACCATAACCGACAGGCATCGTCGTTTGAGCAATATATTGACCTGCAGTATCTGTTAATACTGTACGACGTAAGTTGAAGTCAGATTGTGACTTATCAAAGAATGAATAGTTACCTAAACTGTTGGCATGCCAGATTTCAACTTTAGCACCTTCAATGATATTACCTTGGGTATCCTTCACAATTCCTTCGATGAACAAGGTCGGGGTTTTATCTGTTTCAGAACCATCATCCATACGGGTAAAACCGACTGATTCAGGTGCACCTGCCACATAAAGTGGACCTTCGATCGTACGTGGCGTACCACCGGTAATACCTGCTTTAGCATCAGCTTCGTCTGCACGAAGATCAAGATAATGTTCAAGACCTAGACCAGCCGCCAAAAGACCAAGTTCGTTGGCTTGACCGGCGTCAGTAAAATACTCAAGACCTTTCCACAATTCTGATTGTGAAATATCAAGATCTTCAATCGCTTGGAAAAAGTCACCCAGTAAACGCACGATAATTTGTTGTACACGCGCATCGACAGGGCCAGTCGCTGTATCGACATTCATTTCTTTCACGAGAGCATCAATTTGTTGACGGTTCATACTGTGACTCCTTAAGTATGCTTATTTATTGGTGGCTCGTTTTTCTCTCATCATCATTGAAAGTAAGCCACTCTCCCTTTTTAATTTGGCTTCTAACTTTAACCTGCCAGTTTTAAATGCTGCTGAATGTCCAGCTGTAATGCTGTGGCAGCATTTTCAATATCTTGTTCAAGTGAGTGTTGCCATAACCAGTCAAAACGATGTGCTAAATGGGCACCGATTTCTTCAAAACTTGGATAATGGGGTGAATAAAACTCATAAATTTCACCTGACTCATGTGAAGTATGCTGAACTTTAACTGCACGCTCTAAACGAATTTCCTCGTAAATTTTTGATACCAATTTAATATTTTCTGCTGTGAGCTGTGGATTAGCCAATAAGTTGGCCAAGATCAGTGCGTCTTCCAAGCCCTGCCCTGCGCCTGCACCCTGATGCGGTAACATGGCATGTGCTGCATCACCAATCACAATGACATTTTGGGTTTTATTTTTATAGGTGGTTAAAGGCGGTGTTTCATGTAATGCCCAAATCGTCGGTTGTTCAATCAAATTCAATAAGGCCTGACAGCTGTCACTCCAATCTGCGAAGTCATCTAACATTTCTTGTTTAGAAACGGGTTTAGTCCAAGGCGTATTTTCTGGCAATGTCGTTTGGGTACGGTCTGATTTAAAGGCAACAATATTAATTTCTTCACCCTGACGAATTGGGAAAGTTAAAATATGTTTGTCTTTACCTAATAGCATTTGAGGCACTTCAGCCAATTCTAAATCATTATCAAGATCTTGAACGGCTTGTTTAAAGTCTTCAAATTTAATGATTCCACGATATGCCCAAGTGCCAGAGAATTCGGGACTCACACGTGCGAGTTGGTGAGAATCAAGCACATGGTTACGTACTACAGAATGGATACCATCACACCCGATCAGATAATCGCATTCAACCAGTTGTCCATCCATAAATTGAATTGAAACCTGATTTTCTGTAGCATTAATTTCTTGAACACGTTTGTTAAAATGCACATTTTTCTGCGGAACCAATGGAATTAAACTATCTAAAAAATCTGCACGATGGACAGAAGATTGTCCTACATTGGGTGCTACAGAGGCAGATAAATATTCATCGGTATAACCATTGCGCCATTGGAACCAGATATCTGTATAAGGTGCTTTTACCTTATCTGCAATCCCTTCATATTCTTGGCTTAAACCTAACAATTGGATCGCTTTTACTGCATTGGCGCCGAAAGAAATTCCTGCACCAATTTCAGAAAATTGCGGGGCAGCTTCATAAAGATGCACATCTAAATTTTGATTTTTCACCAATTGTGTAGTAAGTGCTAATCCTGCAATCCCACCACCAATCACCGCAACTTTAATCTTTTTGTCCATTTTTAGCATTCCTTACTAAATTGCTTAGATTTCCATCATTAGCCATTTTTCAGAATTTATCCAATTTATATTTTTTACCTTGAACTATCTATTTTTTTGATACTTATTATTTAAAAAGACATGATCTAATTAAAAGATATTAAATATCCGATTCATAAGGATTGTGATTTAAGTGGATCAAAATTTTGGATCAATCAATTTCACAAAGCATTATTTGTTAATATCCCAAATTTATTTTTAATAAAATCAATAAAATATTTGTATTTTGGTTGCGTGGAATTATTTTCTAGATAGACCATATATAAATTTTTATGCAGTGGATTAAAATCTACCAAGCATTCAACTATTTTTCCTGATGATAAATCAGCCTGAATATCCCAATTCAATTTATAAGCAATGCCCTTGCCTGCTAATACCCATTGATGAACTATTTCACTACTACTACTAGCCAATTGAGGTGAGACTTTTACTAC
This sequence comes from Acinetobacter sp. GG23, assembly GCF_057766365.1. Lineage (NCBI taxonomy): Bacteria > Pseudomonadati > Pseudomonadota > Gammaproteobacteria > Moraxellales > Moraxellaceae > Acinetobacter > Acinetobacter sp. GG23. The sequence goes on from NZ_JBYMDJ010000011.1 coordinate 19,921, forward strand.
CCTGTTTTTACCATTCTCCATAAACGGCCACTCACTAAATGTATGCCGATTTCTGATCAAACAGAGACAGTGATGATCCGCCAAACTATACGGACTATCTGGTATTCCAAACTTTTTAAAATATTCAGGAGAAGCGCAATAAATTTTTTTACCTTGTATAAGCGGGACAGAACAGTAATCAATCTCTAAAGGAACTTCAATCTGAAAGGAAAAATCGAGTTCCTGCTCCATTAAATCGACTTTAGAATCAGACAACAGTAATTCAATATTTAAATGAGGATATTGTTCTGCAAACTCTGCAATCCAACCAGCTAAATGCTGTTTCCCGAATTGATTGAGTGAACCAATTCTTAATCGCCCAGTCAAAAAATCCTGTTCACCTTGTAAGTTATTTTCCATTTTTTCAAGGAGGGACAAAATATGCTGGGTATTTTCTAAAAAATATTCCCCTTTTTCAGTTAACTTGAAACGACGGGAATTTCGATCAATTAACTTAACGCCGAATCTCTGTTCGATTTGAGATAGGCGACGGCTCATTGATGGCAATGAGCTTTCCAAAAGAATTGCCGCACGTGTTAGAGAGCCTGCTTCTACAATTTTTAAAAAAAACTCTAGGTCATTTACTTTGTCTCTAATTTTCATACTTTCATTTTTTGAAACTTAAACTCTCATTTTAGCCTATTTTTTCTTCTTAAATATAGTTCATATTATCTAAATTCAAAATAAAGGATGCATTATTTTGAATTTTCAAATACTGAGATTCTGTTCTTACACAGAATGAATCAAGGTGCTTTCAAGGAGAAATACATGTCACTCGTTCATATTTCAGGATTTATTAATGGCGATTTTTTGCCTACTTCTGCCCAGGTCCAGCCTGTATATGATCCAGGCAATTTTACTCATCAAATTGGTTCTATTAGTAATACCAGTTTGGATGATGTTGAAAAAGCCATCAATACTGCACATCAAGCCTTTTTAAATTGGAAAGACAGTAGTATTGCTGAACGTCAAAACTGTTTAAAACAGGCTGCCGATCTCATTTTCCAACAAAAAGATGAACTAAAAGAACTCCTTATTTCCGAACATGGTGGCATGCTTTGGGAAGCAGAAACTGATTTTTACTTGGGTTCAGGCGTAATGAGTATGTATGCTCAGGCTCCAGATGATCTTTTGATACCTAAAGAGATTTCAGAAGAAACAGGCTGGATACGAATTCATAAAAAACCTAAAGGTGTCATCTCTGCAATTGTGCCTTGGAATATGCCTATTGTATTAACAATGATGAAGTTAGGTCCTTTATTACTTGCAGGTAATACTGTGGTGTTGAAGCCTTCTCCATTCTCAGCATTGGCTTTAACTCAATTGCTTGCCAAAATAGCAGCCGTATTTCCAAAGGGCGTGATTAATGTCGTACATGGCGATGCTGATGTAGGAAATATTTTAACGAGTCATCCTCTAGTTCGTAAAGTTGCATTTACCGGTGGAACAGCTACAGGTACAGCCGTAATGGCAAGTGCAGCCCAAACGATAAAAGACGTCACTTTAGAACTAGGTGGAAATGATGCAGCAGTTATTCTAGAAGATATCAATTTTCAATCTATCTTACCCAAATTATTAAAGGGTGTTTTCACACGAAGTGGGCAGATTTGTTTTGCAGTTAAGCGCATATATGTGCCGAAAGATAAGCTCGATCTTTATTTTGATCTTTTGTGTGAAGAGGTTGATAAATATAAAGTTGGACATGGCCTAAATTCAGAAGCAAATTTCGGCCCACTCAACAATAAAAAGCAGTGGTCGATCGTACAGAAATTTATTGAAAATGCAAAAGCATCGGATCAATGTGAAGTACGTGAGTTAGGTCAAAAGTTAAATCCAGAACAGTGGGATAATGGATATTACGTCTTACCTCATGTAGTTAAAACTTTAGATAATTCATTAGAGATTGTTCAGCAAGAACAATTCGGACCGGTCATTCCACTGATTGGGTATGAAACTGTCGAACAAGCCATTGAATACGCAAATGATAATGAGCAAGGTCTATGTTCATCTGTTTGGTCTGAAAATATTGAGCTTGCCTATGAAGTTGCACAAAAGATAGAGGCTGGCAGTACATTTATTAATAGCCATAGTTTTGACTCGTTACAACTCGGTATGCCATTCGGTGGAATCAAGCAAAGTGGTATTGGTCGTGAATTAGACATCAATGAGACATTGAAATCATATCTAGAACCCCACTCTATTCGACTTATTAAATGAAGATCTAGGCCATATTAATTCATATGTTATCTAGCTTTTAGCTAGATAACACTTACATTTAAGGAAAAATGTATGAAAATCAACGCCGCACTTGCGAAAGAAAAAAATTGTCCATTAGTTATTGAAGAAATTGAAATTGATGAACCTAAAGACGATGAAGTTCTTATAAGAATAGTTGCATCTGGTATTTGTCATACTGATGCAGAATCAATCAAAGGAAATGGAACTCCTTTCCCAGCAGTATTAGGACACGAAGGTTCAGGAATTATTGAAAGAGTTGGTTCAAATGTTACTCATTTAACAGTGGGTGATCATGTCGTACTGTCCTATTCATACTGTAACTCTTGCTCCCAGTGTCTTACAGGGCACCACAATTTATGTATGCGTACCATTGAACTCAATTTTGGTGGAAAACTACAAGATCAAACCTATCGACTGCATAAGGATGGTCAAAATTACTCTACCTTTTTTGGACAGTCTTCTTTTGCTACCTATGCTGTAGCGAATAAACATAATGTAGTCAAAGTGGATCATGATGTGGACTTGAGATTATTAGGTCCTTTGGGATGTGGTATTCAAACTGGTAGTGGTACGGTGATGAACAGTTTGAAACCTGAACCTGGAAGCTCTATTGCCATTTATGGAGCGGGTGCAGTTGGATTAAGTGCCGTTATGGCTGCTAACATTTTAGGTCTTAAAAACATTATCGTTGTTGATATACATGAAAATCGTCTTGAGTTAGCGAAAGAACTTGGAGCTACGCATACTCTAAACAGTCAAAATTTAAATGTAGTAGAAGAAGTCAAAAAAATTACAGATGGCGGTGTTCATTATGCAATTGAAACTACCGGTGTTCCTGTTGTCATTAAAAATGGAATAGATTCATTGAGAGTAGCAGGAAAAATCTCGATTGTCGGTATGGGAGGAGATGTAACCTTAAATTTTACAAATGATATTTTGATGGAAGGTAAAACGATTGTAGGCACAATACAAGGAGACTCTACTCCTCAACTACACATCCCTAAAATCATTCAATATTATAAAGAAGGGAAATTCCCCTTTGATAAACTTATAAAGTTTTACGATTTTAACGATATTAATCAAGCATTTGAAGACTCAAAAACTGGCTTAACCATTAAGCCAGTAGTTATAATCGGCTCATAGCTTACTTATAGTTATAATTAAGCTAAAAAAATTATAACTCATTGTTAGTACAGTACTTCATTTAGAAATACTGTACTAATCAAAATGATTATTCGTAATGAATTACAGTACGAATTGATTTACCTTCGTGCATCAGGTCAAAAGCTTCGTTAATGTTGTCCAAGCCCATGGTATGGGTCACGAAAGGTTCGAGTTGAATCTCCCCCTTCATTGCATCTTCAACCATGCCCGGAAGTTGTGAACGACCTTTCACTCCACCAAATGCGCTACCTTTCCAAGTGCGTCCTGTTACCAGCTGGAATGGACGGGTTGAAATTTCCTGACCTGCACCTGCTACTCCAATAATCACGGATTGGCCCCAACCACGGTGAGCGCACTCCAGTGCTGAACGCATAACATTAACGTTACCAATACATTCAAAGGAATGATCTACCCCCCACTCGGTCATTTCAACAATGACTTGCTGAATAGGCTTGTCATAATCTTTTGGATTTAAGAAATCTGTGGCACCGAACTCTTCAGCTAGTTTGAATTTTTCCGGATTCATATCAACCACAATAATACGGCCTGCTTTAGCTTGACGAGCGCCTTGCACCACTGCAAGACCAATTCCACCCAAACCAAATACTGCAACGGTATCACCTTCTTGTACTTTTGCTGTGTTATGCACCGCACCAATACCTGTCGTTACACCACATCCGAGTAAACATACATGTTCCGGATTTGCATCAGGATTAATCTTCGCCAAAGAGACTTCTGCAACAACTGTATACTCACTAAAAGTTGAACATCCCATGTAATGGTAAATAGGTTGACCCTGATAAGAAAAACGCGTCGTCCCATCTGGCATTAAACCTTTGCCTTGAGTAGCACGAACAGCCACACACAGGTTAGTTTTTCCGGATTTACAGAATAAACACTCGCCACATTCTGCTGTATAAAGTGGAATAACATGATCACCAGGTTTTACACTGGTCACGCCTTCACCAACTTCAATTACAATACCCGCACCTTCATGACCTAGCACGGCAGGGAAAACACCTTCAGGATCATCACCCGATAAAGTAAATGCATCGGTATGGCAAACACCGGTATGAGTAATCTTCACCAAAACTTCACCTGCTTTAGGCGGAGCGACATCAAGTTCTACAATTTGTAGGGGTTGACCCGGACCAAATGCTACAGCTGCACGTGATTTCATAAATATTACCTTTATATCTATTTTAAATATGATTTAAGAATTCTACTAACTTCAATTAGCTCTTCATTCCGTTCACTTTCAGTAGACTCACCGGATACCAACGTATCTTTCAAATGTACCTCCAGAAGCTCTGTCATTAATCCATTCATTGCACCTCTAATTGCACAGATTTGTTGCAAAATTGCTGCACAAGGCATCTCACCTTCAAGAGCCTGTTCAATTGCTTGCATTTGCCCTTTCATTTTCTTGACACGCAATAAAATTCTTTTCTTATCTTCGACCTGCTTCGGCATTCAATAAAACCCTTTAAAATAACTATACTGGGGTATAGTATTAAAATTATAAATACAAAGTAAATCAAATACTTTTTCAATTAAAAATCTTAACTATCTAAAAAATATACTTTTTGTAAATTTTTTAAAAATCAACAATATTTCATATACTTGAAATAAATTTTTCTTAGCTAAACTTTTGTTGATCTGATAAAAATATTAATTGATCTATTACATAACGTAGTCCGGGTAATAATATAGGCGTACGTGGCCAAATAAGACTTAATTTAGTTGGGTCAGGATTTAGCCCAAGAAGAATTAATTGTAATTTCTTATTAGTGACATGCTCTTTTATTAAAGAGAAGGGAAATTGCATAATACCGCCTCCAAGGAGACACGCATCTATCATCGCATCACCATCACTGATTTGGTGGAAGGGTTTTGGATAAAACCTAAAATCTTGTGAATTTTCATTTTTTAGTAGCCATCCTAAGGGTGTAGCACCCCGCCATGCGACTAGACATTGATGATTATTCAAATCTTCAAGTGTTTGAGGAATTCCTTTTTTTTCTAAATATTCTGAAGAAGCACATAATACAAGCTGTTGATCATTCAAGTCTTTTGCAACAATATCTAAACTATCCTTTACTTCACCAAATCTGATAGCCAGATCAAAACCTAAATCTTGAGGGTCAATGACTTTATCATTGAAGGTAATAATAAAACTTAAACTTGGATATTGAGTAGACATTTCCATAAGTATTGGAACCATTACCTTTCGCCCAAAGGCTGAGGGCATATCGATTCGTACCACCCCATTAGGGTCTTTTTGATTCGCGCGTAAAATATTTTGCGCAGACTCCAAAGTTTGTAAAGCCTCTAGACAACTTTTTAAATACCCCTCACCTTCTGTGGTCAACGATATTTTCCGAGTACTACGATGAAATAACGTAACCCCTAGATTCTCCTCCAAACGACTTATACTTTTCCCTACAGTAGATTTTGAAACACCTAACTCTTCTGCTGCATTTGTAAAGCTTTTAGTCTGTGCAGCAGTGATAAAATAAATAAGACTTTTAAATGAATCTAATGAAATAGTCGAAAGAGTCATACTGAGTCTTATCCTATAGAAATATCTTATATGGGAACTACATAGCACATAAAAAACAATGTTTACTTAGCTGGAGCCTCAATAAAATTGCTTAAATCTTTTGAAAATTTTATCGGGTTTTTAAATGCCAGAAAATGATCCCCCTCATCACCTTTATAAATAAAGAGTTGAGACTTCTTAATAACGGAATTCATCCATTTCTGACTTTGTAAGTTATTACTATACTCACCTGTAAAAATAGCTGTAGGAAGATTTATTTTGTATTGAATTACATCTTCCCAATTATTAGTGGCATGATCAAAAAGAACAGGAGCCATACTTTCTGGTGACTTCTGAATTACAGCCTGTGCAAAGCTTTCCGAATTTTTAAAATACTCCGAATCTTGCATTTGGTAACGTGAAAATACATTCATGTCTACAACCAGCTGATTTGTAGGTTCATTTCTGGTAAATGCAGCAATCATTCGTTCTGGTGAGGTTGTCATTGCACCTAAATTTGAACGTTTTTCTTCGGTCCAGTCTGTGTGAGCGTAAATAGATACTGGCTCATCTATGAAGGCTAATTTTTTCAACTTATTGTCACCAAAAAGATCAATATAACTCCAGATCACGGATGCTCCCATTGACCACCCAATCAGGTTTACTTGTTTATTTTGAGTATGATCAATAAATTCTTTTAAATCGATACCATAGCGTGAGATTCGATTACCATAAGGAACAGTATCCGATAGGCCCTGATTTCTTGGATCTAGTACATAAACATGATAATTTTTACTGAGTAAATATATAACATTTATAAATTCAGCACCGTTTGCAGACCATCCGGGTATAAATATTAAAGGCTCACCATTTCCAGCTTCCCAATAGGCTAAATTCACGTTATCACTGGTTTTGAATTTATTAATTTTCAACCCTTTAAAATCTGATAACTTTTCAGGAAAACCTTTGATCTTATGGGGGAAATTGTAGTCTTGTGCCAAAGCTTTGATAGCATCCGCAGCAAAAACATTGGGGCTTAAGCTTGTTAGAATTATACTGAGAAAGATAGTAAAAAACTTATTCATAATTCAACCTCTATCAAACAAATTAAAGAGCAATATCACTGTGCAAAGATATTCCGCACTGTTCAGACATTTTTCCCATCCAATATAGAATGTTCTCTGGCCATACAATACCCTTCACAATTGATAAAGAGCGTAAGATTGGGAAAAGAAAAATATCGGTATAAGACCAAGATTGATAAGATTTTTTTAGTAAATTAATATCAACTAATTTGTTAAGAATATTCAGTTCTCTATTGATGAAATCAATTTTCTCAGCACTTAAATTTATTAGATTTGAAAAATTGCCTAATGCAGCTTGTTTTCTGTTAATAAAATACATTCTGGCAGAAATTTTATTAAACTCTTTAAAATTAGAAAATGCCCAACGAGGAATAGCTAATTCATAAATTGATAACTCTATATTCTTAACCCAATTTTCAATGTCAATATTTCTAGATAGAGTTAAGGACTTATTTTCATCAATTGAGTCTATATAACTAACAATATCCAAGCTCTCACCTAAATATTGATTTTCTTTAAACTTTAAAATAGGTAAACTTTTTTTTCCAATCATACTTATAGGAGTTTTTTCATTATCATTATCCAATACAATTTCACTATAACTGATTTTTTTCAAGCCGAGGATCATTCGTGCTCTAGTACAGTATGGACAATGATCATAAATATATAATTCCAATATAGTTCTCCTTAAGTATTATTTGGAAAATCCGTTAAATGGAGTTAAATATTGCGCACCGAACTGATCTAATCTACTTTTTTCTTCATTACTGGGATTACCGTAAACAGTTAATTCCGTTATTTTAACAAGAGAAAGAAACTCATCTGCAAAAGGCGAAAAAGTAGTGTCGATATGAGATAAAAGTGAATTTTCTTTATAGCGTTCAATAATATGAATAATATTTTTTTCATCATTGACACTATATTGATAGGTTAAAGTACCTGGTTCTTTTTGTGTAGCATTGACAATATTAGCTACTAGTTTTTCAAAATTTTGGTAAAGGTTACTATTCAAACTCAATTTAAATACGCAAATAATTTCATTATTCATTAGAATTCCCAACTTTATATAAAAAAGTAAGTGAATAAATTCCACTTACTTTATGAGAGATTGTTAATCTTGTTTTTTCAATGTATCTGAAAATAGTTCTCCAGATATCGCCCAGTTTTCTACTGAAACGTCATTAAAAATCACATAGATATATTTGGGATCAATATTGGCATGTTTAGAAATCGATTCAGTAACTTCCTTTGCTATAGCAGCTTTCGCTTCGTTACGGCCTTCAAATAGCTGGATATTTACAACTGGCATTTCATACACCTGTTTAAAAGAATAGGTTTTCTAATTTAATGGATCATGAATATTTGATAAACAGGCAAAAATTCTCAATATTGTAGAATAAAATTCTACTATTCTTATTTTTTATTAGATCTATAAGACCTTTTATATTATTTCCTATCAACATCAAAAATGTCGTTAATCGATATCCATACCCTTATCAATTAAAGATAGGATATCTTTAGTTAAAAAATTTACTAGAAAACCTTTAGTATAATTTCCTCTGACTACCGTATTTTTACATATGTAATTAAATTTTTTATGTCCCCCAGTTTAGACTTTATTTCTTTGCATAAGTCAGATTAAAAATCGTGATAAAAGAATTACACTTTTTCAATCTAAAATACTTTTAGTAAGGAATTGAACTCAGTATATCCATCAGAATCTAAAAAATGCCCCGCATTCTGCTCTGTAATTAATTCTGCACCGAGTTGATGAGCAAGTTTTTCAGTCAGTATCGGTTCTACTACCACATCATTACTTGAAACAAATACAATAATCTTTTCAAACTTCTCCTTAATTTTATTTAAATCTATTTCGCATTGATTAATAAAATTATCCAAACCAGAAAATGCTTTTAATTGATCAATAAAACCCGCTACAAGTACCAACTTATCTAGCTTAGGACCTTCATAATCTTTTAGAACATCTAATGTAGAAATACATCCTAAGCTATGACAGATTACAGAATCTCCAATTTTCAAATCCTTAAGGATTTGAGCTATATCCTGTTTCCAAACTGGATACTCTGGATTATCAGAATTAGTTAACGGTTTAATAATTAGATTTTTATTTTTGTTCTGTAACTCTGTTTTTAGCCACGGGAACCAATGTGATTCAGTATTTGCCAAGTATCCATGAATTAAAAAAATTGAATTACTCATTTGAATTTCCTGTAATGTAAAAATGTTAATCAATTTGAATTTGAGTGATTTTCTGTGCCTGTTCTTGGCGGATTTCTGCTGGAGTTTTTCTAAAAAATTTATGAAAGACCCGATTCATATGGCTTTGATCAAAGAAACCAGCTTCACCTGCTATAACTTTTATAGGTATATCTTTTTTACTTATTAAAAGTTTTTTAGCTAATTGGATTCTTAATGCCATGATATAAGCAGCAGGAGAAGTACCAAAATCCACTTTAAACTTTCTCATTAGATGCGGCACGCTTAACCCGATTAATAATGCTAAATCTTCTAAATTTATTTTTTCGCTAATATGTTCACGAATATAATCTACTAATAATTTATGTTGTATTTGATTAAATCCTGTCTTACAAAGACCTTCCTTAAATTCTAATTTGGCATAGCGTCTTAATAGATGGAGTGCAATTTGGTTTTTAATACTTTCAACGAATACATTGCCCCCTACTCCGCCACTTCTTAACTCTTGTTCTAGTAAGGAGGATAAAACGGGCAAGATCTCATCTTTTATTCCTACTTCATCAGGTATCCGAATATTCGCAATGTCGTAATCAAAAACTTGATTAGCCATATTGGAAACTGTTTCGTGATCTATATAGACATGTACAACTTCAAGATCATCATTCCATGCCCATCGAGTATCTTCTCCACAAGTCAGTAAGGATACTGTTCCAGAATTAACATGTTTACTCATCCATGAATTAGATCCGCGACGCTTCATTTCTAAATTGTCAGTCTTATAATTGACAATCATATAATCTCGCATGGCAGGAATATTTACATCTAAATAATTATAGGTATAACCACGCATCGCTATGTTTTCCCAACCTGAGCCTATACTGTCTATCGTCAGATCACCAGGCACCCATAAGATTACTTCTTCGGGTTTAACTAACTCTTTTTCGAAACTATTATTGCTCATTTTAACTTCCATCCTTAAAGTCAAAAGAGGTTTGGTACACTGATTTCAGTGCACCAAATTCACTTAAACCATTTTGGTAATAAATTTGGTCGTCAAATAACCATTGAAAGATTCAATCCCTCCTTCACTACCAAAACCACTATCTTTAATCCCGCCAAATGGGGTTTCCGCAAGGGCTAATCCAATATGGTTAATTGATACCATGCCTGCTTCTAATCCTCTCGAAATTTTATGAGAATTTTCTAAAGATTGTGTAAATGCATATGACGCTAATCCAAAAGGTAAACGATTTGCTTCTATCAATACATTATCTACTGTACTAAAAGGGACTAAGCCAATAACAGGGCCAAAAGGCTCATCATTCATAAAATCCATATCATTTGTTAAATCACTTATGACCGTTGGCATGAAATAGTTACCCTTACCATCGATTGCATACCCACCTGTTTGGATTGTTGCACCCTTCTTCTGAGCATCTTCAACTATTTTTAGCATCGCTCCAACACGTCTGGTTTGTGCTAATGGCCCCATTTGACTTTGGCTATCTAAACCATTTCCCACTTTGATCTGTTGAGTACGCTGAGTTATTTTCTTTACAACTTCTTGGTAAACATTCTCTTGTACATAAAAACGAGTAGGGGAAATACAAACTTGTCCTGCATTTCTAAATTTGTAGTTAACTAATGTTTCAACCGCATTATCGATATGAGCATCATCACAAATAATCACTGGTGCATGTCCACCAAGCTCCATCGTGCATTGTTTCATATGCAGACTGGCTAAGGCAGCAAGTTTTTTCCCAATCGGAGTCGACCCAGTAAAAGATACTTTTTTAATGATGGGTGATTTAATTAGATATTCAGAAATGAAATCTGAATCACCCCAGACTATATTTAAGACACCTTTTGGTAATCCGACCTCATGGAACATCTGTGCAATCGCAACTACAGCACTAGGAGTATCGCTCGATCCTTTTACAATGATAGTACAACCAGCTGCTATCGCGGCTGCAATTTTTCTTATTGCCTGATTAAACGGAAAATTCCAAGGTGAAAAAGCTAAACAAACACCAATAGGTTCACGGATAACAATTTGTTCGACATCTGAACGCCTTGAAGGAATGACACGACCATATATACGTCTACATTCTTCAGCATGCCATTCTGCATGTTCTGCACAAACTTTAACTTCGCCAATTGCTTCTTGAAGAGGTTTACCTTGATCTAAGGTAATCCATCGCCCAATTTCTTCAGAACGTTCACGTGCCAGTTGAGCGAATTTTCTTAAAATATCACTTCGGAATAAGGGAGAGGTATCTTTCCAAGACTCAAATGCAGTTTGTGCGCCCTCTAATGCTAAATCTAAATCATTTTGAGTGGCACAAGGCATTACTCCAATGCTCTCATTGTCTGCGGGGTTAAGAATTTCTCTCCCATTTCGGCTTTCTAGCTGAATAAATTCGCCATTAATATACATCGGTATTTGTGTATAGTTCATTTGATTACACTCTCAATAATTAATATGTTAGGAAGCTACAGCTGTATTTTTTAAATCTGACTCAGCCGTGAGCTTAAAATTAGAAAAATTATTTTGACGTGTTTCAGCCAGAACACTTCGATACTCTTTTAGTCCGCCCATATAGAAATAAACGGTATTCTTTTTCCCTGGAATATTAGCGCCAAATATCCAAGAGTCCGCTTTAGGGAATAAAGTCTGTTCAGCAATTTCAGCGCATGTTTTAGTCCAGTTTTCTTCTTCAGCTTGAGGTGCTTCTATAGCAATAATTTTTTGCTCTTGTGCATACTGGATAATGTCACTAATCCACTCTACTTGAGTTTCAATAGATGGAGGTAAATTGGTAAATGGTCCATTAGGCCCAAGTACCATAAACATGTTTGGATAATTCGCAACAGTCACACCCAGATAACTTGAAGGACCCTCTTTCCAATAGTCTTTCATTTCAAGTCCATTTTTACCGCGTATATCCATACGGATATAATTACCATCTACCGCATCGAATCCTGTGGCACAGATCAGCATATCTAATTCAATGAATTTACCATCAGCTAACAATACTCCATTTTCAGTAATCTCCTGAATTGGATTTGTCTTAACATCTTCAAGTGACACATTGTCTCGGTTAAACACAGAATAATAGCCACTATCACATAAAGGACGCTTAGCATATAAATCTTTTGGCATCAGTTTTTGTGCAGTTTCAGGATCTTTTACGATTTCAGCAATTTTATTTTTAATGAAATTTTGAGCTTCAATGTTTGCATCCATATTGGTTGCAATATCCCCAAAAGTTTCAAACATAAATCTGAAACCACCACCTTTTTGCCAAGCTTCTTCAAAGATTGCTTTACGCTCTTCAGGAGTCACACTAAATGTGGGACGGGCTGTTTCATTTAATCCGAAGCCAAGAGCAGAATTCCATACTTGATCCCAAATTTGATCATAGTTGCTACGGATAAACAATTTTTCTTTTTCTGCCAAAGGGCTATTACCAATAGGTACGCTGTACTGAGCAGAACGTTGCAATACTGTTAGATGTTTTACCTTTGGAGCTAATGCAGTAATGACTTGCACACCTGTAGAACCTGTGCCAATTACGGCTACGCGCTTACCACTGACATCAACATTTTCAGGCCAACGGCTTGTATGATGAAGTTCGCCTTTAAAGTCTTTAATTCCTTTGATTTTAGGTAAATTAGGTGCCGATAATAGACCTAAAGCGGTAATTAAATAACGTGCAGTATGGGTTTGCCCCTTGTCTGTGGTTACTTTCCAGAGATTATTCTTTTCATCAAAATGTGCTGAATCGATGCCTGTGTTGAAATCAATATTTTTTCTAAGGTCATGTTTATCTGCTACAGCTTTTAAATAATTTAAAACATCTGGACCATTTATATATTTATTCTTAATATCAAAAGATTTTAATAAATCTTTTTCCCAACAATAGCGATATAAGTGGGTTTCAGAATCAGACAATGCACCTGGATATGTATTCCAGAACCATGTTCCGCCAACTTCACTAGCTTTATCAAACGCACGTACTTTTAAATTTAATTCATCGCGTAATTTTTTAATTGCATACAAACCACCAAAACCCGTACCAATTACTATTGCATCAAAATCCATATTGTTCATTGACATTGCCGTCTCCATGAGCTTTTTTGAATAAAAACCAATAACTAAAAATTAAATTAAAGATTCTCTATAGCCTCTAGAATCGCAAACTCATGTATGAAAAGATTGGATAAAATTTAGTAAAAATTGGATAAATTGATCATTATAGTTATTTTTAAATAGTTACTACTAATCAATTACTTAACACACATATTCAAGAAAAAAATATTTTTCATTCAAAAAAAATATACAAAAGGTGAATTAGTCTCTCCTTTTGTATATTTCATCTTATGACATTTCAAATTTCAAAATGCATATACTAGTCTAGTCTGTATACCAGAAATTTCACTGCCATCTTTAACATCAAAATCTTGGCGCCATTGTAGTAAGAACTGAGTATTCTGGGCAATATTAGTCGTTCCAGTTAAAAGTAGAATGTTTTTCTGTTCACTTTCTAAGGCCGTTTGATGATTTAAGAATTCTTTTCCTCCATCAGTCCTTCTCCATGTTATTGCAAAACTGGTTTCTTTATTAAAGTTATAAATTGCTGATAAATCTGTTTGATAGAAAGTTTCTTTTTCCATCCCGTTTTTATCTTTATCGCTATAAAATTCAACTTGAGCAATTCCTTCAAATGAAATATTTGAATTCAGTGCATGTTGATATCCAGTCTGTAAGTTATATTGAAATCGATCGCTACTGATTGCAAAATTATCTCCTTCATGAGATCCGGTGGGAAAGGAAACAAAACCACCTAAAGCGAAATATCGACCTAATTGATCATCATGATATGGCCAAGCCACACCACCCACTAATATGTCACCAATTCCACTGTTTTCAGAACCTTCTAATGAGTTTCGTTGTTTTGCCAAAGGTAAAACAACTTGGGGATTCATGAGTAACCCGCCAAGTTCGATAAACTTTACGTATCTGAGCATCCCGATATCTAAAGTTAATCCTAAATCATTAACCACTTTTTTGTCATTGGCATACACATTATCTGCTTTTAGGTGCTGGTAATAGGCAACTGCTAAATTAGTTCCTGCTGGCAGTGCCTTATAATCTCCAGGATCCGAATTTACGCCTGCAGCAAATAAAGATGAATGCATACATAGTAGAACTGGCGCCAAAACAACTGTTTTTAGTTTCATTAAATTGTGAAAGATCATCTTAAAATCCATTTTCAGTAACTTTCAATGCAGTATTTTTAAGGCTTTTTTATTCATTCAATAGAAAGGCCTTGCTCTATTTTTAAGCAATGTTATGTGTTTTTTTATAATCATTGAGGAGTGCATTAGTCGCTATAATTGCGCTATAAACCATCTGTGGAGTCACAGTAAACGGCATATTATGCATAGTGTCATTAGGATCACATGCAACCTCAGCGACCTTACGCCATTCACTTTCGTTAAACTCTTTTAATCCCAAATCTTCTAGAGTTAATGGTAAACCTACAGCTACCGCAATATTGATGACTTCCTCCAATTCATGCTTAGGTACTGCTTCCATCACTAATTGGGTTAGTAATCCAAAGATAACTTTTTCACCATGTTGTGCGCCATGTAAGTCATCCACAACTGTCATTCCATTATGGATTGCATGCGCAGCTGCACATCCCCCCGATTCAGCACCTACTGCTGACATATAAATTGTGGCTTCAATGGTATGTTCTAAAGCAAGCGTTACTACTTTATTCTTGACGGCATATACTGCTTGTGCAGCATGCATTTTGATCGTTTCATAACATGTTTTGGCAATGGTATAACCAATAAGTGAAGGTTTAAGCATTGAGCCATGTTGACCTAAAATCAGATTGTCCTTTTGAGCTTGATAACAGGCTCTTGCTTCAAAATATGTTGCTAGTCCATCACCTACCCCGGCAGCAAAAAAACGTACAGGTTCTTCAGCCAAAATCTGCGTATCCGCTAAAACTACATCTGGATTCTTCGATAAAAATAAATATCGGTTAAAAGTGTCATCATCATTATAAATAACTGATATTGCCGTACATGGAGCATCGGTAGAAGCCAATGTGGGAACAATTAAAACAGGCTTACCTAAATAATGCGCAGTCGCTTTGGCCGTATCTAAGGTCTTACCCCCCCCTATACCCACGATATAGTCAAAATCTACAGCAATTGCTTTATGCTTTTCGATCTCAGTATCAGAACACTGGCCACCAAAGATCCCAATTTTAGCGTTAGCTTTCTCAATAAAACTCGGTAAAGCTTTTTGTTTCACTTGTTCTACAATAAACGAGTCACAAATTAAATAAGCTTTATGACCAAAAGCTTTACCATGTATGCCGAGTTCTTTTAATAAATCTGTTTGAACCAAAAATTTAGATGGTGATGCAATTGCTTTAGTAATGTTCATGAATATCCCTTTTCATTTAAAAATCAGCTTATTAATTAAAAACCATACCGCCATCAACAATAATGGCTTGACCAGTAATATAGTCAGAATCAGGTCCTGATAAAAAGGACACACATGCAGCTACATCTTCTGGTTTTGAAATGCGTTTTAGCGTGATGTTTTGAGCAAATTGTTGCATGCCCCACTCAAAACTTTCCCCTGATAAATCAGCTAAATCCTGAGCGACCTTTCTCATCATTGGCGTGTCTACAATCCCGGGGCAATATGCATTCACAGTAATTCCTAATGGAGCGAGTTCTTTTGCTGCTGTTTGGGTAATACCTCGAACAGCAAATTTAGTAGCCCCATAAACAGATAACTCAGGATTACCCACTTGACCTGCTTGGGAGGAAGCACTAATAATTTTTCCGCCATGCCCTAATTTTTTGAATGTTTCGACGGCCGCTTGAATGCCCCAAAGAACTCCACCTACATTAATATCCATAGTCTTTTGATAGATTTCAGGTGTTACTGCTTCAATTGGCATAATAGGTGCAATTCCAGCATTATTTATGACCACATTTAAATCACCACAGAGATCTAGTGTTTTCTGTATAGCTTGGAATACATCCTCTCGCTTAGCCACATCTACTTGAATAGCAAAAGCATTTCCACCTTGATTAATAATTTTTTCTTTAACTAATTGTGCTGTTTCAATATTTAAATCAGCACAAGCAACAATAAAACCGTCTTGAGCTAGTCGTAGAGCAATTGCTTCTCCAATTCCCTGACCTGCACCTGTGATAAACGCAACTTTTTTTGACATGAAAACTCCTAAAGAGCCTTTATTTTTAATAAAAGACTCTTGAATATTATTTTTGAACTATTAGGGGAAAAGAAATTTAATTAACGGAATACCATACCGCCATCAACTAAAATTGATTGGCCAGTAATATAATCAGAATCGCTAGAAGCTAAGAAGGAAACAATATTACCTACATCCGCGGGTTCTTCTGTGCGACCACATAAAATACCTGCTGAAAATTTCTGCAAGGCTTCTCCTGGCTGCCAGCCATATTCTTTAGCCATTGCTGCATCAACACGATCCCACATTGAAGTTGCTGCCACACCAGGACAGTATGAATTGACACGAATATTATGTTTTGCATATTCTTTGGCAGCAGCCACTGTAAGTGAACGAACCGCATGTTTTGCTGCAGAATAAGTGGCCAGCATTTCGTAAGATTCATGGCCCGCGATTGAACAGGCATTAATAATCTTGCCAATCCCATCTTGGGTCTTCATGATTTCTGCAGCAGCCTGAATACCATAGACAACACTAAACACATCTATAGCAAATACTTTTTCTAACTGTTCTTGGGTGATATCTGAGAATGGAACAACACTTTCAATTCCTGCATTATTGACCCAGACATCTAGTCGACCAAAGTTATTTAAAGCCGTTTGTGCTAATAATTGTTGATCCTTTTGAATAGAGACATCACCTTTTAAGGTTATAACTTCATATCCTTTATTTATAAATTCCTTTTGGGTGTCATCAAGAAATTTTTGGTTCACGTCTGAAATAACTAACTTAAACCCATCCTTTCCTAGTCTTTCAGCAATACCTTTACCTAAACCAGAAGCGCCACCTGTAACTACAGCAACTTTATGAACCATCTCTAACCTCTTCACTATCCATGTTTAAAAATAATTTTTATATCTTTGAAATTTATTAATTACTCATCTTAAAATAGTTAAAAAAATTAGGATTTTCTTGGATTATATTTACTGTTTTTAGGAAAAACTGATCATAGGAGGTAGTATTTCTGAAATTAATTATGGGTAGGTAGGTGTTACTTTATTAATTATGAATCTCTATTACTAAGCTACTGAATAGCCAACAAAATTCTAGACACATATAACCATCTTTTGATGGGTCCTTTCATAATCTAATGGAGAAAGTTGACCATTGGAACCATGTCGTCGTTTTGAGTTATAAAACATTTCAATATATTCAGTCTGATTCCCCAATTTCAATTGAGTTATTCACCGGCTTTTAAATAGCGGTATACCGCCTGGCGACTAATTCCAAATGCCTGGCCCAATGCCATTTTTGAAGGGTACTTCCCTTCCTTCCATTCTTGTCGCAAAGCTTCAGCTTGATCCGGCTTCAATTTATGTACCCGGCCTCTGTACTTCCCTTGAGCAGAGGCGAGTTTTATTCCTTCCTTTTGCCGCTCCAGAATGATTTCACGTTCGAACTGTGCAAAAGCACCCATCAGTTGCAGCATTAAATTATCCATCGGGGTGGATTGGGCCGTAAAAGTAATATTTTCTTTTACAAACTGGATGGCGATCCCTCGTTTAACCAGTTTATCTACTTCAGTGACCAAATCTTTTAGGCTTCGTGCAAAACGATCCATGGAATGTACAATCACGCTGTCCCCTTCCCGGACATAATTCGGCACTGTTGCAAATAGAGATTTGAGTCGATGATGTTCCCTTTAAAAAGTACTTAGAGACCGAAAACCCTGTTGATTAGACACACTTCACCCTGAGGCTGACCATAATAAAATGACGATGCTTGTCCTTTACGTAGTGCACGCATGACTTCAATACCTTTAATTGTGGCATAAGCCGTCTTCATAGATTTGAATCCTAATGTGGCCCTGATGATCCGCTTTAGCTTGCCATGATCACATTCAATCACGTTATTTTTATACTTAATCTGCCTGTGCTCAAGGTCTGGTGGACATTTACCTTCCCGTTTTAACCGTGATAAAGCACGTCCATATGTGGGTGCTTTATCCGTGTTGATCACTTGTGGAATTTGCCACTTCTTCACATTATTTAAAATTTTTCCAAGAAAACAATATGCTGATTTGGTATTACGTCTAGAAGAAAGATAAAAATCAATGGTATCGCCACGTTGATCGACTGCACGATACAGATAAGACCATCGTCCATTCACTTTTACATAGGTTTCATCAATATGCCACGAGCTCAGATCTGTAGGATTACGCCAATACCAGCGTAAACGTTTTTCTATTTCAGGAGCATAACGTTGAACCCAACGGTAAATAGTCGTGTGATCAACATTCACACCCCGTTCGGCCAGCATTTCCTGCAGTTCACGATAGCTAATGCCATATTTACAATACCAGCGCACAGCCCAAAGAATGATTTCGCCCTGAAAATGCCGACCATGGAAAGGATTCATATGCTGCACCTTTAGCTAAAACAGTCTTCAGCTTACCATTCGTGGTTATTTGCAACAGTGCCATCAAAATTGAGTGGACACCTATTTATGGATTTAAGGACAGTCATAGACAGTACAGCAACACTGAAAAGTCCCGTCGAACCTTCACCATGCTCTTTCCAATAAGCCATTTGATACCGATAACTTGGTTACTATGGTCATAGGACCATGATAACCAGGTATCTACTTTATCTATTTAATTCGATAAAAAATTTAAGAATTATTTTTTTAATATTTCCAATGCAAATTGAATTTTTTCATTAGGGCAATATTGTTTTGGAGAAAACTTTTTCATTACAGCCGATCCAATAATTTTTTTATCTGCATTAAAGAAAAATATCTCTAAGTCATAAGGTACATTGACCATATTAAAGCAAGTATAAATTGGCTTTTTCCATGTAAAAACCAAAGGCCTTAATGAAGGATTTTCTTTAAAACCTATTTCTTGATCATGTTCCCTATAGAGATAAAGAGCCGTTAATTTTTCATCTTTAAAGTTAAATGTCCTTACTTCTTTATCGTGATCAATGTATGGGTTATAAGCCAATTTAAAGGCCATAACTGACACTATTATTAAAAAAGCTATAAATACTGCATATTTTAATTTCAATTCCTGTTAATCCTTGTTTACCAGTAGCAAGTCAAATGCAGCAAATTTTCCTTAGTCATGACTAATTATTTAACACTCATAAGTTGATCCCATTTAAAGTAATTGGGAGTTAGTTGATTACGTGACATATTCCAATTTCTATTAGGCAACATACTGGCACCTAACCCTATTTTCTTCTTACCAAACCTATTTTGTATATTATCGAGTGAATCCATAAGTTGATTACTTGATTTAACTTTATTCATGTCGGTGAACAGGTCATAGATATGAGTAGCTTTAGGTTCAAGACAAGTTAGGATAACCCCACATTTTTTGAATCCTATATTCTGCTGATATAGCTGATCAATCATTGTCGTAGCAATTTTAGTTAGTAATAAGCTATTGTCTGATGGGTCTGGCAAAGTGTATGACATAGATTTATTGTAAAAAGGTTCAGAGCTATCAAAAGGATTAGATTGAACAAAACCAAGAATACAGCCACATAGTAAATTTTCGCTTCTTAAACGGCTTACTGCATCCTGGACATAGAGCGTAATTGCTTCTTTAAGATCATCACGGCTATAGACCTTTTGGCCAAAGGAACGGCTCGCAATTATCTGTTTTTTAGCTTTTGGACTTTGTTCAATCTCAATACAAGAAATTCCTTGTAATTCTAATAATGTTCTGTGCATGACAATAGAAAATTGATTTCTAATCATTAAGGGTGAAGCGCAAACAAAATCTAAAACTGTATTAATGCTTAGGCTATTCAACTTTTCAGTATGTTTTTTCCCAACGCCCCACACTTCACTCACTTCTATAGTTTGATATAAGCTTTCAATTGAGCAATAGTCCATTGAAACAAGGTTACATACACCCTTTAAATAACTATTCTTTTTGGCGATATGGTTAGCCATTTTTGCTTCTGTTTTAGTCCGTCCAATTCCAATACAGGCCGGCAAACCTAGCCAACGTAAGAGCCGATCTAGAATTAAATGAGCATAGGCAGTTAAATCATAATTTGAAGCATAGGCAGTTAAATCTAAAAAACATTCATCAATAGAATAAATTTCTTGTTCTTGAGGTGTAACAAATTCAGATAGGACTTTTATAAATCTGCGGGACATTTCCGCATATAGAGCATAATTACTCGAAAGAACTGTGATGTTATGTTGCTCTACAAGATCCTTGAGCTGAAAAAGAGGTACACCCATCTTTATACCTAAATTTTTAGCTTCCTGTGAACGAGCCACAGCACAACCGTCATTATTAGATAATACGATTACTGGTTGATTGTTTAGACTTGGATTAAAGACACGTTCACAGCTTACATAACAGTTATTAATGTCTACTAAAGCAAAGATTTTATTTTGACTTTCCATGTAGGTTAAACCGATAGGATTAGATTATTTGTGTTTCCTAAATGGCTTAATGACAAAAGTCACTACACCCCATATCAATAATTCTTGGCAATCTTTAAGGTGAATATCGTCATAATCTGGATTTTCCGCTTTAAGCCAACACTTATCACCTTCAACCATTAACCGTTTGACTGTGAACTCATTGTCAATTAAGGCAATAACAATGTCCTCATGTTTGGCTTCAAGACTACGATCCACTAGAAGCTCGTCATCAATTTCAATTCCTGCGTCACGCATGGAAAGAGAAGCTACCTTAACAACAAATGTTGCAGCTTCATTTTTCACAAGGTGTTCATTCATATCTAAAGTTTTATCAATATAATCTTGTGCGGGAGATGGAAAACCAGCAGCTATTTTTTCAGAAGCTAAAGGAATACGTTTAAAAGTTGAAGGATTAATTAACGTAATAGAAGCTACATCATTTAAAGTAGTCTTTTTATTACTAGCTAAGAACTTCTTAATCTCTACAATACGTGATACTGGTACACGCATAGTCTTAGTTGGTTCATTGTAAATTGCCTTCCTTCCTGCACCTTCCCTATGACCACCTTTATTTCCATTCATAAAAGCCCCTTTGATTTTGTGACAAAATCAAATAGTAAACTTTAAATCCTTGGAATAACAATAGAAAAGTGATGAGTGGTTATACGGTGATACTAATAATGATATTAATTTTTAAATGCTCCCCCTAAAGTTTAACTGAGTAACAAAAAGGGGAGATGTATATTTCATGCAGAAAATAAACAACATTCTAATTAATGTTTATGCTGTTCCAATGTATTACATTCCGTACTTTCTATTTGTAACGTAATTTCAGTAATACTATGATTATGTTTTAGAACGTCTAAGGCCTTTTGATAGAGCTGATCTGGATCGCTATTAGGAGCAACTAAATGAGCAGTTAAATGAATGTTTTTTGAAGATATAGCCCAGACTTTCAACTGATGAATCCCTTTAACACCCTCTAGCATCAATAAATCATTTCTTAACGACTCAATATCAATCTCATCAGGAACCCCTTCAAGCAAAATATGGATACTTTGTTTTAATAAAACCCAAGTTCGAGGTAAGACCCAGAAGCCAATTAACACAGCGATTAAGGTATCTACCCACATCCACTGGGTAAAATAAATGACCACTCCTCCGATAATCACGCCTATCGATCCCAGTGCATCACTAAGAACTTCTAAATATGCGCCTTTCACATTTAGACTTCCTTCAGCACTCGCAGAAAGGATTTTCATTGAAATCAAATTTATGACCAAACCAATGACTGCGACAATCATCATTCCAATACTTTGAATTTCAGCAGGATTCGTAAAACGTTGGTAAGCTTCATAGACAATATATATCGCCACCACAAAAAGCATCACTGCATTAAACAGAGCCGCTAAAATTTCGAATCGCTGATAGCCAAAAGTTCTTTTATCATCTGCGGCTTTTTTACCAATTTTGATAGCAGCAAGAGCAATAGCTAATGCGGCTACATCAGTAAACATGTGAGCGGCATCAGACAGTAATGCTAAACTTTGGGTAATAAAAGCAGCGACAACTTCTACTATTAAAAAAGTAGTCGTTAAACCCAAAGCAAACATTAATTTCTTACTATTTCCTTCAGTAACAACCGCATGGCTATGATCATGATGTTCTGACATAAAATTTTCCTTATTCAATCCATGATTAGCAGAGATACTTGAGACAGGCTCAATATCTCTGCTAAAAATTGCTTAATCTAATGGATTAAGAAGCTTTCTTTTCATTCATCCAGCGGTACAGTACGGGCAATAAAACCAATGTAAGCAGGGTAGAGGAGATAATTCCTCCAATAACCACTGTTGCTAAAGGTCTCTGTACTTCTGCCCCAGTTCCGGTTGCCAAAGCCATCGGGACAAACCCAAGGGACGCCACACAAGCTGTCATCAGCACAGGTCTAAGACGCAAAATTGCACCCTGCCACGTTGCATAATAAAGGTCATATTGTTGTCGCAACTCTTTGATAAAGGTAAGCATGACTAAGCCATTCAGTACAGCCACCCCCGATAGTGCAATGAAGCCAACCCCTGCTGACATGGATAATGGAATGTCACGCAACCACAACGCGATTAAGCCTCCACATAAGGCAAACGGTACACCACTAAAGACCAGTAAGCTTTCTTTGATATTATGGAATACAGCCATCAATAAAATAAAGATCGTCAACAATGCGAGCGGAACCACCAATTGCATACGCGCTTTTGCAGACATCAGATTTTGAAATTGACCGCCATAATCTATCCAATAACCGCTTGGTAATTCCTGTTTGGATAACGTGCTCTGAAGCTCTGTTACGAATGAGCCTAAATCACGTCCTTCTACATTTGCAGTAATAACCACTCGACGTTTACCATTTTCACGGCTGACCTGATTAATACCCAGGATATTTTCAACGCGTGCCACATCTTGCAGTTGGACTAAACCACCATTCGGCAATTGAATAGGAAGTACCGCTAACTGTTCAGGACTACGCTGGGATTCATCTAGACGGATGACAAAATCAAAACGCTTGTCTCCCTGTAAAATTGTTCCAACATTCTGGCCACCGACACTTGTAGCTACCAGATCCTGAATTGCTCTTACCGACAAGCCATATTGTGCAGCTCTGGACTTATCCACCTCTACATTCAACAAGGGTAAGCCACTGGTCTGTTCTACATTAACGGCTGTCGCGCCTGAAATTGAGTTAATTTTTTGAGAAATTTTATTCGCTTCGCGATTTAGAATCTCCATGTCATCACCAAATAATTTGACACCCACATCACTTCGCACCCCTGAAATTAACTCGTTAAAGCGCAGTTCAATGGGTTGCGAGAACTCACTGTTATTTCCCGGCAATGTCGCTAAGAAAGTAATCATTCTTTGGCGAAGCTCATCAATCGTTTGTTTTGGATCAGGCCATTCATCATGAGGTTTTAACAGTACCACGCCATCTGAAATGTTGGGTGGCATAACATCTGTGGCCACTTCTGCTGTACCGGTACGGGCAAAGATCGCTTTAATTTCAGGAAATTCTTTCAACAGTAACTTTTCAGTATTTTCCTGCATTCTCAGTGACTGTTCTAACCCTGTACTTGGGGAACGCATTTGCTGAACAGCAAAATCACCTTCACCCAGTTGAGGTGCAAACTCGCTACCTGTTTGAGTGGCTAGCACACCCGTAAGCACTAAAATACAGGCAGCCACAATAGTCACAAATAAACGAAGCTCATAGGCTTTATCTAAAAGCAGTTCATATTTGGTTTTAAGCCAATGCATCCAGCGACTTTCGGTTTCCTTGACTTCTCCAGTGACAAATAGGGCAACTGCGGCTGGCACAAAAGTGACAGATAAAATCATGGCCCCAATTAAGGCCAGTACAACCGTCATTGCCATAGGATGGAAAAGTTTGGCTTCTACACCCGTCAGGGTAAAGATAGGTAGATAAACCACCAAAATAATTAACTGTCCAAAGATGAGAGGACGACGCGCCTGTTTTGCAGCCAAGAAGACTTCTTTAAATCTTTCAGAACGGCTAAGTAAACCACCTTTCAGCTTCTGAGCTTCTGCTAGCCGACGGATACAGTTTTCTACAATAACCACTGCACCATCAATAATAATACCGAAGTCCAGTGCCCCTAAACTCATCAGATTTGCACTAATCTTCTGCTCTGCCATTCCCGTCAAGGTAAACAGCATTGACAGTGGAATAACGCAAGCCGTGATCAGCGCAGCACGGAAATTACCTAGAAAGAGAAATAAAATAACAATGACGAGGATTGCACCCTCAATCAAATTTTTCTGAACGGTTTTGATCGCCCGATCAACCAAATGCGTACGGTCATACACAGTCTCAATCACCACACCTTTAGGTAGCGATTGCTGGATCGATTGCACCTTTTCATCAATGGCTTGAGCAACGGTACGGCTATTTTCTCCCATCATCATCATGGCAATACCCAATACCGTTTCTTCACCATTATAGGTTGCAGCCCCTGTTCTTAAGTCATGACCAATTGAGACATTGGCGACATCTGCCACCCGAATCGGATAGCCGTTTTTATTGGCAATACTGATGTTCTGGATATCTTCAATCGTGTTTAAAGTGCCGGGAACACGAACCGTTAGCTGTTGTCCATTTTTCTCAATATAGCCAGCACCACGGTTTTCATTATTCTCTGTTAAGGCAGTTTGTAAATCAGACAAAGGAATTTGCAATTGTTGCAATCGGTTCAGATCAGGGGCAACCACATAGGTTTTATTAAAGCCACCGATACTGTTGATCTCCGCAACGCCTTTTACGCGCTGTAATTGCGGTCTTACAATCCAATCCTGAATTTCACGTAAATCCATCGCCGAATAAGGGGTTCCATCCGGCTTTTTAGCATTTGGTTCGGCTTTAATCACCCATTGATAGATTTCACCTAAACCTGTCGAAATAGGCGACATGTTAGGTTGCACATCTTCAGGCATTTCTCCCATTGCTTCTTGCAAGCGCTGGTTGATAAGCTGTCTGGCCCAGTAAATATCCGTGCCATCTTCAAAAATGATGGTCACTTGCGATAAGCCGTAGCGTGAAATCGAACGGGTTTGTTCCATTTTCGGCATGCCTGACATGGCATTCTCGATTGGATAGGTAATCCGCTGTTCCATTTCCAAAGCCGTAAAGCCATTGGCTGAAGTGTTAATCTGCACCTGAGTATTGGTAATATCCGGTACAGCATCAATCGGTAACTTTTGATAACTATAAATACCAATAGCAATCCAGGCTGCAATAAACAGCATAATCCAAATGGCGTTATGGATAGAAAATTGGATCAGCCGATCAAACAGCCCTTCAGGTTTTACCGATTCGTGGTCTGGAATGTGAGGGCTTTTAGTGCTCATGTGAAGCCTCTCCTTTTTCCATCTCAGATTTCAGTAAGAAACTGCCTTGAGCGGCATATTTTTGTCCCTGATTAAGCCCATTTACCACTTCAATCCACTGGCTATCCCCAGACGATTGCCCTAATTTCACCGGTTGCGGACTGAATTCAACTTTCTGTCCATGCTGAGTGGCGACAAAAACCACATCTTTTCCATCGACATTCTGAACTGCGGACTTAAGTACCCGTAATGCGGTACTTTCACTGCGTTGTTGCAACTGTACGTTTACCATCAAGTTTGGACGTAATTCGGTTGCATTCGATTCAACTTTTGCTCGCACCTGAAGACGGCCTGTTTGAATATCCGCTTCAGTATTTAAAGTCTGAATAACAGCCTGATAGACCTTTTCCGTTTGCAAGGATTTAAATTCGATCTTTTGATTCGGGGCTAAGCCCATAATTTCAGAATTTGGAACAATAAACTCAAGCCAGAGTTGATCTAACCGGTCTATCGTAAAGAGTTGATCGGCTAACTGAACATTTTCCCCGAGAACCAAATCCTTTTTACTGATCACGCCAGAAATGGGAGCTTTCAAAATATAGCGTCCGTTACTGGCATTCACTGCACCAAATGCACTTAAACGTGATTGGGCCGCTTGAACCTGAATTTGTGCCCGTTTATAGCTGTTATAAGCACGTTGATAGTCCTGTTTTGCTGAAATGCCCTGTGACCAAAGCTGACGCTCACGATCATAGTCTTGTTTCGCCAGTTCAAGGTTGGTTTGTTCAATTTTAAGATTGGCCTGCTGATCAACTAGATCAGGAACAAGCAACGCAGCCAAAGGCTGTCCTTTCTGAACTTTTTGACCGAGTTCTACATAGACATTTTCTACATGACCACTAAAACTCGGTGAGACGTGCGCTTGCTGGTCAGTATTCACATTCAGTTTGGCAGGATAAGAACTTAATTTAACCACCGGGCCTTGATCGACCGCTGATAATTGTATGCCCTGTTCCACCAGTTGCTTGGCAGTCAGGCTCACACCTTCTGCATGCTCTTCGGTTTCACCACCATGTTCTTCTCCCCCTTCTTCCTCGGCATGTTCATCTGATGTTTCAGATTTATTCTTACCCGTTAAGATCAAGAAAATACTGAGGAGTACGGTAGCGCCGATGACCAAACTAATCAGTAGGGGTTGAGAGATTTTTCCGCTCTGTTTTTTTAAGCTGTTTTTAAGATCGAACATGTTAATTTCCCCCACCAATGACAGGCATGGCCTGTATGTCTTGCCATAAATTTTGATTGATTTGTGCAATAGCATCTTTCGACATGACTTCACTTGGGCTAATGCCTAAGCTCAAACTTTCTGCTTCAATGGCCTTTTGCCAGCCATCCCGTAACAACTGGACTTTACGCAGACGGATGTCTTGTAATTGAAGCGTGGCTTGCTGAACATCGGTTAAAGCAAACTTGCCTGCCAAGAAACCTTGTAGCGTCTTACTTTGAACTTGAGTCGCCAAAGGAATTTGAGTCTCGTCAACGACTTTGAATTGCAGCTCTAAACCCTGCAACTCGGTTAAAATTGTGCCTATTTGCAGCGCATTTTGCTTTAGATAAAAGTCTTTCTGACGCTCTAATAAGTTCATTTTTTCTTGCGCGATTTTTATGCCATTTTGCTGACGATCGAAAATATTGAGCGGTACACTGACTCCAACCACCAGTTGATTTTGTGTGGAGTTTTCCAAGGATTGGGTGCGGTTAACACCCAGGTTTAAGGTGGGATTAGGACGTGACTTTGCTTTCAGCTGATCAACCGTTGCTTGAGACTCTAACAGCTGTAAAACCCGATATTTCTCAATGTAGTTATCAGCTAAATATTCTTGAACCTGCCCATGAGTCGATTTTGGCCAAAGCTTTTGCGAAGAGAGGTTTACCTTCAATGACTTATCAGAGGTTCCCCATAAATTTGATAATTGTTGGGTTGCCACTTGTACCTGTAAGTCGGCCTGTCTAAAAAGACGGATATTTTCAGCATGACTTAAACGTGCGCGATTCACATCTACTTGGGCAATACTGCCTGCATTAAAGCGCTTTTCGATTGCTTGAAGGTTTTCTTGGCTCACCCGAAGTTGTTCATTGACAATGTTTTTTTCAAGTTCGGCAATGGCCAGTTGCGACCATACATATTTCACTGCAAGCTCAATTTGTGCTTGATAAATCTTCTGTTTCAGCGCTGTTTTATCTATTGAGAGACTGGCTAATTTTTGGTTTGCTCTTCGCTCACCAAAAATATCCAAAGGTTGTGATATACCGATGGCAAGCTCTTTTTCATTATTTGAACCAAAGCCCGTTTGTTCAACTGACAATTCAGGATTTTTAAACAGCTTACTTTGCTGAAGATTCGTGGCATTAATACTATTTTGCGTTTCCCAGAAATTTTGGGACGCTTGATATTGGTTAACCTGCTCAATAGCTTGCTGCAGCGTTAAATCTTGAGTACTGGCGACTACGGAAGTACTGAAGCTGATCATTGCAGATAGCAAGATACCGCTACCTAAGGCTGACCAGGATAAATTCAGGATGGAGGTATCCTGATGTAATTTGTTTTTTGACATGAAAATGCCCCACGCATAATGAAATTAGGAGTGGTGGGCTTTTATAAGACTACCCCACCAATAGTAGGGGCAAATCGGGAGGCGGGGTTAATTGATTCAGATAAGGGGATTTATAAAAAGTTATTCCCAAATAAGTTGGGGTAATGCCGGTCTCAAAATTAGCTTTAAGCTTCAGATCATCGGGTGGGTCAATCTGAATCACGATTGTATTTGAGAAATGACTGCACTTTTCGTTAAAACAAACCTTCTGACAATAGTCATAGATTTCTTTATAGTTTTCTAAGGAATAAAGTGCTTGACGAGGACTATCACTCTTTTCGTCTAAATCGATTGGATTAGAGAGTATTGAATTGGGTATGTTTGGCATTTCATGCAGACACGCAGCCTCTGCCACACTCCAAATATTCTGGAATGTGAATAAGAGTACCAATATCTGGATTAGAAATGTTTTTCTCTTCATACACAAATCTGTATTTAAAACACCAATAAGAAGCTGTCCAGATCTATCAAAGATCTGATCACAGAATTTGAGTAACCTTAAACTTTTTGCAGCCTTAAGTAAAGATATACAGAATTTTTGAAAAAAGCATAGGTCTAGATAATCAAGCTAGATTTTTTAGAACTCCACATTGGTCAATTGTACATAAGCCATCACAAGTACCTCTTAAATCAGATAGTTGTTCAATAAGCTTTTGTTGCTTGATTATATTTTCCCTGATAGCACTGACATGTAAGTCAATTAATTCATTCACATCTGAACAATTTTTCTTGGGATTATCTTTATAGGTGAGTAATTGACGAATTTCATTCAAACTCATATTTAAAGTTCGGCAATTTAAAATAAACTTAATTCGCTCAACATAGCCTACATCGTAAAGGCGGTAATTTCCTTCCGTTCTTTCCGGTTCCGGAATTAAACCTTCCTTTTCATAAAACCTAATTGTTAATACTGAACATGAGGTTTTTTTAGAGAGTTCACCAATTTTTAAATGCATTGAGTTGGTATTTCCAAAAAATCTTGACTCTATAGTAACTATAGGGATTCTAATATTCAAAGTTTATAAATTTTTTTAATGGGTATAATTATGAGTGGTTGTGGATGTAGTAAAGAAACACCATGCAAAGATAAGAAATCTCAACAAGAAAATCATCCATCAATTGCAGAAGCAAACAATTCAAAGAATTGTAATAATACGCTTAGCTGTTGTGGTGAAGAGGAAGAAGAAAAATCTTCATCTCCTTGCTGTAACACTTCAAACAGTTGTGAAGATACCGCTCAATCCTGTTGTGGTTCTGATCCCAAAGAAAATTTAAGCACTGAAGACGTTTTAAAAAATTCGCACTACATGAGTGAATACTTAGTTCCCAAAATGGATTGTTCTGCGGAAGAACAGATGGTTCGTATGGCGCTATCTTCAATTGATGGTGTTCAAAAACTCATCTTTGATTTACCTAACCGGTCTTTAAAGGTTCTACATAATCAAAAAGATGAAAATATAACTACCAAACTTGAAGCTTTGGGTTTTGGTGCAAAGCTTGTGAAGACTGAAACTTATATAAGCAATCAACAGGCTAAGCAAACAAGTACCTATACCATTCCTAAAATGGATTGCTCTGCTGAAGAGCAAATGGTCCGTATGGCTCTTGCAGATATTGAAGCAGTTAAAGGTCTTACTTTTGATCTTCCCAATCGAAAACTGAAAGTCTTCCATAATGAAGGGATTCAGCAAATTACGGCTAAACTCGAAGGACTGGGTTTTGGGGCGAAACTTGATGAAACACAGCTTTCTTCAGGCGATATACCTAATGAACCTGATCCTGTGAGACAAGCTAAAGTACTTAAACTGTTATTAGGCATTAATGCTCTACTTTTCTTTATAGAATTCATCAGCGGAATTATTGCTGCGTCTACAGGATTGATTGCTGATTCTCTAGATATGTTTGCCGATGCAGCCGTTTATGGTATTGCGCTATATGCCGTCGGAAAAGCTGCGAAATATCAAGTGAAAGCAGCCCATTTCGCAGGTTGGATTCAGTTATTACTTGCTGTCATCGTGATTATTGATGTCATTAGACGATTCATGTTTGGAAGCGAGCCAGAATCAACGCTCATGATTGTTATTGGCCTGCTCGCACTTATAGCTAACGTGACATGCTTATATCTTATTTCTGGTCATCGAGAAGATGGCGCACATATGAAAGCCAGTTGGATTTTCTCGGCGAATGACGTTGTCGTAAATATGGGCGTTATATTTGCCGGTGTACTCGTGGCGTGGACGGGATCAGCTTACCCAGACTTAATCATTGGCATCCTGGTTTCTTTATTCGTGCTTAATGGTGCTCGAAAGATTTTGGCTTTGAAGTAAGAGTATCGAAAATGAATCTATTTCAAGTTAAACAAAATCAGATCGTCAAAATTAGAGATCTCAAAAAAGGTAATCAATACAGTCATACCACTGATCCCGTATTGGAACGGCTCCAACTATTAGGTTTTAGAGAGGGTGAAACTCTACAAGTACTCGCTAAAGGTGTTTTTGGCGGAGATCCTGTTTTAGTTCAAATTGAAACTTCAAGATTCGCATTAAGAAAGAATGAAGCTGAAAGAATTTTTGTAGAGTTAGTATCCAATGAAGATTAAGAACATTGCATTAGTCGGTAATCCAAATTGTGGAAAAACCTCTTTATTTAATACGCTTACTGGTACGCGACAAAAAGTTGCCAACTATGCTGGAGTTACCGTAGAAAGAAAAGAAGGTTCTTTTAAATTACCTTCTGGTGATGCAGTACGAGTATTGGACTTACCCGGAACTTACAGTTTAAAACCTAGTAGTTTAGATGAAGAAGTCACCAGGGCAGTTTGTTTGGGCGAGCTAAAAGGTGAAGTTCTACCCGATATTTTTATATGCGTTGTAGATGCCACAAATTTAAGCTTACATTTGAGCTTGGTTCTCGAAGTTCGTGCTCTAAATCGCCCTATGATTCTTGTATTAAATATGATGGATGAGGTCAAAAAGCGTGGTATTTCCATTGATAAGGATAAACTGTCTCAACTGTTAGGTATCCCTGTAGTTGAAGCTGTCGCAGTTAAAACAAAAGGAATTCAAGATTTAATTAATCAATTAGATCAAAAAAATCTTTTTATTACTCCTTATCATTCTGAATTAAGTCATTTTGAACAGGTCAAACAAATCACCAAACAAGTTATTTTAAATAATGACAGTGGTGATAAAAGAACCGCATTTCTAGATAAAATTTTTCTACATCCTGTATTGGGTTTAGTAATCTTAACTTTAACCATGTTTGTGATGTTCCAGGCGGTATTTATATGGGCAACGCCTTTTATTGAATTCATTGAAAATTTTGTCGCATGGCTCAGTGATTTTATTGGACCACTAATCCAACATCCTCTATTAAAAAGCTTGGTTGTGGATGGGGTAATTGCTGGTGCAGGTAGCGTGCTTGCATATATGCCTCAGATTTTGATTTTATTCTTCTTCATTTTAATGCTTGAAGAGTCAGGCTATTTACCCCGGGCAGCATTTCTTTTAGATAAATTAATGTCTAAAGCCGGGCTTAGCGGCCGTTCATTTATTCCTCTGCTATCCAGTTTTGCTTGTGCCATTCCCGGAATTATGGCAACCAGAAGTATCAGCTCTGAACGGGACCGATTAGCAACAATTATGATTGCACCCTTGATGACCTGTTCAGCAAGATTGCCAGTATATGCTTTATTGATCGCGGCATTTATTCCGAACCAATTAATCTACGGCTGGTTAAGTCTGCAAGGATTAGTCCTTTTTGGTCTTTATATGTCGGGAATAGTCTCAGCGTTATTAGTTTCAGTCTTTCTGAAATTGGTTCGAAAAGATAAAACTGAAAGTATTTTTATTTTTGAACTTCCCACATACCGAATTCCAGATATTAGAAATATTGCATTAGGCTTATATGATAGGGCAACTATTTTCTTAAAACGAGTTGGTGGCATTATCGTTGCACTGTCTATCTTGTTATGGGTGCTAGTCACGTTCCCTCAACCACCAGATAATGCAAGCATGCCGGCCATTAACTATAGTTTAGCTGGTCAGTTAGGACATTTAATTCATCCTATATTTGCGCCTATTGGGTTTACATGGGAAATATGTATTGCACTCATTCCTGCTATGGCAGCAAGGGAAGTTGTAATTGCTGCTCTTGGGGTGATTTATGCGATGTCAGGTGATGAAGATACAGTAACTCAAAGTCTGTTAAGTCAAATTTCAGGCCCGGATGGATGGGGGTTAGCCACAGGTTTATCATTATTGGTATGGTTTATTTTTGCTCCCCATTGTCTTGCTACGTTAGCAACAATTAGACGAGAAACTGGCAGCTGGAAACAGCCCATCATTATGGCAACTTATTTGTTTGCATTAGCCTACATCTTTTCATTCATCACATATCAAGTTGCGAGTAATTTTTAATTAGCAAATGAATAAAATAAGGGAGCTAGCTCCCTTATTTTATTGAAATACTCACTATAAATGAAGCGCTTTTACAAGAAAAACTGTATAGATATCAATAATATTAAACAGCTTCCTAAGAAAACTTCTAATTTAATTATAAATTATGAAAGAGTTCCCTCTTTTTAGTGCAATTCATGAAATTAGGTTTAAATATCAAAAATTATGGCTTAATGAATAGCATGATCTTGTAGACACTTTTAGTGAAATAATAATCAAAATATTGGAATGCTCCCAGTAGCCTAGACACAAAACCGATTCTAAAATTCTTATACTCGATATGGATAATTATTCTGAAAATTTTTTAGTATTAATTTCTTGTAGATAAGTGAAGATCTCATCTACTGTAGCTCTCGCTGTTCTAGAAACGCCAATTAATGTTGCAGATGCCATACCTGTCCAATCTCCATATCCAACTAACCACAAGTTAGGTAACTTAATAGACCTTCCATTTTGAACTTCTACAAAGTTATCTCGCTCTACTATATCTATACTTTTTAGATGATTTAATGAAGCCTTAAATCCAGTACACCAAATAATCACATCAATTTTCTCTTTTTTTCCATCTGGCCAAATAACTGCATCTGTAGCTAAAGATTGAAAAGGTGGACGGCTATGTAAGACTCCTCTATTCCTTGCCTCTTTGACACTATCGATCATCACAATATCACCTAGGCCACCTATTGGCTGGTCAACTTTTCTTCCTTCTTGTTGTACTTTTAAACGCTCAGTTGCTCTTAAAAACAGTACTCGACCATCGACATCATCAGGTAAAAATTGAGGCGGAGTTTTTGTGACCCAAATGGTTTCAGCAACTTGTGAAACCTCAGCGAGTATTTGCGCGCCCGAATTCCCCCCACCCACCACGATGACTTTCTTATCTTTAAATGGATCTGCATTCAGGTAATGGGCTGAATGTAACTGCGTGCCTTGAAAGTTTTCCTGTCCCGGATAATCAGGAATAAACGGCTGGCGCCATGTCCCTGTTGCACTGACCACCACCTTGGCTCGCCAAAACTTTTCTCCAGCATATACGTCTAAATACTTTCCCTTCGATTCCACACGATCGACATGTACTGGACGAACAATCGAAAATTGATATCTCTGTTCATAAGCCGATAAATACTGGATCACCTCATTTCGTGTTGGATAGGTCTGTTCAGTGATGGGCATCATCCAACCGGATAGAGAACTCCAGGTATTAGGAGAAAAAAGACGCAATGACTCCCAGGTATGCAGCCAGGCACCCCCCGCTTGATTTTGCTCATCCAATATAATGAATGGGATTTTCTTGCGCTTTAAAAAATAAGCGGTAGATAAAGCGGCCTGCCCACCACCGATAATGATCACATCAGTTTCAGTCTGTTTCTGGTTCAAAGCCTTCACCTTTTCCTTATTTATCTCTGACTTCTTTAATGTAAAAACCCAATCATGAAGACTGGGTTTTTACAATATTCATTGTACCTTTAACAGCACTTCATCGGTACAGCATAAAAGTGTTACTGACCTGGCAATGAGGCGCAGTATTTAATACCATCCAGCATTTATAAACTGCGCTGATTTACACGCTTGGACAACTCTTCAGCCGATTCCTTGCGTTCAGAATAACGATCAGTCAGGTATTTGCTTTGACCACGAGTCAGTAGAGTGAACTTAAATAACTCTTCCATGACATCCACAATCCGGTCATAGAAAGCTGAAGGCTTCATTCGTCCATCTTCTTCGAATTCCAAGAAAGCTTTCGGAATTGAAGACTGATTTGGAATGGTGATCATCCGCATCCACCGCCCCAAAATACGCATCTGGTTCAGGCTGTTAAATGACTGTGATCCACCACTGACTTGCATCAAGGCAAGGGTTTTACCTTGGGTAGCACGGATTGCTCCTCCTGCAAGTGGAATCCAGTCTATTTGTGATTTAAAAATGGAACTCATAGAACCATGACGTTCAGGTGAACACCAGACCATACCTTCAGACCATGCAAGAAGCTCATGCAGTTCTTTTACTTTTGGATGCTCAGTATCCGCATCTTCTGGCAAAGGAAGGCCCCACAAGTGATAGATACAGATAAAGCACACATATGGAGGTGCTTTGTCACGGTTAAAATGGGAAAGAAAATGTCCACCAGATCTTGAGCACAGGCAGGTTAAGTATAAAAATAACGTGATCGAATGTAATCATGGCAAGCTAAAGCGGATCATTAGGGCCACTTTAGGATTCAAATCGATGAAGACGGCTATGCCACATGCATCTATTCAGATGGCATTAAACACCGATGATGTACAGACGAAGTAGTAGCAGCCGATCCTACTAAAAGAATAGCAAACGATAAAAACAGCGATAAGCATGTTTTTAACCACTGCATAAAAATAGACCAAAAATTAAGCTTTTTTAGTTTTACAGATTCGAAAATAAATAGTAATAATTCATGAATAGTAGCCGAAGCTACCATTCATGAATCCAAATCATACTATTTTAAAAAACAAACTCGATACCTGCACCATACAACCATCCTTTTTCTGAATTGGACGCTTGTTGTAGAGAAGTTAGCTTTTGTCCCTTTTCATATTGATAAGCTACATCAACAAAAGGTTTAATCCGTTTAGTAATCTCATAACGAGTTTTCAGCCCAGTCTTCAATTCGGATAATCCGTTTTTTGAAGCATAGTTAGAATCATCGTTTAATACTAAATCTGCTTCAATATAAGGTTGAGTAATAAGTTTTTGGGTTAGCAAGAAGTCACGCTCTAATTCAAAACTAGCTCCCCAAAAATTATTTTCACCACCATATAAATAAGCCTGAGTTTCAAAGAAATAAGGAGCTAGACCTAATATACCAATAACCCCATCCACTCGATCGCTGCTGCTGTTATTTTTATCTTCACTATATCTTACCCCAGCTTGTACATCCCAAAATGGGGCTACGTTACGGCTATAAAGTGCTGATACAGCATATTTTGGATCATTACTTTCTGACTTTTCCGAATTGGCTTCAATAAATAGACGATTTTCATCTGTTCCAATTAAAGTTTCAAACTTTGTTCCTAGGTTGCCCTTACCGTCTTCATCAACCATCCATTCATTTTCAAATTTTGTCGTTTGATAAATTTGTCCACCATGTTCTTTAAGATGATCATCATGAGATGGGGCTGATCTCTTTCTTGCGGTCAGAATAATATTATCTCCCCCATTTGCATTTTCCATTGAATAATATTCTGGATACAATTCTTGGGGGCTATATCTTAAGCCACCAGACTCCTGTAATAAGACTCTCATACCATTTGTAATATTACTTTCTTGTTCCGAAGTGCTGCTATTAGCAAAAGTTAAGTTTGATATACTTATTAATGCAATTGATAAGACTGTTTTTGAGAAGAAATTCTTAGTGATTTGCATGTGGATTTACTCCCTTCTCACTTATTGGGGGCTGAGCAACAGTCTTTGTAGAATTACCATCTTCCACTTGAGCTACAATGAGTTTATTCATCATTCCTGCACTCATATGGTAAAGCAGGTGACAATGAATAGCCCACTCACCTAACTCATCAGCTGTGAGTAGAGTGGTTATCGTTTTCCCAGGTGGAACAATTACCGTATGTTTGTTTGGCATATTGCTTGGATCCTGACCATTCTCAAGCTGCATAAACATGCCATGTAAGTGCATTGGGTGAGCCATCATACTGTCATTGACAAATTTTAAGCGAATACGTTCACCATACTTCACCACTAGTGGGTCGGCTTCATTAAATTTTTTACCATTTATTGTCCAAATATAACGCTCCATGTTTCCACCAAGACGGATCTCTATTTCACGTTCAGCTGCACGAGTGTCTTTTTGAGGATCTAACGATTGCAAATCACTATATTGCAATGCTTTATTACCTTCAGGTGTTGAAGCATTTGCCCATCCAAATACGGTATTATCATTCTTGTCTGAAGCCGCCTTAACAGTAGCGCTATTCATCGGCATATCATGATCCATACCTTTCATAGAAGACATATCATGATCCATACCTTTCATAGAAGACATATCGTGATTCATGCCTTTCATAGAAGACATATCATGATTCATATCTTTCATTGAAGACATATCATGATCCATACCTTTCATAGAAGACATATCGTGATTCATGCCTTTCATAGAAGACATATCATGATCCATACCTTTCATAGAAGACATATCGTGATTCATGCCTTTCATAGAAGACATATCATGATTCATTCCCATATCTTCCATAGTCAATAAAGAACGAGGACGAGGCTTAGGCATCTCAATTTGTTTTACAGGTGAGGTATTTTCATCATGTAAGGTTCCAACCGAAAATCCAGTACGATCAATAGATTCAGCTTCGATTTGATAATGGGCTTGTTTCGGTTCAACAATGACATCATAAGTTTCAGCAGTACCTATACGGAACTCATCTACAGGAACGGGCTTTACAGGTTGACCATCAGCACTGACTACAGTCATTTTTAGGTTTGGAATGCGTACATCAAAGAATGACATAGCGGAAGCATTAATAAAACGAAGGCGAACTTTTTCACCAGCTTTGAAGTTACCCGTCCAATTTTGCTGAGGTGTCTTGCCATTCATTAAAAATGTATAACCAGTCACATCGGACATATCTGTTTTCAGCATTCGCATCTGATTCCACATAGAACGGTCTTGCCAAGTCGCTTTTAGCCCATCACGTTTAACTTGTTTTAATACATCGAATACTGTTTCGCGG
Source organism: Acinetobacter sp. GG23 (assembly GCF_057766365.1). Classification (NCBI taxonomy): domain Bacteria; kingdom Pseudomonadati; phylum Pseudomonadota; class Gammaproteobacteria; order Moraxellales; family Moraxellaceae; genus Acinetobacter; species Acinetobacter sp. GG23. Next base: position 57,645 of record NZ_JBYMDJ010000011.1, read on the forward strand.
CGGTTCTGATAGTAGTCTGCTTCTTTTTTAATATTTTTCATAATTTGATCACTTGTCGAATTATGAAAATCAGAAAGCAAAACAACGTAATCTTTATCGGTTTTTTCAGCAGCTGTTAGTGGAGTTTTATCTTTAGGATAAATAACAAAAGCACCATATAAACCGTCTTGTTCTTGTCCTTTACTATGTGAATGATACCAATAAGTACCATTTTGGCGGACTTTAAACTTATATTCATAAGTTTTATTAGGGGCAATGCCATTAAATTTGTTAAATCCAGGTACACCATCCATAATTCCAGGTAATAATAAGCCATGCCAATGGATTGAAGAGTCCTGATTTTTTAACTTATTGTGAACACGGATAACGGCCTCATCACCTTCTTCAAATTCAAGAAGTGGTGCAACGAATTTACCATTTACAGTAATTCTCTCAACTGGTTTTCCTGTGATATTTACAGTTTGTTCAGCGATTGTTAAATCATATTCTTTAACTGCCGCCATTACCCAAGTTGATGAAAATAAACCAACTCCAATTAAGAGTATATGACTTAACTTTTTTGACATTCTATCTCACCTTTAGAAAGGTCAAGATTGAAGTAATAAAGCAAATATTTAGTATAAACTTTAATACTTCTTTCTCGCTATTTATAAAATTATTTATTGCTACTAGGCATATTCATCTTTGAATGATCCATTTTAGAATGGTCCATATTCATCATAGAATGATCCATTTTTGACATGTCAGATGAGTTAGGAGACTGATGTTGACTATGATCTTGCTGAGTCTTGTCATCTTTTTCCATTTTACAAGGTTTTGTACAAGGTTCCTGTGCTTTTACCGTTTTAGTGGCACTTGAGGTTGATACATCTTTTGCCCAAGATTGAGTACCAGCAATTAAAGTTCCAGCACACATTAAAATTGTTAGACTACGACGCACTACAGTTTTCATAAGTTTCTCTAAAAGTTAATTTCTTGCTACTACAATAAAGTGAAGCACTGAACATCTAAGTGACTTGAAAATGACATTTTTGTAATCTATCTCGATCAGATGTTTTATAACGTTATTATAGTTTTAATGAATGACTTAGGATTCGGAAATGAGAATACTATTAGTTGAAGATGAACAAAAAACTGGTGATTATCTCAAGCAAGGTTTATCCGAAGCTGGCTATATTACGGACTGGGTTACAGATGGGTTAACGGGTAAACATCAAGCTCTTTCTGAAGAGTATGACTTAATTATTTTAGACGTGATGTTACCTGGACTAAATGGTTGGAATATTATCAATGATATTCGTAGCAGCGGTAAAACAATGCCCATTCTTTTTCTTACCGCCCGAGATCAAATCGAAGATCGAGTAAAAGGATTAGAGCTAGGCGCTGATGATTATTTAATAAAGCCTTTTGCTTTTGCAGAGCTTCTTGCTCGAATCAAAACTCTCCTTAGACGAGGGCAGCAAAGAGAAGATAGTAATATTATTAAGATTGCTGATTTAGAACTTGATTTGAGAAAACGTCGGGTAACGCGAGCGGGTCAACGCATTGATCTGACGGCAAAAGAATTCGCGCTTATGGAACTTTTTATGCGTAGACGAGGTGAAATTTTACCAAGAGCGCTGATTGCTTCTCAAATTTGGGATATGAATTTTGATAGTGATACGAATGTCGTTGAAGTCGCTATTAAACGATTAAGAAGTAAAGTTGACAGTAACTTTACTCCCAAATTAATTCAGAATATTCGAGGAATGGGGTATGTACTAGAGGTAGAGGATGAATAATAATTTATTCAGAGCGATCAGTTTCCGGATCGGTATCATTTTCTCATTATCTACTATTTTCATTCTAATTATTATGGGTTTGTTCATAAATAAATTAGTAATGCATCATTTTGAAACTCAAGACCGTACCCAATTAGAAGGTAAAATCCAGCTTATTCAGAATCTTCTCCAACAGCATCCTAAAAATTCTCCAGAACTTAATCTTTATTTAAGAGATGCGTTAGTTGGACACCATGATCTTATGGTCCAAATAGAACGACCGACAGGCCAAATTTTATTTAGTTCAGCATCCTCAATCATTAATACTCAAAATTTAATCAAGTCAGCAAATAATTCATGGATTAAATGGCAAGTTCAAAATAAGACCTATCGTGGCATGATCTACACTACAGGTATAAATAGAAATTCTGAAATACAATCTGTACGAATTATTGTTGGGATCGATACATCAGAACATCTACATTTTCTAAAAGATTTTAAGCGTCAACTTTTGTATATTGGTTTGGCTGGTACAATTTGTTTAATGTTTTTAGGTTGGTTTGCAACCTGGAGAGGTTTAAGACCCGTGCAAAAAATGGCTAAGGTCGCAGAAGGAATTTCTGCTCAACATCTTTCAGAACGTTTAGAAGTTGAGCATACACCAACCGAACTAAAATCATTGGCAATCGCCTTCAATGCTATGCTGGACAGACTAGAGTCAGCTTTAGAAAAACTTTCCGATTTTTCATCTGATTTAGCACATGAAATTAGAACACCGATTAATAATTTAATGACCCAAACTCAAGTATGTCTCGCCCGTAACCGAGATATTGGTACTTATCAAGAAATACTATTTTCTAATTTAGAAGAATTTGAACGTTTGGCTCGAATGGTGTCCGATATGCTTTTCTTGGCAAAAGCAGAACATGGCTTAAATTTACAGAACTTACAGAATATTGACCTCATTAAAGAAGTTACCGCTTTATTTGATTTCTATGACGCTCTAGCTGCCGAAAAAAATATGACACTTCAACAAACAGGATCTGGCAATGTAAAAGGTGATCCTGCTATGTTACGTCGCGCACTCAGCAACCTATTGTCTAATGCAGTTAAATATGGAAACAAGAATTCTACAATACAGATAAAACTTCAACAGAATTTAGATAACACAATATTTTCAATTGAAAATGAAGGCCCTGAACTCTCTCCTGAACAACTATCCAGATTATTTGATCGTTTTTATCGAACAGATGCGTCTAGACAAAGAACAGAAGAAGGAACCGGCTTAGGGCTTGCCATAACAAAATCTATTCTTGATATGCTTGGGGCGACCATCCAGGCTGAATCCCTCAATGGTCGAATCATTTTTACCATTGTTTTTCAAAGTGAATCCATGCAAGGGGAATCATTTTAACTCATTTTTTGAACCTCTTCCATTTACCCGAGTTGACCTTACATAAAGCTCAAACTGAGAGCCAGAGCTACGCCAGCACCTATCATGGCAATTGTGTAGCCAAATATGATAGCTCGGCCAAACTGTGCCCCCCCTGTCATCCATGCAATTGTCGCTTTGCTTAACATGTTGCTCAGTGTGGCCAGCCCTAGCGCGACAGCAGCCACATTTGTTGTTAAGCCTTCAGTACTATGCAGGCGGGCAAGTGAGACTAAAATAGCATCTACGTCTGCTAGCCCAGAAATAGTCGATAATACGAAGATGCCGCTGGTGCCCAACCATTGTTTTGCTGCCGGGACCAAGACTGCCATGACAGCCAGGAAAGCAGCGAAGCTGAATGCTGTCCCAAGATCAAAAGGAGCCATTGCTTCTATTGTTCGATCGTTGTTTTCAGCGCTGGTAATTTGGCGTTGTCTCCACAATGCCATACCCAGCAGAAGGATTCCCGCAATCATCATTGCACCACCAAAAGTGCTTAGCAATGCTGGCTCAATGACGCCTATCAGCACAACCATACGAAAAAACATGATGCCACAGGCAGCCAATGTTCCAGAAATAGCAGCACTGACCATGACGGGGTGCTGGCGTGTATAGCGTGCCAGTGCGACAGTTGCAGCTGTAGAAGATGCCAAACCACCCAATAGACCTGTCCAGAATATGCCTCTTTCTGAACCGGTAAGCCGCATGGCAAAATGACCTGCCAGAGAGAGTCCGGCAATCAGGATCACTGCCCACCATAACTGGTAAGGATTTAATGCAGCAAAAGGTCCCAGACCCGTATTGGGTAAGTAGGGTAATATAACGACAGAAAGTACCAGCAACTGCAGGGATGCGGTTAATTCACGATGCTCTATCAAGCGTAGCCAACCGTGTAAGGTTGGCTTGAGATCCAAAAATACAGCGACGATTACAGCCGCGGTTAATGCTAAAGTAACATTACCATGGGATGCATATGCACCTAAAACTAATGTCAACAGCATCGCGATCGTCGTGGTAGCGCTTAGATTACCGGAAAGTTTTGCGGTACGCGCGTAGGACACTGTTAATAATAAGGAAAGCCCTAATACGGCCGCGACCAGCGGCCAAGGCCCGAAGTTTGGTTGTAAATGACCGAGCACTCCTCCGAGCAATCCTGTCAATGTGAAGGTACGTAGGCCTGCTACTCGGCTGCCCTCGGGCAATTCACGATCGTGCCATCCTCGTTCTAAACCAATGAGCAGGCCGATGGCAAGTGCTGCAATAAGACCTGGTACATCTGGTGGAAGAAAGGAACTCTCTATCATAACTTTTTATTTCGCAGGCGAAGGGCATTCGTGATGACTGAAGCTGAACTCAAACTCATAGCCAAGGCGGCAATCATCGGTGACAACAACCAACCGGTAAATGGATATAGTACGCCAGCCGCGATAGGGATACCCAAAGCATTGTAAAGGAAAGCAAACATGAGGTTCTGTTTCATGTTGCCGACAGTAGCTTCCGAAAGTGAACGGGCAACAGCAATCCCTCGTAAATCTCCCTTGACCAGCGTAACTTGGGCACTATTCATTGCAACATCAGTCCCGGTTCCCATAGCGATACCGACATCAGCTTTAGCCAAGGCTGGTGCATCATTGATGCCATCACCAGCCATAGCCACGATGCGACCTTCCTTCTGCAATTTGCTGACCAGTTCTAGTTTATCTGCGGGTTTGACTTCGCCATGTACCTCATCAATGCCTAGACGTGCTGCGACTGAACGGGCAGTGGTGAGACCATCTCCTGTTGCCATCACGATACGTAGACCCGCTTCCTTCAGGGTGGCAAGTGCTTCTGGGGTATTTTTTTTAATGGGATCGGATACTGCAAGCAGACCGGCCAATTCACCATTGATGGCTAGATGCATCACACTTGCACCTTCCGAACGCAGCTCTTCGGCTTGCGGAATCAGAGATTGTACCGAGATACCCAATTGCTCCATCAGTGCTGTGTTGCCCAAAGCTAACTGACGATCGCCCACTTGACCTCGAACACCAATCCCTGAGCCCGATTCAAAATTATCTGGTGTTTCAAGAGACAGGCCACGTTCGTGTGCTGCGTTTACAATCGCTTCGGCTAGCGGGTGTTCACTGCCTTGATCAAGACTGGCGGCTAAACGTAATACTTCAGATTCGTCAAAATCTGATGCGGCAACTACACGATCGAATACAGGGCGTCCTTCAGTTAACGTACCTGTTTTATCGATGATTAGTGTGTCAATCTTGCGTAGATTCTCAATGGCTGCTGCATCACGAAACAGCACACCATGAGTAGCACCTTGACCCGTCGCAACCATGATAGACATTGGAGTTGCCAAGCCTAGTGCACAAGGACAGGCAATAATGAGTACTGCCACAGCATTGATTAATGCATAAACCCAGCTTGATTCTTCTGGGCCGAATAGTCCCCATCCAAAGAAGGTAAGCAAGGCAATGGTCACTACAGCCATGACGAACCAACCTGCTACCTGATCAGCCATACGTTGCATTGGTGCTCTCGATCGTTGAGCTTGCGCCACCATCTGTACGATCTGGGATAACATGGTACTTGAACCAATTTTCTCTGAACGCATGATCAATGAACCATTGGTATTCAGGGTAGCTCCAATGACTTTATCGCCGATACGTTTAGTGATAGGTAAAGGTTCACCTGTCAGCATCGATTCATCCACTGAACTACTTCCTTCAGTGATTACACCATCCACAGGCACTTTTTCACCTGGGCGAATTCTGAGTAAATCTCCTACATGGACATGCGTTAGAGGAACATCTTCTTCAGTTCCATCAGGCAGGATTCGGCGAGCTGTTTTAGGAGCGAGCCCAAGGAGTGACTTAATTGCAGCAGAAGTTTGCGAACGTGCTTTTAACTCCAATATTTGTCCCAGTAGGGTCAATGAAATGATGACCGCTGAAGCTTCAAAGTAAACAGCGACACGACCCATGGAAATAAATGAGTCTGGGAAGATTTGCGGTGCAATGGTTGCGACCACACTATAAATAAATGCAGCTCCAGTGCCCAAACCAATCAGCGTCCACATGTTCGGGCTGCGATTCACAACCGATTGCCAACCCCGGGAAAAAAATGGCCAACCTGCCCAAAGTACAATTGGGAGTGACAACACCAGTTCAATCCAGCTCTGAACAGCCATATTGAACAGGTTCATTTGATGACCAAACATCGCCAAAAAAGTCACGATGATGGTCAATGGCAGTGTCCACCAGAAGCGTCGGCGGAAATCACGTAACTCCGGATTCTCATCTTCCTCTAATTCAGGAATGAGTGGCTCCAGTGTCATTCCGCATTTAGGACAGTTTCCAGGATGATCTTGCCTGATTTCTGGATGCATTGGGCATGTATAGATGGTCGTACCTGTTGTGCTTGCCGCATTAACGTGTTGAACAGTCTGATGATGCTGTGTATGTGCATCGGCAGTCGTCGTTGCGGGTTTAGCGATATATTGCACCGGGCTGCTATGAAACTTTGATTGACATTTATCACTGCAAAAAAAGTAAGTTTTCCCCTTAAATTCCTCATGGTATTTCGATTCTTCAGTGACGGTCATACCACAGACTGGGTCTTTCAGTACGTCTGTTGTAGCCTGTGCCATATGGTCCTGGTTATGATTTTTTTGATCTGACATAAATAATTCTCTTATGGCAAAGTGGTTTTATGGCCGAATTTTGGAATAAATCTCGGAGTCTGTTGAGCATAGCTGTCATAGACAGCGCCAAACTGTTTACTCATTTCAGCCTCTTCCTTAATTGCCAAGCGGCTGTACATTAAGAGTAAGATTGGAAACATAATCAGTGTCAGTAAAGTTGGCCATTGCAATAAAAACCCCAGCAAGATCATCACAAAAGCTACGTATTGTGGGTGGCGTATGCGCGCATAGGGTCCGCTTATTGCCAATTGGTGATGACGTTGTGCGTGGTACAACACCTGCCATGCTTTTGATAGTAAATAGAAACCATAGCCCAAAAAAATATAACTCGCGATGTGCAGAATGCCAAAATGTGGATCACCCTTTTCGCCTAGTAGCGTTGACCATAAGTGACCTGAGTTATGCGACAGCAAGTCAAGTTGAGGGAAGCGAGTTTGTAGCCAGCCTGACAACAGATAAATTGTTAAAGGGAAACCATACATCTCGACAAACAATGCAATGATGAAAGCAGAGAAAGCGCTAAAAGTACGCCAATCTCGCGCTGTGGCGGGTTTAAAAAAACTGAAGGCAAACATAATGAAAATTGCCGAATTTATGATGACGAGCCACCACAGACCATAGGCCGATTCCGCATGATTCATGAGGGATCTCCTGGTTCGCGTGATTTTTTATTATCTGATGTGTCTGGATTTTTCTGTTGATGATGGTGATGTCCATGACCCCCATGCATAAAAATATGCATGACTGGACAGGCTAAAAGGAGTAAAAAGGGCAAAACACCAACGACATGGGCCAAATGCTCGGTTAAGAGAAAATAGGCTGCCACACCACCCAACACGAATAGACCGATGGCGTAGCGAGTAGACCAGAAGTTAGGTACTGAATTATATTCTTGGTGTTGGTTATTCATGGTGCTTTCCCCTAATTCATGGGTAACTATTTAGTTGCTGAAGGAGGCATACAGTCCATCATCATCTGCATCATGGATTGCATCATGTCCATACGTTTTTCCATCATCTGCTGACGGTCAGCCATATTTGCATTCATGCTTTGGCTGCCCATCTGTTTCATCATACTCATACCTCCTTGCATGAGTTTCATGTGCTCAGCCATAAGTTTCTGACGTTCTTGTGGGGTTTTTGCAGCCATCATCTTCTCATGCATGGCTTGCATCGCCTTCATGTGTTGATCCATTGCAGCCATTTTATCTGTAGCAGTGGTGCTGGTAACTGTTTGCTTAATTGTTACTGCAGATGGTGCTGTTTTTTCAGGGTGGTGATCTTTGTGTTCATCGGATTGCTGTGCAAATGTATTCAATGACGCGGCTGCGATACATAAGCCCAAAAAAATGTTTTTGAATTTCATCATAATTTTTTCCTTTAAATAATTTGGAAGTAAAAGCTATGTTTTAGTACTGAACAGAGTCTAGGAATTTGACTACTAAACTGATGAAATTTTTGGTTATTCTCTGTCTCTCTTAAAAATTTTAGCACTATTAATTAATTATTTTTAAAAATGACAAAAATGTAATTTTGAGATCTTCTCGAAATATATAGTCTATGCTGAGATGACAAAAATTTTATTTAATATTAATCTTTTAAAACTATTAAAGTTGTTATGATTTTATGTGCTTAAAAAAATAAAAATGAAATGATTAGATGACTCCAAGGCTAGTTAGAGACACATTCTTAATGTAATTTACACTGTTATTCCTTTAAAGAAAAAATACAGTTGATCAAAATAGTTTTTTATAGAAAAAAGGGTGGATAATTTAATTATTAAACTTATTGGTATATTTATTAGATAGAAGGTAAAGAAGATTATTTTTAATATTAGGGTTTATAATCCAAATTTCAGAGTAAGGAATCTACTACTTATATAATAGAGATTCCATCTCCAAAACAGTACTACTGTATGAATGAGTTGTATTCAATGCAGGGAAGAATGTAGATCCTTAATACTAACGGAAAATTATTTTACTGAATTTTCATGTAAAGACTCATTTAATTGATCAATCACTGTCGTCCATTCACCATCAGAGTGTAGTTTTTCTTCTAAAAAATGACGTTGAGCATCAGTCCAAAAAATTGCTTGTGTTAAAAAAACATCTCCAGCTAGCTGATGGCTCTCTATGAATTTTGCAATTGCTTCTTCAGTAGAAGCTAAACCAAGCTGTTCAAATAATTTGGTCATTCTTGGACGTGTTTGAGTCATGTGCTTAGCCCACAAATTTATATTAGATCAAATTAAACATAACATGTTTATATTTAAACTAAAATATAAAAAATTAAATAGCTACTATTTTCTTAGACAAAATGATTACTACATTTCATAAATCAACCACCTACATAATTTGTTTGTTAAATGATCATTATTTTTCAATAAGATTATTTTAATAGTTAAAGATTTTAAATTTTAAAAATGACAAAAATGTAATTTTGAAGTCATCGCTCTGTTTCTGTCTCTCACTAATAATTGAAATATAAGAGGAGATGATGTGGTCTCATTAAATATAGATTTTATAAAGTCATCTCTAATGAACTAACGAATCAAGAGGAAACGTAAATGAAATTATTTCAAAATAAAATGACTGCTCTACGTAATGTTGTAGTAGCTGCAACGATGATTGTGGCTACTACAACTACGTTCGCTCATGTGAGTTTAGTGAGTGCGATTCCTGCGGAAAATGCATCTATCCTTAGTCAACCAAAGAACTTGACCCTTAACTTTGGTGCAGAGGTTATGTTGATGAATATTAAGTTACTGGATGCTCAGCGAAGAGATGTTCCTTTAAAATATAAAGTTACTCATGACTTAAAGAAATCCTTTGATGTCGCTCTTCCGAAACTGAAAAAAGGTAAATATACCGTTGTCTGGACAACAATGGGGAAAGATGGTCACAACATGAATGGTGAATATAGTTTCACTATCAAATCAACTAAATAAGAATTGATTACCTTTCAACATGTCAGTGAGGTGCTGGCATGTTGTTCTAGAATGGACAAAAATAATGATTTCTGAATATTGGATGTGGGCCACTTGGTTAACTAAGGTTATTTTATATTTAAGTGTAGCTTTTGTCGTTGGTGGAGCCTTTTGCTATTTTTTACTTAGACAATATCTTGAACTAAAAGAATCGATTCTTAAATATATTACAATTGGCGCTGGATTAGGCCTAATTTCCAGTACCTTGGGATTTTTTATTCTGATTGGTAGTTTTGCCAATACTGGTATTACAGGTATGGTGGACCCCACGTATATTAATATATTGGTTAATACTCCGACGGGGTATATATACGTTCTTCGTTCTATTAGTTTTGCTCTTTTACTTCTTCTCATGGTGGTTAAACTTAACAGGAACAAAGGTCATTTTTCTATAATTGAAAGTTCAATATTTTGTATTTTACTTATCCCGATTATTTTTAGTTTTTCCCAGCTCGGACATGTCGCTAATTTAACCTTACTTGCTCAAATTTTATTATCAATCCATATTCTAGTTATGTCGTTATGGATGGGGTCTTTATATCCGTTATGGAAAACCAGCCGGGAAATAAGTGGTTTACCTTTAAAAGATCGCATGCATGTATTTGGACGTATTGCTGCTTTCATTGTTGGGATATTAATCGCCTGTGGCGCTAGTGTAGCTCTTCTTTTAATTAAAGATTTTAATACCTTAATCAATACTGCATATGGCTATGGTTTCATGGTTAAAATGTTTTTTGTTATAAGTATTCTACTTTTAGCTGCCTTCAACAAATGGTATTTCACCCCGCGTCTTCAACATCCTAAATTCGCTAAACACCTTAGTCATGCCATTTTATTTGAGATGTTATTAGGTCTATCAATTCTATTAACAACAGGCTATATAACCACTGTCGTGGGTATTGAATAAGAGAATTTCAAAATAAGGGAATTGAGGAAATTTAACATTACTGCATTTATCTTTTGTAGCTGAGCAATAAAGTTTCTACTGGACTGTCAACTTACGACAATCAGAACAGTAAAATCGCATCATGAGGCATTATACATAAAGGTAGTCACCGGTTTTTAGCTTATCTTCAACCCATAACGGTCTCATCTATTCAGTTCACTACCATTGATTGAAATAACTAATCTTATAAATTTCAGAGTGATCGTAGATGACAAAAATGTCATTTTAAAGTCACATTAATGTTGGTTAAGTACTTTTACTGTAGTCATTAGAACACTCTTCTTTGGAATACTCTGAAGAAAACTGTAAGGTTGTAAACAGACCAAGTTACAGCGAGTAACTGATTCAGAAAAAGGCTGGTTGTATGGTGAAAGTTTAGAGTTACTGTTCTAATGTTTTAAACAAATGTTTTGTTAAAAAGGAGCAACATATGAAATTTCACATCGCTAATATGACTTGTGGTGGTTGTGCACGCGGCATTACTACCGCAATTAAAGAGCTCGACTCGAATGCTTCACTCGATATTGATTTACAAAACCGTATCGTTGAAATCAACACAACAGTGAGTCAGGACAAAGTCATTGCCACTCTCAGTGAGCGTGGATTTACAGCTGATCCTGCTTAATCTCTGTTAGAGTAACAGTGGGAATTCCTTACCACTTTTACTCTCTCTTATTTTCCTCATCGTACAGATAAAATCTGTACTTGCTTGCAATAAAAGTAGCCCCTGAATTCCCCATAATCTTGGTTCGAGCTGATCTTCGCATATAGAACTCAGCATATCTAAATGATAGAGATCGTATATGAGTACCGAAATGACTGATACGCCACACTACAGTGAAACATTAGAGATTGAGGGGATGACATGTGCTTCTTGTGTAGGCCGTGTGGAAAAAGCCTTAAAATCTCTTGAGGGTGTTGAATCGGCTCATGTAAATCTGGCTACCGAAAAAGCAGTCATTTATTCGCATCGTCCCCTTGATCGTTCTAGTTTAATTAAAGTTGTAGAAAAAGCTGGCTACGAAGTGGAAGCGCTGCAACCAATAGAGCTTACGATTGAGGGTATGTCATGTGCTTCTTGTGTAGGTCGAGTAGAAAAAGCCTTAAAATCTGTTGAGGGTGTGGAATCAGCACATGTAAATCTGGCTACTGAAAAAGCGACTATTCAGGCAAGCTCATCTGTCACTCGTGACTCGTTAATTCAGGCTGTCACCAAAGCAGGGTTTGAAGCAAAGTCAGTTCATCAAACTACGGAAAGCTTTCAAGATAAAAAGAATATTGAATTAGAAAAACTTAAAAAAGATTTAATTTTGTCAGTCTTATTGACTCTACCCGTTTTTATTTTAGAAATGGGATCACACCTGATTCCGGCCTTTCATACGTTTATGATGGATAACATTGGCCAACAAAATAGCTGGTTAATGCAATTTTTCTTGACCACAGTAGCATTAATTTTTCCAGGCCGACGCTTCTTCAAAAAGGGCATCCCAAGTTTATTCCGCTTAGCACCAGACATGAATTCCTTAGTGTCTGTAGGAACATTCGCTGCATATCTTTACTCAGTGGTTGCCACCTTCTTTCCAAGTGTCCTGCCACAAGGCACGGTCAATGTTTATTATGAAGCTGCAGCGGTTATTATCACTTTAATTCTATTAGGTAGATTTTTTGAAGCCAAGGCAAAAGGCCGAACGTCTTTAGCAATTCAACATCTAGTTGGAATGCAGCCTAAAGTTGCCAGAATACAGCTCAATAATCAGGTGATAGAAGTTCCGATTGCCGAAGTTCAAACAGGAACGATTGTAGAGATTAGACCAGGCGAGCGTATCCCTGTCGATGGTGAAGTTATTCACGGCCAAAGTTTTATTGATGAATCCATGATAACTGGCGAGCCTATGCCCGTTGAAAAAACGATAGGCTCTACTGTGGTAGGAGGAACAATTAACCAAAGTGGCAGCTTAAATATCAAAGCCACCTCTGTTGGTAGTTCATCAGTGCTTTCTCAAATCATCCGAATGGTAGAGCAGGCCCAAGGCTCCAAGCTGCCGATTCAGGCATTGGTTGATAAAATTACCATGTGGTTTGTACCTGTAGTAATGGGTCTCTCTCTTTTAACTTTTATTACTTGGTTTATCTTCGGCCCTGAGCCAGCCCTAACGTTTAGCTTAGTTAATGCAGTTGCGGTACTCATTATTGCATGTCCTTGTGCAATGGGACTTGCAACGCCTACATCAATCATGGTGGGAACTGGGCGGGGTGCTGAAATGGGGGTTTTATTTCGTAAAGGTGAAGCTTTACAGCTGCTCAAAGAAACTAAAGTGGTTGCAGTTGATAAAACAGGGACTCTGACTGAAGGGAAACCAGTTTTAACCGATCTGCATGTCTTAGAAGGTTTTGAATACAATGCCGTACTTTCACTGATGGCAGCCGTTGAATCAAAGTCTGAGCACCCTATTGCTCGAGCAATTGTACAAGCAGCTATAGATAAGGAATTAATCCTGTCTCCTATTGCTGATTTTAAATCAGTGACTGGCTACGGAATAGAAGCGAAGGTTTCTGAGCATTTGGTTCATATTGGTGCAGATCGATATATGGAAAAACTAAGTTTGAATCCTAATGTTTTTTCTCAATTTTCGGATCGTTTGGGAGAAGAAGGAAAAACCCCTCTCTATGTTGCGATTGACCAGAAACTTGCTGCCATTATTGCTGTAGCAGATCCAATTAAAGAATCAACATTTGCTGCAATTGAAGCGTTACATCAGTTAGGTTTAAAGGTTGCCATGATTACAGGTGATAACCGTCATACAGCTCAAGCGATTGCAAAAAAACTAGGTATTGATGAGGTTATTGCAGAAGTCTTACCTGAAGGTAAAATAGAGGCCGTTAAAAAATTAAAAAATCAATATGGTAAACTCGCATATGTTGGAGATGGCATTAATGATGCCCCTGCACTTGCAGAAGCAGATATTGGTTTAGCGATAGGTACAGGTACAGACGTAGCTATTGAAGCTGCTGATGTGGTTTTGATGTCTGGCAACCTGAAAGGAGTGCCGAATGCTATCGCTTTAAGCAAAGCGACTATAACCAATATTCGTGAAAATTTATTTTGGGCATTTGTTTACAATGCAGCTCTGATTCCTATTGCAGCAGGTGTACTTTATCCGCAATTTGGACTGCTACTTTCTCCTGTATTTGCTGCTGGTGCAATGGCTCTCTCGTCAATATTTGTACTAGGAAATGCTTTACGATTAAAACGTTTTAAAGCCCCCCTTGCAATTATTTAACCATTTTTTATATACATTTAAAGTTTTGTTGGCTTTACTTTATATATTTGGAAATAGTCTAAGCCATGTTGGCTTTTATTAAATATCATACAGTTGATATTCTAATTATTTGAGAGGGATTAAGATGAAAAGAATTTTATTAATATGCTTTATAGGCATGTCATTTACCTATGCGAATGCTCATTCTGGGGGAACGAACTCACAGGGTTGTCATACCAACAGTAAAACTGGTGATTACCACTGTCATTAATAGGTGCGCACACAGTTTTTTTATTTAAAAGACTGTGCTTTAAAGTTATAAGTAGCGTTTAACTAAAGCTAAAAATTCATTCAGTTCTTTTTCCTTTATTTCCTCAGTATCACCGAGTACATGTTCTCTAAGATGAAGTTCTATTAACTCATTCATTAAGCCATTTATCGCACCTTTAATGGCACTGTTGCAAATAGAGATTTGAGACGATGATATTCCCTTCAAAAAAGCTTAGAGACCGAAAACCCTGTTGATTAGACACACTTCACCCTGAGGCTGACCATAATAAAATGACGATGCTTGTCCTTTACGGTAAGCGTCCGCTGAACACACCTTATGAATTCATCCTATAAGCCTTAATTTAGTCCCCACTTAAAAACAAGTGGGGACTAAAATTCATGACTACAAATAACCAGACATCTATCGCATCTCTTGCGAAAAAACGAAGAACATACAGTGCTGAATTTAAACAGCAGATCGTTCAGGCTTGTAAAGCACCGGACGTTTCAATTGCTTCGGTCGCTTTGCAACATGGATTGAATACAAATCTTGTATCCAAATGGATTCGCTTAATTGATGGTAAGCCAGGGAATGATCGCTCACCACTACCGAATAAACCTGCATTTATTGCCTTATCTTGCTCTGCACCATTAGATCCTACTCCTACTGACATGTTAACGGTTCAAATTACTTTACCCCACTCAAAAGCAGAAATTGGCTTGAAATGGCAAGTATCAGAAATATCTGCTTTAGCAGAATTACTCAAGGCACTTGCAACATGATCCGCATTGATGAAATCTGGCTTTCTACCCAACCTCTGGATATGCGAGCAGGGATGGATACGGCTATGGCTCAGGTGCTGAGAGCCTTTGGCTACATTAAACCGCATTGTGCTTACCTGTTCTGTAATAAACGTGGCCATCGCATGAAAGTGCTGGTACATGATGGACTGGGCATCTGGCTGTGTGCCCGGCGGTTGGAACAGGGCAAATTTCACTGGGCTAAAGTTCACCAGGGTGAAAGCGTAGCCCTCAGCCCGGAACAGTTACAGGCACTGATCCAGGGTTTGCCTTGGCAACGTATTGGACGACAGCAGGTGGTCACGATGCTCTAAACCAAGCTCGGCTATTCTGCCATCCTCCAAACGTTCTATTTCATTCTCTTCATGACCTCAGGCATACTGCGGTCATGAATACGCTGCCTGACTTAAGCCAACTGACCCATGAACAACTACTGGAATTCACCAGACAGTTGGCTCTGCAGCATCAGTCTCTGGCGCAATCAAATCAAGAATTGGATGCCAAAGTTCAACACCTCTCTGTTCTCACTCAAAAATACGAGCATGAACTGGCGCTGTTTAAAAAGCATAAATTCGGCAGTAAAAACGAACATCTCACCGCAAAACAAATCCATCTCTGGGATGAAGCGGTCGAAGAAGATATTGCAGCCGTTGATCTGGAACTGGAACGGCTGAATGCAGATAAAACCGATGCAGCGACACACAAAGCCAAAGCAAATAAACCTAAACGTCGACTGCTGCCCGATCATCTACACACCATTCGTATTGAGCATGAACCTGCATCAACCCAATGCAGTTGTGGCTGCCAGTTACGTCGTATCGGCGAAGATATCAGTGAAAAACTGCATTTCAGACCGGCACAGTTCTATAAGGAACAGCATGTGCGTGGCAAATGGGTCTGTGATCAGTGTGACACCCTGACTCAGCAAGCGATGCCTGCCTATCTGATTGATAAAGGCATTGCCAGTCCTGAACTACTGAGCCATGTGCTGGTCTCGAAGTATGCCGATCATTTACCGCTGTACCGTCAACGTCTGATCTATCAGCGGGCGGGAATCGAGCTTTCTAGATCAACGTTATCTGACTGGATAGGTCGCTGCGGTGTAGAACTGGAGCCTCTGGCCAATGCCTTAAAAGAGGTGGTGCTGCAACAGCAGGTGCTGCATGCAGATGAAACACCAGTCACCATTATGCGGATGGGTGAGAATGAGAAAAAACCGAAGAAAGGTTATGTCTGGGCCTATGCCACCACACAGTACAATCCAGTTCAGGCAGTGATCTATGACTTTCAAGATAGTCGTTCAGGCCAGCATGCTGAAGAGTTCTTGAAAGGCTGGCAGGGCTATCTGGTCTGTGATGATTACAGTGGTTATAAAGCACGCTTTAAATCAGGCCAGGTCATTGAGGTGGGCTGCATGGCCCATGCACGTCGTAAATTCCATGAACTGTATGTGACCGGGAAAAGTCAGGTCGCTGAACAGGCATTGGTGCTGATTCAGAAACTGTATGCGATAGAAGCAGAACTCAGGAAAAAGACCGATGGTACGGCAGAACAGCGCCGCGAATACCGACAACAGCATAGTCAACCGGTGATGCAACAACTGTATGAATGGCTTAACCAACATCAACTGACTGTGCCATCGAGTTCTCCAACCGCCAAGGCCATCAATTACACTCTGAAGCGTTGGCCAGCTTTAAGCCGCTATCTGGATGATGGCAATCTACCTATAGATAATAATTGGGTGGAAAACCAGATGCGTCCTTGGGCCTTGGGACGCAAGAACTGGCTGTTTGCTGGGTCACTGCGTAGTGGTCAGCGAGCGGCAAATATCATGACTTTAATCCAGTCAGCAAAGCTGAATGGCCTGGATCCGTATGCCTATCTCAGTGATGTGCTGAAAAGGCTGCCGACACATAAAGTGACCCAAATAGAAGAATTACTGCCACACCGCTGGAAATCCGACCAAAATTAAAAAATAGGCATGGGATTCAGCGGACGCTTACCCTTTACGTAGTGCACGCATGACTTCAATACCTTTAATTGTGGCATAAGCCGTCTTCATAGATTTGAATCCTAATGTGGCCCTGATGATCCGCTTTAACTTACCATGATCACATTCAATGACATTATTTTTATACTTAATCTGCTTGTGCTCAATATCTACTGGACATTTTCCTTCTCGCTTTAACCGTGATAAAGCATGGCCATAGGTCGCTGCTTTATCTGTATTGATGACCCGTGGAATTTGCCATTTTTTCACCGTATTGAAGATCTTTCCTAAGAAACAATAGGCTGATTTACTGTTCCGTCTAGCGGAAAGGTAAAAGTCAATCGTATGACCACGTTGATCAACTGCACGATACAGGTAAGTCCATCGCCCCTTCACTTTGATATAAGTCTCATCCATATGCCATGAATGTAAATCTGTAGGATTACGCCAATACCAGCGTAACCGTTTTTCCATTTCTGGAGCATAACGCTGAACCCAACGATAAATTGTACTGTGGTCCACATTTATGCCTCGTTCAGCGAGCATTTCTTGAAGTTCACGATAGCTGATGCCATATTTACAATACCAACGAACAGCCCAAAGAATGATTTCACCTTGAAAGTGCCGACCGTGGAAGGGATTCATCTGCTGTATCTCGAAATAAATAAGATATTTAGCTTATCATGTCAGCCTATTTGCAACAGTGCCATAAAAAATGGGTAACTGTCAGATCAGGTTTGAGCTAGTACAGCTAAGTAAATGACCTTTTTCACTGAATTATTAGAAGAGAAGATCTTTCTCTTTTTAGCTGAATGGCGGATTACGCTATTCAACGATTCAATCGCATTCCTCGTATAAATTACATGACCTATTTCAGCTGGATTGCTAAAGATCGTTCGTATATTTTCCCAATTTTCCTGTCAAGATTCGCCAATTTTTGGATATTGTTGATTCCATTGATCACACAAGATATCTAGGGACTTTAATGCATTGTCCTCTGTGCTTGTCTGATAGATTGCTTTTAGACCAGATGTAAAAGAGGTCTCAAATTCTTTCTGATAATAGATTAACTAATGCTTTTAATTCATCTCGTAATTGATTTAAGTTAGCAAACTCAATGTTCTTGGTAAGCTCTTTAGGAATCTTTTCTGCTTCAGCAGATAAGTCTCGCCCTTTATCTTTTAATGAAATAAGAACTCGTCTTTCATCATTAGGATCACGTGATCGATTAATTAGACCAGATGTCTCCATTCTTTTTAATAGTGGGGTTAATGTTCCACTATCAAGATGTAAAATTTGTCCAAGATCACCCACACTTACACAGTCTTTTTCCCACAAAACCAACATTACTAAATATTGAGGATAAGTAAGTCCGAGAGGTGTAAGAAAAGGGCGATAAGCTTTTACGATTAAATTAGATGCAGCATAAATAGGAAAACATAGTTGCTCATCTAAGCAAAGCTGATTCTTGGACATAACTTTTTATTTGGTATAGACAGTGGTAGACACCTGTATATTACCTCGAATAGCATTTGAATAAGGACATACTTGATGTGTTTGTTCCACTATTTTCTCTGCGTCAGCTTGTGAAATACCTGAAATCGTGACATCTAAGTGTACTGTCAAGGCAAATCCACCATTGCCATTAGCAACCATTCCAACAGTGCTCAGGACTTCTACATCGTTATCACGGATTTTATATTCTTTATTGCTACGAGTTACATGGATCACTGCATTTCCAAAGCATGCAGCATAGCCAGCTGCAAATAATTGCTCAGGATTCGTTGCATCACCTTTACCACCTAATTCTTTTGGTAAAGCCAATTTCAACTCTAGAATACCATCTTCGCTACGAATAGTTCCCGAACGCCCACCAACTGCTTTAACTTGAGTTGAATAGAGATTACTCATGTGTGTTACCTTAACTTAATTTAATTTAATTTAATTTGTACAAAATATAATTGCACACAATTTAAATTAGATCAAATATTTGTTCACTATTTCTTTCTATTAATTGGACTATCTTCTATATAGATATTAGGATAAAGATTCCGAATCCTTATCTATCTTTAAAATAGAAAACGCCCAATGAAACTCATTAGGCGTTTACTTAAAATAAGTGTCAGCTTATTTTAAGGCTAGAAAATCATCATCTTTTTTCTCAATCTCCTTGAGAAAAAATCAATCTTGCTATTTTAGCTTTTCACACCATCTTGTTCAATTTGTACTGCGGCTTGCCAGCTAGGTAGTTGGCTTAAACCTGCTACATAACGTTGGATATGGGGATAATTTCCACCTTGTCCCATATGATAAACTAAAGCATGTAGCCCAAAGCCCATCATAAAGTCAGCACCGGTTAAACGGTCTGCCACTAGAAATTCTTTATCTTTTAAATATTCATTTAAATGGCCAAATACTTTATCGAACTCAACTTGAGTATAATTTTCTAGAAATACCAACTTCGTGCCCTGCTTGGTTTCTATCGCATTAAACGTTTTTAATAAAAATGGCAGCATGGCAGAGCTTTCTGAGAAATGAATCCACTGTAGATAATCGACATAGGTAGGTTCATCCATATCTGGTCCTAAATGCGGCGCAAGTTTCTGAATTAATAACTCAACGATTGCGCCTGACTCTGCAATAACTTTGCCATCCCATTCCAATACTGGAGATTTCCCTAACGGATGGATGATTTTTAAAGATTCAGGTGCCAAATGCGTGCTTGAGTCACGATAATAGCGTTTCAACTCATAAGGCTGCTTGATTTCTTCAAGTAACCACAAAATGCGAAAAGAACGTGATTGATCTAAATGATGTAGTGTAATCATGATAATTCCTATTTTTTTAAATTTTTACAACCACTTTGCCAAAGTTTTCGCCTTTTAACATACCATTGAAAGCATTGATCGTGTTATCTAAACCTTGCACCATATGCTCTTTATATTTGATTTTTCCGTCTTTCAACCATTCGGACATTTGCTGATTGAATTCTGGATACTGACTGCCATAATCATCAAAAATAATAAAGCCTTGCATGCGAATACGCTTTCTTAAAAGGGTGGAAATAAAGCCCGGTAAACGGTCTGGCCCTTGTGCTTGCTCGGTAGCGTTATACTGGGAAACCACACCACACACCGGTACACGTGCCGTAGAGTTAAGCAATGGCCATACCGCATCAAACACTTTACCCCCTACATTCTCATAATAAATATCAATACCGTTGGGAACTGCTTGTTGTAATTGTTCTGCAAAATTTTCATCATGATGATTGATACAAGCATCGAAGCCGAGTTCTTCTACTGCATAACGACATTTTTCAGGCCCACCTGCGACGCCAACCACGCGACAACCTTTAATTTTGCCAATCTGTCCAACCGTAGCACCAACAGGTCCCGTTGCAGCTGCAACGACTAAAGTTTCACCGGCTTTAGGCTGACCAATGTCCAACAGCCCCATATAAGCAGTAAATCCTGGCATTCCCAAAATACCCAATGCCCAAGATGGATGTTCAGGTTGCATACCTAAGCTTTGACATGCAGTCCCATTAGAAATTGCGTAGCCCTGCCAGCCATTTCCGGAAAGAACCCACTCGCCTTCTTTGAATTTTGGGTTTTTAGAGGCCACCACTTGACTGACTGTTCCACCGACCATCACTTCGCCAATTTCAACCGGTGCTGCATATGAAGGAGCATCACTCATGCGACCACGCATATAAGGGTCGAGTGACAAGTAAATGGTTTTTAACAACATTTCGCCTTGTTTAAGTTGAGAAAGCTCAACTTGCTCAATTCGAAAATCGCTGTGTTTTGGCTCACCGACTGGCCGTTTAGCTAAAACGATGCGTTGGTTATTAATTGTGCTCACCTGTATAACTCCATGTTTTATATAGAAGTATTTCTATTGATAATCAAAACTGTCGATTAAAACGTCTTTACATCCATTGTAGATGAGTTATAATGAAAAGCAATACGACTGGTCTATTTTTTACAATAGAGTACACAATTAATATGAAGCTTACCCCTATTAAGAAGTCTGAAGCTAAGCGCTTACACATTCTTAACACCAGTTCAGACCTAATTTTGCATAAAGGTTTTACCGGTGTAGGATTACAAGAAATTTTACAAAGCTGCGAGATCCCTAAAGGCTCATTTTATCATTACTTCCAATCCAAGGAGTCTTTCGGCTGTGAATTGGTACAGTATTATGTAGATAATTACCAAGTCCGTTTAAATGAAGTATGGAGTAGTGATCAATCCGCTTATCAAAAGCTGATCGGGTATTTTAAATTATGGATTGAAGATCCTGAAACGCAGTGTGGTTGGGCAGATAGCTGTTTAATTGTGAAACTTGCCGCAGAAGTTGCCGACCTATCTGAAGATATGCGCTCCATTATGTCCGCTGGTGTCGATGATGTAATCCAACGGATTGCTGGGTTAATTGTTTTGGGAAAACAAGATCAGTCTATCCAAGCAGACACTGATGCCTCTACGTTGGCACAAGTGATTTACCAAATGTGGTTGGGTGCAGCATTACTGAGTAAGTTGCAAAAAGATAAAACACCATTACATCAAGCCCTGAGAGCGACTGAGTTTCTATTAAAAAGTGCAGAGTCTTAAAAAGATTATATTCAATATCAATTAGATAAGTAAAAAGTTGTGATAGCAGCCAAATGATTACTTATTAATGTGCTGCTATTACATCAACTTAGTATCAATGAGTATAGCGCACAATGAATTCTCCTTCTAAAGCCCTCCTGACTCGTATTTTAGTCGGATATTTAGGCTTATATCCCACACTATTACTGGTACTGACTTTATTAAAGCCAATTACTCAGCATCAAAGTTTCCCGATGATGGTGTTCATTGAAGTCATAGTATTAGTGCCCGTGACGCAACTCATTTCCTTTCCACTGGCGGGTTGGCTCATTACACAGCTAAAAAATCTTAAGAATTTGTTTTAAGAAGAAATTGTGCTAGCAACAGCAATCCTAAGTCCTTATTTTGCCAACCACAAAGGTTGGCAAAATAACTCACTTAGTCAATATTAATCTGCGTAAGCTGGGTAATCAATATAGCCTTTTTCCGTCCCACCATACATACTGCTTGCATCTACTGCATTCAATGGCCAGCCATGGGCGAGACGATTGGGTAAATCTGGATTCGCAATAAATGGCCGTCCAAATGCAATTAAATCGGCCAGTCCTGCCTCTAAAATTCGAGTCCCTCTTTCTGCCGTATATCGACCTGCATAAATAATGCGACCACTGAAAGTGTCTCTGACATCTCGACGAAAATCATGAGGAAGTTCTGGTGCATTGTCCCAATCAGCTTCTGCAATCGATAAATAGGCAATCCCAACTTCTTCAAGTATCTTTATGGCCTCAATATAAGTCGCATGTGGATCTTCTTCAACCAACCCCATGTAAACACGATCTTCCTCTGTACTTTCAAATAGCGGGGCAAAACGCACTCCTAAACGATCTGCACCAACCACCTCGGCAACCGCCTGTACCACTTCACGTAAAAAACGCAAACGGTTGTTTAGTGATCCACCATATTCATCTTCACGGTGGTTACTATGTGCAGAGATAAATTGATTCACCAAATAACCATTTGCACAATGAATTTCAACCCCATCAAAACCGGCAGCCAAGGCATTGCGTGCAGCTTGAGCATAGAGTTGTACTAACTCTTTAACTTCTGCATTGCTTAAAGCACGTGGCATGGAGGGATCAGCTAAGGTCCCTGCATTGGGCCCCGTCTCAATAAAGACTTTAACATTGCTATCAGCCGCAATAGCCGAGGGTGCGACCGGTGCTGCATGATTGGGTTGCAAAGATGTATGTGAAACACGCCCAACATGCCAAAGTTGCGCAAAAATAATGCCTCCTTTGGCATGCACTGCTTCGGTCACTTTACGCCATCCAGTAATCTGTTCAGGGCTGTAAATACCAGGAGTCCAAGCATAGCCTTGACCACGTGGCTCGATTTGCGTACCTTCGGTGACCATAAATCCAGCCCCGGTACGCTGTTGATAATAGGTCGCCATCAACTCATTTGGAATATTCCCTGGCTGAGTACTGCGCGACCGCGTTAATGGTGGCAATACAATACGGTTTTGCAAAACATACGGGCCTAAGCTCAGGTTTTGAAAAAATTTGCTGGCTTTCATTTCATTGTTTCCAAGTGATCATGACCATAATTGATCTAAATTTTAAAAAAAATACCCCTCCTTCCTGCAACAGAAAAAATAAAGGGGTAAAAGGGTATTAGAGGCTAGGCTTTGGTTTTACTATCAGTAACATAAATCAGTTTATGATTAATAAATTCTTTGATACCAAGACCGATAAGTTCACGCCCATAACCAGAACGTTTGATTCCTCCAAAGGGAAGATTTGCATTGGAAAAAGCAGGTCGATTAACGAATACCATTCCACTCGAAATACGCTTAGCTACTTCAGCACCATGTTTTGTATCTTCTGTAAAGACCGACCCACCCAGACCAAAAGGCGAATCATTAGCTATATCAATTGCATCTGGTTCATCTTTAGCACGTAAAATCATTGAAACAGGACCAAAAAACTCCCAATAATACGCTGGATTTTCAGGGGTTAGATTAGTCAGGATAGTTGGTTGCACAAAAGCTCCTTGACTCGGCACTCTAGCTCCTACTTCAGTAGCAATAGCACCATGTATAACTGCTTGACGAATTTTCTCACGTACTTCTTCAGCAGCTGCCTGTGAGGATAGAGGTGCCAATGTAGTTTCTACATCAAAAGGATTCCCTGCTTTTAGTTGTGCAACACCTTCTGTATAGAGTGTTAAAAATTCATCATAAATTTCATCTACAACGATTATTCTTTTAGATGAAATACATACTTGACCTGCATTTGAATGACGGCCTTTTACTGCCCATTTTACAGTTTCTTTTAATACCGCATCACGCAGAACCACCAATGCATCTGCGCCTCCTAATTCCAATGTGGATTTTTTTAATGCCTGCCCTGCTTGGGAAGCAACAACAGAGCCTGCACCTTCTGAACCTGTTAACGCGACTCCATGTACGCGTGGATCATTCAAGATAGTCTTAATTTGCTGTCTTGTTGCAAAGATATTACTGAAAGTACCTACAGGAAGACCTGCATCTAACATCAATTTTTCAAAAGCTAAAGCACATTGTGGGACATTGGATGCATGTTTGAGAATCAATGTATTACCAGCTGCTAATTGCGGCGCCAAAATGCGTGCAATTTGATAATAAGGAAAGTTCCAAGGCTCAATAGCCAATATAATACCCAAGGGTTCATTAACTAGTGTTGCTTGCCCTTCATTAGGATCAAATGGTAACTGCTCATCAGCCAGTAAAGACTCTGCATTCTGAACGTAATATTCGAAAATACGTGCAGAAATTTCAACTTCTGCCAATGCTTCACTGGTGATTTTACCCATTTCAAGAGTAAGCAAACCTGCGTATCTATTCGCATCTGCACGCAGGAGATCAGCGGCACGTTGCAAAATCACACAACGCTCAGAAACCGATCGATCTTTCCAAGCCAAGAATGCTTGATGAGCGTTTGTGAGGATTTGTTCTACTTCTGTATCACTTGCAACAGGAAAGGTTTTTAGTACTTCACCGTTATAAGGATTAATAGATGCATAAGCCATATTATTTTCCAGATTTTGTAATCAAAAACATACTCTGATTAATTTTGTTACCACCCTATTAGAGTGCTTCTTCGATACCTTCGATCATAAAAACACGATAAGTCGCCCCTTTCAGACGATGTTGTAATGCTTCTTGGTAGGCAGGACTGTGATACCAGTCTCGCGCTGCCGCCATATCAGGAAAGCGTAGAATGACAGCTCCTTCAATTTCATTGCCTTCGAGCACTTCTAATTGACCATAAAAAGCCAATGCTGTTAACTCACGACCTTCACGAGCAAGTGGGGCTTTCTCTGCATATTGCACCAGTTGCTCAGAATCAGAAGTTTGCTCACGGGTAAATACCACATATGCAGACATTGACTACTCCTTATTTTAACAATTGAAGTAATGCTGTGGCGGTTGCAGCAGAAGAGGCGGGATTTTGTCCAGTAACCAGTAAGCCATCTACTTGGACATGCACTTGCCAATCACCCGCTTTAGAATAATGACCACCATTTTCTTTGAGCATGTCTTCGACCAAAAACGGTACAATTTCGGTCAACCCTACAACGGCCTCCTCAGTATTGGTAAAACCAGTCACAGATTTACCGCTGACTAAAGGCATTCCATTACTCTCTTTCACATGACGAAGAACACCCGGGGCATGACAAACTGCTGCAACTGGTTTTCCAGACTGAATCGCCTGTTCAATCAGAGCAATTGAAATCGGATCTTCTGCTAAATCCCACAATGGACCATGCCCGCCCGGATAAAACACTGCATCATAATCAGCAACAGAAATTTCGCTAAGTTTTTGCGTCTGTGCCAATGCTTGCATTGCAGTTGGATCCGCCTCAAAACGATGTGTGGTTTCAGTTTGTGCATCGGCTAAGTTACTTTTCGGATCGAGTGGTGGCTGCCCACCTTGAGGTGAAGCTAGCGTGACTTCAGCCCCGGAATCAATAAAGGTGTAATACGGTGCAGCAAGTTCTTCTAGCCAGAAACCTGTTTTCTCACCAGTATTGCCTAGTTGTGCATGTGAGGTCAGAACGAGTAAAATTTTCATATTATTTCTCTGATAATTTTTAGGATTGGGGGAGCATCGTTACATGATCACATGCCGTGTGGCGTGACCATGACAGATACGCTTGTTTAGAGGCTCGTCTCGAGAATTTGGCGACTGATCTCTAATGAAACATTTTTATGTTCACCTAACTGGGTCAGATTGTGTGATTCGAGTTGCGTAATGATGATCTCAATATCTGTCGCCCCCAATTGATAATCGCTAAGACGAGTTGGCAGTCCGAGTTGCTCAAAGAAGGTTCGAGTACGGGCAATGGCTGCATCAATACGTTGTTCTTCATCACCTTCGACAATCTGCCAGACACGAGTCGCATATTGTAGTAATTTTTCTCGCTTCTCTTGACGACGTACTTGTAGATTGGCCGGCAACACAATTGCTAAGGTACGAGCATGATCAATACCATGTAAAGCCGTGAGCTCATGTCCAATCAAATGGGTCGACCAATCTTGTGGTACACCTGCTCCAATCAGGCCATTCAGTGCCATGCTGGCGGTCCACATTAAATTGGCACGCGTGTCATAATCTGCCGAATCTTCCAAGACTTTCGGTCCAATCTCAATCAGGGTTTGCAATAGACCTTCGGCAAAACGATCTTGTACTTGTGCATTGACAGGGTAAGTTAAGTACTGTTCCATGACATGAATAAATGCATCGACCACGCCATTTGCCAACTGGCGCGTCGGCAAGCTATAGGTTTTATTCGGGTCTAGCACCGAAAATTGCGGAAAAACATAGGGACTGCTAAATGCAAGTTTGGCTTGGGTCGATTTTCGGGTAACTACCCCACCGTTGTTCATTTCTGAACCGGTTGCCGGAAGAGTGAGTACACTGGCAAAAGGCAAAGCTTGGCTAATTTGAGTGCCATGGGTTTCTAAAATTTCCCATGTATCACCTGCATAATTGACTGCTGCTGCAATAAATTTGGTGCCATCAATCACCGAGCCACCGCCGACAGCCATTAAGAAATCAAGCTTTTGTTCACGAATCAGTTCTACTGCTCTCATTAGGGTTTCATAGCTCGGATTCGGTTCGATTCCTCCGAATTCGTGAATTTCTCGTGTACCTAATGCTTCACGCACTTCAGCTAATGTGCCATTTTTACGGGCACTTTCGCCACCATACAGCATTAATACCCGTGCTTCTGCAGGCACATAGTCATTGATTTTGACAATCGTGTCGGCACCAAAAAGAATACGGGTTGGATTATAAAAGTCAAAATTCAGCATATTTTTATCCTCAAAAATCAGTTAATGATTTGAAAAACCACCGTTATTAATCGCGTCAACTATAAAAATTAATCCACACTGCGGTTTTTGCTGTGATCATGCAGCAACTATATACAAAAATAGACCAGTCGTCTATTTATATATAAATTAAAGAAGAAGGCACTGTTGCAAATAGAGATTTGAGTCGATGATGTTCCAATAAAATGGCTAATTAACGAGGTGCTTATTAGCAGTAAGCGATACCCTGAAGAATTCAAAATTGAAGCAGTAAAGCAAGTGACTGAAAAAGGTCATAGTGTGGCTGAAGTTGCCGCACGTTTAGGTACAACCACGCATAGTCTTTATGTCTGGATTAAACGTTATGATCCTCAACAGCCTAAAATCATAGAATCTGGTGATCCACTTGCAGAATTGGCAAAGCTAAAAATGTGTGAGAGTAAAAAATTATCATACTGGTTTACTCTCAACCCTTTGATTTTACGTAGTAAGACCTAAGCTAAAAAAATAAAGACTCATACTGAAGCAATCCAACATGACCTACTAAATTTTTTTAGAGTAATAAAGTTTCATACTTATATGAAGCTTTAGGCTCAATGAGTTAATTTCATCTTATAAGTCTTATAAAAACTAAATAAACAAAAGATTACTTTGTAAGGCAGAAAACATTCTAAATTGGAATATCAATCGAATTAAAAGGATACTATTGAAAAATGAAAAAAACTTATATTCTTGCTTTGTCTTTATCTTTAATAACAGGCCAGTTATACGCTGCTGATAAAAAGAGTAGATGTTATTGGTGATTTAGCACCGAATGCTTCATATAAATATCAAATACATTATTCAGATACTGAGGATTCAATAAGTATTAATTATACGGACAAAGATAAAAAACTTCATTCTGAGTCTGTAGTAGCATATTCTGCTAAATATGATAAAGAAAATCTTATATTTGATATCAAATAGATATATCAAATTAATTTAAAAAACCACTGCAAAGTGGTTTTTTTGTAGAATTAAAAAAGTTATGGATAATAGAATATTAAACACTATTACTCAGTATGATACTTTAATACTTAGTATGAAACTTTATTACTCTCATACAAAAAAAAGAACTTCAAAGGGTCACAGAAGAAAGAGGGCACTGTTGCAAATAGGCTGACATGATAAGCTAAATATCTTATTTATTTCGAGATACAGCAGATGAATCCCTTCCACGGTCGGCACTTTCAAGGTGAAATCATTCTTTGGGCTGTTCGTTGGTATTGTAAATATGGCATCAGCTATCGTGAACTTCAAGAAATGCTCGCTGAACGAGGCATAAATGTGGACCACAGTACAATTTATCGTTGGGTTCAGCGTTATGCTCCAGAAATGGAAAAACGGTTACGCTGGTATTGGCGTAATCCTACAGATTTACATTCATGGCATATGGATGAGACTTATATCAAAGTGAAGGGGCGATGGACTTACCTGTATCGTGCAGTTGATCAACGTGGTCATACGATTGACTTTTACCTTTCCGCTAGACGGAACAGTAAATCAGCCTATTGTTTCTTAGGAAAGATCTTCAATACGGTGAAAAAATGGCAAATTCCACGGGTCATCAATACAGATAAAGCAGCGACCTATGGCCATGCTTTATCACGGTTAAAGCGAGAAGGAAAATGTCCAGTAGATATTGAGCACAAGCAGATTAAGTATAAAAATAATGTCATTGAATGTGATCATGGTAAGTTAAAGCGGATCATCAGGGCCACATTAGGATTCAAATCTATGAAGACGGCTTATGCCACAATTAAAGGTATTGAAGTCATGCGTGCACTACGTAAAGGACAAGCATCGTCATTTTATTATGGTCAGCCTCAGGGTGAAGTGTGTCTAATCAACAGGGTTTTCGGTCTCTAAGTACTTTTTAAAGGGAATTTCATCGACTCAAATCTCTATTTGCAACAGTGCCTTAAATTGTCATATAAAATCAGCAAGATAGTGCATTGTAAAAAGCCTATTCACCCTCGAATGGGCTTTTCATGGATTTATCACGTTTCACGATTTTTATAAGCTAAACTAAATATAATCGCCAATTTCAATTGAGTTAATCACCTACTTTCAAATACCGATATACCGCCTGACGACTAATTCCAAATGCCTGGCCTAATGCCATTTTTGAAGAGTACTTTCCTTCCTTCCATGCTTGTCTTAAAGCTTCAGCCTGGTCAGGTTTCAATTTATGTACACGACCTTTATATTTCCCTTGAGCAGAGGCTAGTTTTATTCCTTCCTTTTGCCGTTCCAGAATGATTTCACGTTCAAATTGTGCAAAGGCCCCCATCAGTTGCAGCATTAAATTATCCATCGGGGTAGATTGAGCAGTGAAAGTAATATTTTCTTTTACAAACTGGATGGAAATCCCTCGTTTGACCAGTTTATCTACTTCAGTGACCAAATCTTTTAAGCTTCGCGCAAAACGATCCATGGAATGTACTATCACCCTGTCCCCTTCCCGGACATAGTTCAACATTTCTTGAAATTTCGGTCGGTCGGTATTTTTACCCGAAGCACGGTCAACAAAAATCCGGTCGACTTCAATCCCCTCAAGTTGACGCCCAGTATTTTGCTCGACCGAACTCACTCGCACATAACCTACTTTTTGGCCTTTCACTCTTTCTCGCCCCAATTGGATAAAAATGAACAATTTTGTAAATTATAAATCTTTAATATCAAAGTTACATGTTACTTATGATTAAAAATCATTTAAATGGTACATGGTTTTACGAACTTTTAAAGTGTTACTTTAGGGTATACTCTAAAATTACATAAATTTTATTATGCATTCAATAGTTCCATATCGCTCGATACATGAGTTCTGATTTTAGAAAAATAATTTATGCTTTAATACAACATAATTTTTGATTGGAAAAATTAATAAGAAAAAAAGGCTATTTGTATGGCTTTGTTAGCCAAGTATTTAAAATGTTAGAGCATTCATCAATAACCAAAGTTCAAGTTCTAACTCGAGGAGTATTTTTGCCTAATTTTGTAAATTTATTGAGTACCGTTACACGTGTATGTTCCCTCTTAAACCTTTAATCAGTTTTTATTTAGAATTAGTCTTCAAGCGGTATACTGCTATTTAAAATCCGATGAATAACTCAATTGAAATTAGCGACTATATTTAATTTAACTTATGAAAATCTTATAATTCGATAAAACCATTTAAATACATATTCAATTTTAACGGACCACTACAATTTACTATTCTAATGAACTTATATAAAAATTTAATTCAATTTTATAGAACATATATTATCTTAATATTTTAAAAGACTTTACCCCAAAAAGCCCATATTCATAATAAAAATATCTTCAAAAAAGACATTAATAAATTATTAAAAAAGATGATATAGCCTTAAAAATCAAAAAAATAATTTTATATTTTAATCTATTTAACAGTTATATAATTTTAATTATTTTCTTCCAATATTTTTATAAAATATTTAATATATATTTATAAATAAATCAATGTAATTTCTCATTATGTAAACAAATTAATAATATTATTAAAAACGTACGCTGCTTAGCCGACCTATAAAAACGGTCGGCTAATAACGCATACTACTTTTTCTGTTAATTTATTCATTATAAATCTGAAAAGGATTATTTGGATTAATTAAAATAGAATTCTTTTTGTTATTGAACTCTCTACCGATATCGGAAATGTTAAATTCATTAATCTCTGCATGAGATAATAAATCTTTTCCGAAATAATCATGCATCAGATGCAATTTTACCATTTCAAAAAAAATTTCAAGTGGGTCATCATCAATCCCATATAAGTTAAAAAATGAAAGAAATGTTGCACCAATAAAAAATTTTTTATGATCTTTCATTTTTTTATCTTTTACTTTTTGTTTTTTTTCTACTTCATTATCAGCAGATAAAATGTTTTTATGAATATTTATTTTTATCTCATCTGGTAAATTAGACATATAATTTTCTAACATTTTCTCAGCTAATCGGTAATGTTCGATCACCAACGGGATAACTTCTTTTCTATAGCTGTAATCTAAAATATCTTTTTCTATAGGCGTAATTTCATTTGGATCTTTTTGAGATATCGTTACAAGTACTTCATTAATTTTAATTCTTTTTTGAATGTACTGATATGTCTTTTTTAACAATAATATTTCTTCATGACTTAAATCTTTTAAATCTTTTTCATCAATTAATTTAAGAACAGTGAAATGAGATTTTTCAAAATCCGGATAGATACTAGCGAAATCGAGTATTGCATAAATGTGATCTGTACTTGTTAATGCTTTGCGACTCATCGTGATAATTCCTCAAAAAATAAAAAATTTATATCACAAGTCCAATTTTAAAATTGAGATATGTTCAAATTTTGAAAAAAAAGTTCTACTTTTTTTTACTGCTCTCTTTTAGTTTACTTTTAATTTGCTGCTAGTTTGACTGTTAGTAATGAGAGATAAAAACCTTCTTTTGCGAATGCAAAAAGAAGGTTTTTATCTCGTCTCCGTGTTCATTAAAATTCGCTTATCAGCGAATTTTAATGAACACTACACCTCGTCCTGCGGAGCCCTATTAGTTTTCAAGTTACTGTTTTAAAATAAATTATTAAATATTTATTAAACATTTATCAAATTTTTATTTGAGCGTGTTACACGATAGCTTTACCCGTGTTACACGATAAAATGAACGAAAATAGACAGTGTTACACGATAGCTTTACCCGTGTTACACGATAAAATGAGCGAAAATAGACAGTGTTACACGATAGAATGAGTGAAAAATAGACAGTGTTGCACGATAGTTTTAAGAATTTGATGAAATCTTCATACATAATTTAAATGAATTTTAAAAATCTAATTATTAGTTTGACTGTGCTAATACGTATTTTTAAATAGCTTAAATTATTTTTCAGTTTTCTATATGAAACGAATAATTTTTTTTAGAAATTTTATATGATCTCTGCTCTTTATTAAAATTTTAGAGTTCATATATGTATTATTTTGATTTACGTCATAATCTAAAAAAGGTAAAAAGTGAGCGTAAAAATACGCGTAGAAATAAATTTATACATTCATCAAAAGCTGGCTATCACTATATTACTCGTACTTCGCATTTTTCGATGCATAAACAAAATGTTGAAGAATTAGAATATACAGCATCAGCTAATATGCCAAACTGGGCGGAAGATAATCCTGAATTTTTTTGGAATGCTGCAGATCAATATGAAAGTATGAGCAAACGAACGTCTACCCATATTACCATCGCCTTGCCCAAAGAGCTCAGTAAACTAAAACGCGTAGAATTATCTAATCAATTAATACATGAATTTTGTGGTAAATATAAAATGCCCTATAGTTTTGCAATTCATAGTCATATTGCATCAATTGATGATCGTTATGAGCAACCGCATTTGCATTTATTATATTGTGAAAGAAGTATTTTTGATGGAATTGAACGTACACCGGAAAAATTTTTTAAAAAATATTGTTATAAAAATCCTGAGAAAGGTGGCGCAAAAAAAATTACTGCAGATGTACTAAAACTTGGACGTTATCAAATTAGTCATTATCGTAAAATAACAGAAAAAGTAATAAATAATTTTTTGAAATTATATGCACCAGTTAAAGAGGTAGAAATTTATGGAATTAAGATCGAGGTTGAAAATAAAGTCTCTTGTTTATCAAATGAAGATTATAATCAAAAATATGGTACAAATTTACAAGATGTTCCCCAAATACCGCGTCATTATTTTCATAGTCAAGATCAAGAAATTCAAGATAAAGTTCATAGATTTAAAACCTCAATCAAGAAAATTCGAGAAACTAATTTATATGAAATTTATAAAAATGAGTATCATCTTGAGTTATCCAAAAAAAGTGAATATCAAAATGAGACTACTTATACGGTAGAGTTTGAGGAGTCAGAAGAAAATAACTTTGAATGTTAATTATAATTTTTAAGACCAATAACTAACAAATACCATTCTGATTAATCAGTAATTATCATTAAATTATCTATAGTCTTTATACAATGATTTTATTTAATTAGAATGTATTTGTTTTCATGCTAAATGCTGAATAAAATGACCTCACCTTCTTATTCGTGGTTTAGCGCTCATGCTTATTCTAAATAGCTCCTCATAAAATTACATATCTGATTTTTCTATTATCGAACGTTTAAACAAGCATTATATTTTATATTCAAGATAATATAGTATCTATCATATCGTGTGAGGTCTTAGATATGGACAGACTAACGTTTATTGATGGTGCAATTGTTTTTGCCACTGATATTTGCAATATCCTGGAGCAAAATTGTTCAAAGTGTCAAAGAAAACCACAAACCCATTTTTGTTTGCACCAATAATACGCCCGAAGCTGTCATTTTTAGTTTCGATGAATATTAAAACATGCAGGGAATCGTGGAAGTTGCTCATCGTGAATAGCTAGGACAACAAATGGTTGGTGATCTTTTAGAGATTGATCAGCCGATCAGACATATGATTTCGAATAAAAATGGGTGTTTGAGGAAGCATAAGAAAAATAAATAGGGTTGTGGGTGATATCTATCGAATCTTCACAAAATTTGACTAAGATCCGGCTGATGGATAGGAATTTATATAGTTGAAATTGTTAAAATTAATTCAACTGTTGTATTTGTAGATTCGATTACAAACCAAGACAAACCAGATTATATTAAATTGCAATATTATCCGATTCAAGAAAGCTGAGTGCCCTCAGCTACTTAAGAAGTTACTTTCTAAACGAATAAAAATATTAGTAAGCTCATCATTAATTCTAATGCTTATTTCCCGAAATAGCTTTCCATTTGAAGCTGCTCAAGCTGATGCCACCGATAACGTTCATGACCACAAAAGGAATGTTTGATATACCCAATATGCCGAATAATCTGCTTTTGATATTTCAATAGTTGCTGAATACGTTGATCTTCATAATGAATATCTACCCGTTGCTGTCGCAATGCTTGATAAAAATAACGGTAATCTAAGGGCATGTTGTTGAGGATTTCATCGGGTGCGACAGGACAGAGAGATTGGCTCAACCCTTGTATTGTTATGTTTTCAGAGATAGTAGAGTCGGGCTGTACACAAGATTCTCTGACCATTTTTAATGGTTGTTCTAGTGGACTCGATTGAGCATGGATTGTTTGAAATGCCTGTTGAATCGAATGCAAAAGCATAGACGACTGAGTCTTCTCGGCTGGATTAACGACGCTTGGAAGCGGTGAATCTGTGGTAGGCGTCGTCCGTATTGATTGTTGTGCTTGAGTTGCAGGATTTTTGTTTGGCTGGATCAACTGTTTTAACTTTCTATAGTTAATCGAATAAAAGTTGGTCTGAAGCCATTTATTTTTTGCCAATTTTTCAACAACAAGAACGCCTGCCTGTTTTAATTTTGACACGATACGTTTAATCGTTGATTGGCTATAAATACCGAGGGTTTGTTGCCATTGCTCGTAGCTATGAAACCAGTATTTTTTTCCATTAACGACTTTAGCCTCATTGTTTTCTAAACAGTAATGCAATTTTTGTAAGAAGGTCGCGGCTGCTACGCCATACGCTTTGGCAAGCGTAGGCGAAGCAATTAATAGATAGTCTCCTGAAATAAGGAGGACATTCTTATTAAGCTTGGACATACCGTGCTCCAAGAAGACGTTCAGCACGATCAATCAGGTTCTGACGCTGATGAGTACGGAATGTCCATAAAGAGGAGAGATTGTCGTTTTGATTGAGTTTTGCGACTTCAAGGATTTGCTCATCATTCATCTGACGCATACATTGGCGAATAATCTGATGTGCATGCTCAAGCTCTGTCAGTAATGAATCTGCAGAATCGAGTGCAATATAAATATTGGTTAAAGTTTGACGCTGAGGATTTGAAATTGTTTTGCCAAGTTCAACAATCAATTGAGAAGCTTGTTTTTTAGGTGCGCACGTTTTTGCAGCATGAAAAATTGCGTTCATAGTCGTTTCCTTGTAGATAAGTTTTTTTTAACACTTACCTCCATCACTTCTCACGGTAATGGTGGCAGCAAAACAGGGGTGAGAATACCGTTCTACAAGGTACGGCCAGCCAAAGGCTGCCCTGTCAAGCTGCCATAACGACTGCTAAAACAGTAGACAAAAAAATAGCCGCATAAGCGACATTTATTTGCGCTTGTAGAATATAACAGGTTCTCACGCCTGTACACAGATTTTGCTGTGTAAGACTAGATTAGCTGGGTATCCCTTAAACTGTCAATGCTTCATTTTGTTGTTTTACAAAAAGTAACACTTAATCAATCTATTGATTAAGCTTCAGTTATTTTGAAAGTCTGACGGCTGGTTCTACGTACGATAAACAGTCACTCGATTTTTCATGACGGATGACAATTACTAAAATTAGCGTAAAAAAAATAGTGGTTGGCTAGAATCTATTCAATAATTTTATTGGTTTATTTTAATTAAGAAGAACAATTCATTTTAGACTCATCCATAAGATCAAAATAACCCAATCGATGGTTTTAATTTGAGCTTATGGGAAAAATCAAGGACTTAACTCAATTCGCCCCCAAAGAATAATGTGAATTTTATCGTATGGTGAAATTGACTAAATTCTTAGATAAAACTAATATGAACTCGCTGGCCTACATTGCCAGTCGGTTTTAGCAGACCGTCCAACACAAGAGCATTAAAGGACTTGTCCTTTCGTGTTTATCCCCTCGTGCCCCCTCTACGGTGGAACGGGAGGGGGACGTCTTCTGACGTGCTGGATTCTTGTGTTCCAGTCTGCTAACCCGCTCTCGTTCTGCCACCATTATTTAGCAGTAATTTGGTAGAACTTTTTTAACACAAGGGGCTTCTCATGCTGTACCTATCTGTTCTTATTTACGCTTCACCACCTGTTCAGCTTTGTTGTGCCATTCAACAGAGAATACAGCACTCATTTTAATTTCTAAGCTGTATTAAAAATACAATATCTATTACGCGAACAATCCCTAAGGTGAATGGCTAAATTACGCCGATAAAAAATACATTTTTTATATCCCCTGGTGATTGTGAATTGCATTGAACATGTGGGGGAACAACCATGCCTGAATTCAATCAACCTAAAATCATTCCCATCGAAAACCGTCCCAAAAAATCCAAAGTATTTTTAAAATGTGTAGTGTTGCCGATTATCATTTTTCTCGTTATTGCCAAAATATTTTCCTTTAATTGGTTTGGCTACTTGTTCTTTGGCTTCTGGTTATTCTGGTTTGTGATCACATATTACTTCTATGCGTATGGAAATACCTTCTTTGCTGGGATGACTGAACAACTTAAAGGTCAAGGTGAAAGCTTTAATTATCAAAATCGTGGTGTTTGGATTAACAGTCAGACTAAAACCATCATCCTGTTTGATGAGCCAGATCAACGTTTAGTGAAATATCCATTTGACTATATTACCTCGGTTGGGCACTTCAACTTGGTTGAAGATAAAGTGTCTTATTCCACCACGGTGATCAGTAACCCTATGATGGGAACCCACGTCAATCATCATGAACATAGAAGTCCAATTAAAAGAGAATACCAAATCAATATTGGAACACGTGATCAATTCAAGCCCAATTATTGCCTCAAAGTGCTGTTTCCTTGGCGTAGCCCAAAAATGGCCAGTGAAATCCGCCAACTTCTATCGGCTGATCATTATCAATAACACTTATAACAGGTAGTAAAATCATGATGAATTCAAAAAAGTTGATGCCATCTGTATTGATGCTGGCAATAAGTATCATAACGCTGGGATGTGGGGGCGGTGGTTCGGGTGGAAATTCTAGTTCATCGAATAACAGTGGAGCAGATGACTCAAACAATGAAAATACCCCACCCAAACCAGTCACCTGTTCAGAAACCCAATATCTGCAAGAGGGTGAATGCAAGAACAAGACCGTACAAACCCTCCAGCCTTTACAGATTAAGCGATTTATAAAAGGTCAGGCTTACCAGCTCAGACTCAAGACGGATCAAGACCTCACGCTCAGTTTCAGCAGTGATCGTCCAGATATTTGCAAATTTGAAAGTGGCGAATTAAAAGCCCTTGAGTTAGGCAAATGTAGGTTGACACTGACTCAGGCTGGAACAACACAAATTCTGCCATTGAGTACCAGCATGACTGTTGATGTCATTGATGCTGATGCAGAAAGTAATAAAGACTTAAATGCCTGCCAGGCAGGTAGACCGAGTGAGGCTGATCGTCAGCTCTTCATCAATACGCTGAATGAAATTCGTGCATTACATGAACTTCCTAAAGTTGAATACGACTATGCCCATGAAGACCAGATGATACAAGCATCCATGCTCTTGGCTGTAAATGAAAAGACCTCACATTACCCGGATACAAGTTGGACCTGCTTTAGTGATATTGGTCTTCAGGGGGCTTCAACATCTAACTTGAATTTTATTCAGGCCTACGAGAATCTAGAAAAATATGGCGCTGATCAGCATCTGGCTAACTGGTTGATAGAAAAGAACTCACCCAGTATTGGACATCGACGGTATATCTTAAGTCCGTTTCTGACAAAAGCATCCTATGGGGAAGTATCAAATACCGATGCCAAAAGCTTTCCTACGATCGTGGGGGCTGCCATGAAAACTGTTTATCCGTTTGAATCGCAAAAATTAACCACGACAGTAGAAAAAGGTGTTATTGCCTATCCGTATCATGATTATCCCAAGAAATTCTTTCTAAAAAGTGAACCCTTATCCCTCTCAATTTTAGTTAATCCACAGAATGCCTACGCCAACAATAAGGTAGACTTTTCTGAGGCCAAGCTGACGGTAGTCAGACGAGATAATCAGCAAATCCAGTCAGTTAGTAACCTCCAGTATGACAATACCAACTACGGTCTGGTTGCCAATAACCTGCAATTTCATTTTAGTTCAATGCAATATAACGTGACTTATGATGTCAAAATTATGAATGTCCTGGTCGATGGAAAAGCTGAGGAATATTCCTACTGGTTTAAAGTCGATGACCCATCAAGTTAAGAAGGAAAATAAGATGAAATTTACGATCAAACAACTTCTCGTCACCAGCACCCCCCTTCTAGGGTCTGTTGAGAATTAACCAGAGTTAATGATGCGAGCACAAAGATAGATCATGGCGGCAAAACACCAATCCGTTTTGTCGCTACGCATGGCGATGCTTTTGAACTTTTTTAATTTTCAAAAATAACTCTCTATCAGAGGTACTCTTGGGTTTAAATCTTACAACTTTGTGCAATTTTACAAATAGCTTGGTACTGACCGCACTCAACAGTATTGACAATAATACAAATCCTTAATTTCATGAATTATCTTCTCTATAGCATATGTATTTTTTTGTCTAAAAAACTATAAGTTAATCAATATTTATTTGTCTGAAACTATTGTACTATTTTAATATATAAATTTGAGAATGTTATGAAAAATGTAGCTCAAGTACACACGACAATTACTAAAAATGTAAAACATCAAATTGGAAAAATTAAACGTGGAGGTGTTTTTACCATCAACGATATTAAAGTGGAGACTAGTTCACGCCAGACCATTCAACGCTGCTTATCCCGGATGGTTGAGCAAGGTCTTCTTCAGCGTGTACAAAACGGAATTTATTACAAACCGGAAATAAGCAAATTTTTAAAGGGCAAGCAGATTCCGCCAGATGTTAACAAGGTTATCCAAGTTATTAGCATTAAGAATAAGGAAATCATCCAATTACATGGAGGAGCAGCAGCAAACCGGTTGGGTTTAAGTACTCAAGTGCCTATGCATCGAGTATTTCATACCAGTGGTACAACCAGAGAAATGGAAATTTCCGGGACTAGAGTATATTTCGTGCACACGAATGATGCCAAGTTACTTCAATTTTCAGGTACTAGAGCTGGGCTGGCTATTTCAGCCATGTCCTACCTGGGTAAAAATCTAGTCAATAACAAAGTCATTGATCAAATTAAAAGTCGTCTGACTGAGCAAGAATTTAAGCGATTGCGCAAAGCGCATCTTGTAAGCTGGATGCAGAAGGCTCTACAAATGGCAGAAGACATTATTTAATAAATATTAAATATAATCTAAGGCCTAGATTGTTAAAAATTTATTAAACTACGATTATGAACCGTAATGAGTTTGTCAGAGACGGAGTTTGGAATTGATAGTTTGACACGACCGGTATGGGCTAATGTAGCTGGGCTTTGAGCTTTATATTTTTTGCAATGAACGCCGATCTTACATTGTGAAATATACAGTAGCGGAGTAGCTTGGGCTTGAGTTACGTGTTGATCACAGATTTCCCGCAAGACTGATAATCGTTTAAGTTCCTTATGCGACATAGATACGAACATATCAAACCGTCTACTAAGAGAATCGCAAAAGTGCATATTCTAAAAGCGGACATTTTAAATGGTATATCGAATTATTAGAGCCCATTTAAAGTGTCTATATTCTCACCAATAAAAATGTCTGGTTTATGATGGTATTTATCTCTATGGGCTGGATATAAAATATAAATGCTGATCACTATGTTGGATAAAGAAATTCAACGTCCTGCTGCTCAGCTACTCCATATTTCAGAACATTAGATCAAATGCTTACTGAAGAAATATAAAGTCCAAGGCCCAGCTGGAAGCCTGTATTTTTATCTGGTTGCCATTATAAAATGTCAACAGACTCTAATCTACGAAAATACTTTTGGAAGCATTGGTTTAAAAAAAGTTACGCAACCAACATAAGTTACGTAACTTAAATAAGTTATTGCGAAAGTTGTTGATTAACGATTTCCTTCATTTCCTCTGGACTTTTTAAAGCCAAATTTTCTAATGCGATTCTTACAATACTTGATCTGCTAA
This sequence comes from Acinetobacter sp. GG23, assembly GCF_057766365.1. Taxonomy (NCBI): domain Bacteria; kingdom Pseudomonadati; phylum Pseudomonadota; class Gammaproteobacteria; order Moraxellales; family Moraxellaceae; genus Acinetobacter; species Acinetobacter sp. GG23. The sequence continues at coordinate 97,630 of NZ_JBYMDJ010000011.1, forward strand.
CACGTGCATTTTGACTTTTAACTACCAGTTCATCAATTAACTGATTAACTTCCTCATTCAAAGAAAATGTACATCTAACAAATTTTTTCTCCTTGGTTTCTAAAGCTCTTACCCTTTTTTCAGCCCCAGATATGAATACTTCCGCTAACTTTTCTTCCGGAGATATTTCAACTTTCTTTTTTAAACCGTTTAATCCAGCCATGATTAAATTCCTAAAAATTCACTAGCAATATTTTTAATTTCTGCTTTTGCTTTTGGATCACTATTTACTTCAAAAACAGAAAGGCCATTTTCATCAGCATCATCATATACATTTCTATTAGTCGTAATTGCATTTAACGCATTTATACCAAATGATTTACATGCATCTTTCGCATCTAAAATTCTTTGAACTTGTGATGGTAACGTCGGACATTGTGTAATAATTGCTCTTGCATTCAGATCTGGATTGACTGTTTTCGCTAATTTTAAAACTTGTTCCATATGTGCTAATGTTTTTAAATCCCTACGCTTTGGTCTAAAAGGCAATAACATATGAGTAGCAATTGTCATTGCAGAACGTAAAGCTTCAGAATCTTGCCCACCAGCATCAATTACAATGTCTTGATATCTACCTTGCAGATCTTTAAGAACTGAACGGATGTTACCTGAAGCTTGAACTGAAGGAATATCTTTTAAATCATCATTCTCATCACGTTCTTTTATCCAATCAGTTGTTGTTCCTTGAGGATCCGCATCTAATAAAAGAACATCTCTGTTTTTTGTTTGAAGGTATACTGCTATATTTTGAGATAAGCAGCTTTTTCCAGCACCACCTTTTTCACCACCAACTAATATAATCATATTTTATGTAAGTTACGTAAGTTTAATAATTTAAGTAATGTAAATTGATTTCATATAAAAATCAACTATCGAGACAAACATTTAATTAAAAAGTTATCCACAAGTAATTCTTTTTTATTATTTTATATATTATTTTTTAAATTTATATTTTATATATCCTCTGTAACTATTGATATAATTGGGATACAAAGAATTAAAATGGACAAATTCCTACCAATAAGTGGACAAATTCCTACCAATAAGTGGACAAATTCCTTTATATAAATGGACAAATTCCTTTATATGAGTGGACAGATTCCTTCCATAAGTGGACAGATTCCTTCCATAAAAAAAATACTTCCATTTGTGGACGTTAAGTAGTATTGTCCATGTATGGTTAATCAAAAATTTTAGTACTGACATATGGGTAATGTAATTTATAAAGATAATAATTTAATTGAAGCTTCATATGCACTAAATCTTTCAGAACAAAGATTAATTTTAATAGCAATTCTTGCCGCCCGTGAGATTGAGACAGAATTGACGGCTGATACTATGCTAACGATTCATGCCTCGGAATATATGAAACAGTTCAAACTTGGTCGACAATCAGCATACGAAGCATTACAAGCAGCATGTGATAATTTGTTTGAACGTAGACTTAATTATAAAGCGATAGATCCTATTACAGGGAAAAAAGGTGTTTATAAAAGTCGATGGGTAACTAAAGTAGGGTATGTTAAAGAGGCTGCTTGTGTACAGTTGATATTTGCTCCTGATATCCTCCCTCTTTTCATTAAGCTTGAAGAAAAATTTACTAGATATGAACTTAAGCAAATTTCGCAACTTACTAGTGTGTACTCAATTCGATTGTACGAGCTTTTAATACGTTGGAGATCCACAGGTAAGCTGTATGTCCCTATTGCAGATCTTAGAGAAAAATTAGGCTTGCTAGAAGATGAATACTCTCAAATGGGAGATTTTAAAAAGCGCGTTCTAAAGGTGGCTATAGAACAAATCAATAAATTTACTGATATTGAAGTTACTTATACCCAGAAAAAAGAAGGTAGGACTATTACTGATATAGAGTTTTCTTTTTTTGAAAAAGATACGGTTCTAAGACTCGGGGATAAAGTTCCTGAAAATTTATATAAATTAACAGCAAAACAGATTTCATATTTTGCACAAAAACTTTGCGATATTGATAATAATTCAGATTTTGGACGTGATTTTGGAAAAATAGGCGAAACACAAGAAGATTTTCAGGACAGAATCGAAGCCGAATTAACCGATCAAGAGAATGTTAAAAAATATTTTTCTCATCTATTAAATGTTGGTTATAAACCAAAATATAGGAGTCAAAAATAGTTACTGGTTTACTTACAGTACTCTAGAGATGAGATAGCCTCATTTTGGAAGGACATATACCATAGATGAATAGCTGTTGATTCGATTGTAAAACATCTTGATGTAATCAAACACATTTGCACGGGGCATTTCTTGTGTTTTATAGATCCTATTTTTAATTTTTTCCTTCTTTAAGCTGCTAAAAAAAAGATTTAGAAACAACATTGTCCCAACAGTTGCTTCTACGGCTTATACTCGGCACCAAGTCATGTTTCTGACAGAATTTTTGCTAGTCTCCCCTGCTGTATCGAGCCTTGGTCCGAATGTATGATCTAGGTTCATTGGGCCTACGTCTCCATCCCGCCATAAAAAGTGCATCCGAAATAATATCCTTGGTAAACGTAGGTTTCATGACCAACCGATGACTTTTCTCAAATATAGATCAAGAACTACAGCCAAATATAACCAGCTTTGCAAAATACGAATGTAAGTTAAATCATTCACCCCGGAAGTATCTAGGGGGTGTTCACAACAAACTTTTGATTTACATGAATTGGCGTAACCGGCTGAGGATGAATACTAAAATATCTTCTGTGCTTCTTATATCCTTGGACCGGGGCAATACATTTTTTAGTGGTTTTACACGATTTTTTACGCAGTTTCCCCCTCGTTTCTTCAGATCTAAGGTGATCCGAAGATAACTATAAAGGCTGTAATTAGAATCATAAGAATGGTAAATGAGCTATCGTTTGTCTTCAACAGTCTGCCTAATTCGGATTCATGTAGTCAGATGTAACCGTCACATCCCCAATTTTTAAATCTTGACGCCTCTTCTTCACCTTACATTGTCTGCAATAGCTCGGATATGACAAAAACGCGTATATGTCTAGACGGCCATAAGTG
>NZ_JBYMDJ010000012.1:0-91017 GCF_057766365.1 Acinetobacter sp. GG23
GGGTTACCCATGTGAGAGTAAGTCATCGCCAGCTCATTATTCCAAAAGCCCCGCTCAATAGCGGGGCTTTTTTTATGCTTAAAATAAATACTACAAGCATTGTTTTATTTCAGCTATAGACATTGAACATAGAAATATGCCCATTCGGCATACAGAGTTCTTATATTTGATTCAAATTTTGAGCTCACTTGTATTGAATATGATTCCAAGCCATTTCTCTCTCATTATTTTCAGCAGCATTTTACTCTTTTTCATTGTTGGATTTTATGCAACCGATGATGCCGATATTTGCAAAATTCTTTGCTGTCTCTCCGACACATAACAGTTTCTCTTTATCCTTTTCTACTGTGACCCTTGCAATAGGATTATTGTTTAAAGGCTTAATTTCAGATCGATTTGGTTATAAACCAATGATGGTTTGGGCACTGTTTTGGATGCAAGCCTATTGATTCGCAGCTGCTTACTTCTTGTTATAGGTTGCCATGCCATTATATTTTAGGTGTTGCTCTTGGCAGTATTGATGGTCGTGTTATTGCTAGGATTTTAGTAGATTTTATTTTTTGGCAAACGGTAATTTTGATTATTGGCTTACTTGATTTAATTATTACTGTTACTTTTAGTTGTCACAGTATTTAACTATATGAGTTATCCCGTATTGCAGAGGCTCTTTGAACTAGAAAAAAATAAGTTTATTTTATTTCAATTGCTTACATTAATAAATTTTATGGTTCATCTCTTGCAGCAGGTTGGTGCATGAAGTTTGGGCAAAATAAAGTATTTTCTGTAATGTTAATGACTAAGCTGCTCAGTTTATGGCTGATGCTGATCCTTTCGATTGGACTGACTTTATTTACCTTCTCCTTTTTTGCTGCATATTCCACCTCAAGTTGGATCTCCACGCAATCCTTACAAATATCGTGCAGCGGTTTCTTCGCTTTATCTGTTTAGTTACTCTATGGGATTTAGTGCTTTGGGGCATATTAGTGGGGCTGATGTGAAGAAACTAGGGCGGCAACGGTTTAATGTGGTTTATTGTTGTGTGCTGATGTCAGGTTTATTTTTCGGTCTGGCTTCATCGTCGACCATTTTTATAAACGGCAAATTATTAAAAATTTAAACTACTGTTTTTGTATATTTTTTAATCAGGAATGTGAGCGGAATTCATGGTAAAATGATCGGCTTTCATCTTTGATCTCATTTTAAGATCTTTCATCTGCCAGCCGAGAATTTGCTAGCCATGTCTACAGCTTATACCGCACAGACAGCGCCGACCGCGTTGTTTGATTACGACAAATATTGGGCGTCTTGTTTTGAACCCGCACCATTTTTGCCGATGTCACGCGAGGAAATGGATCTACTCGGCTGGGATGCCTGTGACTTTATTTTAGTTTGTGGCGATGCCTATATTGACCACCCATCTTTCTGTTCAGGCATTATTGGACGTACTCTTGAAGCACAAGGCTTTCGTGTGGGAATTATTGCTCAGCCCGATTGGACTGATCCTGAGGCATTTCGTGTATTAGGTAAACCGACCATTGCTTGGGGCGTGACCGCAGGCAATATGGATTCCATGATCAACCGTTATACGGCGGACCGTAAAATCCGTTCCGATGATGCTTATTCACCAGACAATCAGCCAAACAAACGCCCAGACCGTGCAGCAACTGTGTATTGTCAGCGTTGCCGTGAAGCATTTCCTGACGTACCCGTACTCTTGGGGGGGATTGAAGCATCCTTACGTCGTATTGCCCATTATGATTACTGGTCAGATAAAGTCCGTCGCTCGGTATTGATGGATTCAAAAGCCGATTTATTGATGTACGGTAATGGCGAACGCTCGATTACTGAAGTTATGCACCGTTTGGCCAAAGGTGAAAAAATTCACGAAATTACCGATGTTCGTGGTACAGCATTTATTGTCAACAAACATAATCGTGCCTCTAAAGCCAAGTTTGTCGAAATTGCATCTAATGATGTGGATAGCATTGGACGTGTCGATCCGATCATCAATCCGTATGTGATGACTGAAGATTTAGACGGCTGTGAAATAGAAAAAGATAAAGGTAATTCTTTAACTCAATATCAAAATTTCCAAAAAGAACTGGTTGCCAATCCAATTATCCGCGAAGGGGATAATCTGGATGCCGATACGCAAATTGTTCAGCTTCAAGCGGCACCATCAAAAGCCATTAAACATAAATTACCGCCACGTGAACTGGCTGTGATTCGTTTGCCTGCATTTGAAGAAGTCGCCAGTGATCCGGTTCTGTATGCACATGCCAACCGTATTTTGCATTTGGAAACCAATCCCGGTAATGCCCGTGCCATGGTACAAAAGCATGGTGAGCGTGATGTTTGGTTAAATGCGCCCCCAATTCCATTAACCACCGAAGAAATGGATTATGTGTTTGACTTGCCGTATGCACGTTTGCCTCATCCAGTTTATGGTGAGGCACGTTTCCCCGCATTTGACATGATCAAGTTCTCTGTGAACATTATGCGTGGCTGTTTTGGCGGGTGTACTTTCTGTTCAATTACTGAACATGAAGGTCGTATTATCCAAAACCGTTCTGAAGAATCGATTCTGCGTGAAGTTGAAAAAATTCGTGATACAGCACCTGGCTTTACTGGAATTATCTCTGATTTAGGTGGGCCGACTGCGAATATGTATCGTTTGCAGTGTAAAGATCCTGAAATTGAGAAAAACTGTCGTAAACCATCGTGTGTATTTCCGGGTGTTTGTCAAAACTTACATACCGATCATGCACCGTTGACGCAGTTATATCGTAAGGCACGTGAACTAAAAGGCATTAAAAAGATTCTGATTAGTTCAGGTTTGCGTTATGACCTGGCTGTATTGAACCCTGAATATGTGAAAGAACTGGTTCAGCATCATGTCGGTGGTTATCTGAAAATTGCACCGGAACATACTGAAAAAGGTCCATTGTCGAAGATGATGAAACCAGGTATAGGTACTTATGATCGCTTCAAGCAAATGTTTGACCGTTTCAGCAAGGAAGCAGGTAAAGAACAATACTTAATTCCTTATTTCATCGCGGCACATCCGGGTACTACCGATTATGACATGATGAACTTAGCGATTTGGTTGAAGAAAAACGGTTTCCGTGCCGATCAGGTACAGAATTTCTATCCTTCACCAATGGCAACAGCAACCACAATGTACCACACGGGTAAAAACCCGTTGGCGAAAGTGGCGCGTTATACTGAAAATGTGGACATTGTGAAAGGGGATAAGCGTCGTCGTTTGCATAAAGCATTCTTGCGTTACCATGATTCGAATAACTGGCCCTTGCTGCGTGAAGCATTAAAAGAAATGGGTCGTTCTGACCTGATTGGTAACTCGAAACAGCATTTGATTCCGACCTATCAGCCTGTAGGCACTGAAGGTCAGTATCAATCGGCACGTAAGAAAAATTCGACTGTTGCCGGTGATTCGCAAAAACGTAGCGGTGATAATGCTGCTCGTAATCATTCAGCAGCGAATCCATCACGTCCGTCAAACACCAAAAAACGTCCTGAAAAAGGTCAGATTTTGACTCAGCATACCGGTTTGCCTCCACGAGAAACAGGTGATGCTAAAAAACCGTTTGGTGGGCCTAAAGTAAAAGGTAAGTCTAAGCCGAAATCGAAAGCTTGATTTAAAAAATAAAAAAGAACGCTTAAGCGTTCTTTTTTATAATCCATTAAAAAATAACAGTAATTAAGTTGCTCGTCGGAATTGTAGGACAATAGCTAAAAGTATAGTTGCATCTGTGATAAACCTTGATATACCCTATTTCAGTGTCTAATGAAGGATTTATTTAGGCAGTTACGAGGCAAATAAAAGAACTGCAATTTTTTGTCAGTTTTTATAATGATTTTGTCATCATTAAATGAAGTTTGTTTGCTTAGAATATTTATAAAAATACTAGCTGTATACTAACTTTCATAACAATCGGTGTGACACCGGAAAGATTATAAAAAATTTAAAGGACTAAGAGGATGATGGTTTATATTTTGATTGGGAGTTTACTCCTATTGTGTGTGCTGATAATGGCTTGGAAAAGTCTGGAAAGCGGCACCAAACAGCAAGATAGTGCTTTAAAGCAAAGGGCTATTTTTAATATTAATGAACAACTCACCTATACCCGACTCAAGGGGATATTGCCACAGAGTACGGTGTTGGCCCATGTTTCATTTGATGCGTTATTGACCACCAAATACTCTCGTACCCGTCATAAATATCGTAATATGGTGGCAGATTTTGTTGTGCTTGATGAACATCATCAAGTGACTGCCATTATTGCACTAGATGATCCCATGATATTAAAACGTCAGCAGAATTCCCAATATCAGGATGCGTTATTGGCTATGGCGGGATATCGTGTGATTCGTTATGAAGATGTACCTGAATATTATCAGTTGAGACAAGATTTCCTGCTTGAAAAATCCACTCATAATTTATTAGATATACAGGCTGAAATTACCCCAAAAAAGTATAGTTTTTATCCTGAGTTGGAACGGAAAAAAATTCGCATCTTGGGTTAATAACAACAAGCATGAATGCCTATACTTTCATGCTTGTTTATTTTTTGCTTTAATTCGCCGCACGAACAGCAGTGACAGTCAGCTCAACCAGAACACGTGGATCATACAACTTCGCTTCAACGCAGGTGCGGGGGAGAGCTTCAATATCGGCAACCCACATATCCCAGATCTCATTAAAAGCAGCATAATCTTTTTCAATATCTTTCAAATAAATGGTGACTGACAGAATCTGGCTTTTGTCCGTACCGGCATCTTCAAGAAATTGATCAATAATATCCAGAGTCTGTTGAGTTTGTCCCTTAATATCTAAATTAAAGTCCGAAGCTAGTTGACCTGCAAGATGCACCAGATTGCCTGAAATCGCAATTTCAGAGAAGCGTTTAGAAACATGTAAACGTTGAACAGTCATGAGATTAATCCTAGATTTTTGGTGTAAAAGGACGATAAACAACATACTTGTATTGCAATCAATACGGGGATAAATGGTTTTTAAAAATGAGTAGAGTAAAAATGCCAGACAGTAAAAATTTTACCCCATCAATAACAGTACCAATGAAATTATTTAGAGTGGCTTAACCGAGTTATTATACTTGAAGATTTACTGGAATATTCGCATAAGACATGCAGGAGAGGATTCCATGGTTTACAAGAGTTGCCCTGTAATATTCGGATTTGATCGTCACGCCAATCACAGGACAGCATGCTAAAAGTAAAGGTGATTTCTAGCATCTCAGCGGCTACATGGATAAATGCATCGCGCCAATAGAGTACCGCAAAAATACAATTCGTGTGTAATCAATTGACCTAATTTTATTCTTTTGATTAAAAAGCACTCAAATACTTACCAGAGTGAAAGCTGAGGCTGATCCAGTTGGTCGGAAAGCTGGTAAACCCCCACGCCAATTAAGCGGAATTGAAAATGTTCAGGAATCTGCATTTCGTTGAGCAATTGCTGAAGTACATCTTCAAGTTGCTCTTGATTTTCCAAGGGTTGTTTAAAGCTTTTGCTGTGTTGTAGAACCTGAAAATTTTTAAGTTTGAGTTTGGCAGAAACACCACGTGCACAGAGTTGTTTTTTCTCTAAATTCATCCAAACTTGCTTCATCAGTTCGAACCAATAATTCTGGCATTGGGTTAAAGTCAGATCATTATCAAAGGTAGTTTCTTTAGAGATTTGCTGGCGTTCCCGTTCAGCTTGCACCGGTCGCTCATCAATCCCTTGGGCATACAGGAAAAGTTGTCTACCGTATTTTCCAAAATGCTGAATTAGCACCCCTTCTTCAATGTGCTGTAAATCGCCCAAGGTTTCCAATTGCAGATTTTTGAGTTTTTCTTGGGTGACTTTACCGACACCGGGAATTTTTTTCAGCGGCAAATGTTGAATAAAGGTTTGCACCTGTGAGGGTTTAATCACACAGATGCCATTCGGTTTATGCCAGTCCGAAGCAATTTTAGCTAAAAACTTATTTGGAGCGACACCAGCCGATGCTGTTAAACCAGTGACTTGAAAAATATCTTCTCTTATCCGCATGGCAACTTCTGTGGCACTAGGAATGTTCTGTAAATTATCGGTAACATCCAAATAGGCTTCATCTAAAGACAGCGGTTCAATAAGCGATGTATAACGCTGAAAAATCTGATGAATCTGATTTGAAATCGCACGATATTTTTCAAAATTCGGCTCAATGACGATCACTTGAGGACAGTGTTTTTTGGCTTGTGACATCGGCATGGCAGAGCGGAGGCCAAACTCACGTGCAGGATAGGAGGCAGCATAAACCACAGCGCGTGGATGGTGTGAGGAAACCACCACAGGTAAGTGCTTTAGATCGGGTCGTTCTTTGAGTTCCACGGATGCATAAAAGGCATCCATGTCGATGTGAATGATTTTTCTCATGCAGCCTTAAACTCTGCCTCTAATGCCCATGCTCTCAGTATCTCATCTTCTTTGAGGAGATTATAGCGTGTGATCAAGCGGATACGACACAGGCTGACTGAGTAAAATGATTTGTGTTTTTTGCTGTTCAGCCGCCTGAATTAGAATCTTTAAGCTTTGCTCGGTGTTATCGGCCAGATAAGGCAAAAACTCCAGAGGCTGATTCCCGGCTTGGAAAAAGTTGTCCCAATGAATTGGTATCACCACTTTAGGTTTTAAGGTTCTGAGGGTTTGATCGAGATAGTTTTGCTGAAATTCTTTCGATTGGCGTGATAACTGGGCAATGCCTAGAAATAAAGTATCGACCTTTAAATTTTTCAGTTGATCGGGAACAGCCCCGGTACTGGCTTTGACTAAAATTTTATGACCTTGATGTTCAATTAAATAATCAAAGCTATGTCCTTCCTTAAATTGAGAAAAACGCGCAGGAAGTTGCAGCGGTTGAGAAATCTCCTCACCTAAGTCATTGTTCACGGCAGTGGGCGAGGTATGTTGTGAAGCAATTGCAGTAGCTTTGAATTCACCAAAGCTTAGGGCATGCAAGGGTTGAACCTGAATGAGTTGCTGTTCTGTAACATGTCCGCCACGGGCAATATTAAGACTGCTGTTTGAACCAATAATTTTAGTATGCGGAAGCTGTCTTGCAAGTTCGCCAATATCCAGCGCATGATCATAATGTGAATGAGTGACGAAAATGGCTTGAGTCCGCTGTAAATGCTGTTGCTGAATCATCTGCCGGATGAGTTCAGGCTGACTTTGAATTTTCTGAAACAGGACTTGAGACAGGGAAGGACGGCTAAAGAATCCATCAATCAAAATCTGAGTTTTGCCATCATCAAAAAGCAGCGTCGAAACACCAAAGAATTTAACCTTAAGCGTTGAAGATGCAGAAGACTTTTCAGGTGGCTGATATTGTTATTTTTGAAAATTAGACATTTGACCGGAAGGTTGCAATAAAAAAACGATGCCAGCCACCAAACACAGAATGACCAGTCCCAATGAAACCCACAGTCTTTTTTTAATCGATATAATTTTCCTGGTTGGTAGTGGGTTATTATTTTTATTCTGATGAATGATGTGGAATTATTTTGTTATTTTTTTCGGTAAGTTTTCAACATTTTTTAATGGGTTGATGCCATTGCGTTGTAAAAAGTTGATCCAGTCTGACTCATTACCATTAAACACATTTAAGTCGACAACTCTGGGAATGCCCTTAATGGTGCCCTGATTGGTATGCTGCCAGAACAGCCATTTGGGGTTGCCTTTTAAATCCGGTTTGCCCTGATATTCACGTACCCACAACGGCGTTTTAGAAAATTCCCCCGCCAAAATAATATTGTAAAACGACTTGGAAATATAGAAAATAGGTTGCTTGCCATAATGCTGATACAAGCGATCATGCATGACCTGAATTTCTTTCAGTAATTGTTCTTTGGTGTAGGTGTTGATGCAGTTACTGTCATATTCCAGATCAATCACCGGTGGTAAGGCATCAATTTTATTGGGCACGGTTTCAATAAAATTTTGCGCCTGAACTTCCCCATCCCGGCATAAACGATAAAAATGATAGGCACCGACCCTCAAACCATGTTCACGTGCTTGCAGCCAATAGTCCTGAAATTTCCGATCTTTAAAATCTCCCCCTTCAGTGGCTTTTAGATAGACAAATTGATAGCTTTTCGGGGAAATCTGTTTCCATTGAATATCGCCTTGATGATGTGACACATCAAAACCTTTGACCGGATATTCTTGTGCCGAAGCAGGATTATGATGCAACACAAAAATATACAGTACGATTGCGAGACAAATCAGCACTAAACCTGCGCAAGAAGCGTAAAGTTTTTTATGGCTGTTTGGAGCTACTGGTTTTTTAGGCATACATAATTTAGGGATGACTGATCGAGCACATGATAACGCGATCTAAAGCTTCAGATCACGTTGTTTCTTCAATTCATTTAAACAGGCGTGTTACGCGGAATTCGTGAGAAAATACAGGCAGTAATGATATTAATACAGCCCAGTAAAATTAAGGTGCTATGGAATGCGGTAGTGATATGGTCGGTGCCATAATAGGCTGTGAAAACATTAACCAAGGTTCCTGCCAAAGCCACGCCAATACTCATCGATACCATCATGATCATCGACAAGAAGCTATTGCCACTACTGGCATCCTGTTGCGGTAAATCTTTCAAAGTCAGGGTATTCATGGATACAAATTGCAGAGAATTTAGCATGCCAAAGATAAAAAAGTGCAAAGTGCGCAACCAGAGAGGTGTGTCCGCCGTAGTGAGGGCAAAGCTGGCAATACACGCGCCGACCAATACGGTATTGACCAGCAACACTTTACGGTAGCCGAAGCGCTGAATGATTTGACGGATAATTGGCTTGGAGGCCAGAGAACCCAGCACGGTCGGAATCATTAACAGACCCGTTATAAATGGCTCAAAACCAAATGCGACTTGCAACATCAAGGGGATTAAAAAAGGCATGGCATTGCCACCTAAGCGGGCAAAGAAATTACCCACAATCCCAATGGCATAAATTTGATTACTAAACAATTTACTGCGGAATAGTGCATTTTGATGACTATGGGCATGATAAGCGTAAATGGCCGCTGCCATTAAACCCGCAGTGATTAATCCACCACTCCACCATAAAGACAGGTGTGGACTGGCAAAGTTTTCAATCCCCATTGAAACACCGACCATGGCGATCACCAACAATATAAACCCGGAAAAATCGAATGATTTAACAGTCGGTTCTGTTACATTTGGCATGGCTTTAACTGTGATCAAACAACCTAAAAGACCCATTGGGATATTAATTAAAAAGATCCAGTGCCAGGTAGCCACTTCTACCATCCATCCACCCAGTGTTGGGCCGATGAGTGGACCCATTAGTCCGGCAAGGCTCATTAAGCTCATGGCCGATAAAAATTGGGTGCGCGGAATGACCTTGAGCATGGCCAAACGACCGACAGGTAGCAATAATGCCCCGCCAATCCCTTGAATAACCCGATATGCCAGCAGTTCATTTAAGCTGTTGGCCAGTCCACACCCTAATGATGCCAAGGTAAAGATAATAATTGCGCTAAAGTAGGTATTGCGTACACCAAATCGGTCTGCAAGCCAGCCACTGAGTGGAATACAGGCAGCCACGGAAAGTACATAAGCCACCACGACACTATGCATCTGGAGGGGATCTTCACCTAAACTTACCGCCATTGCGGGAAGAGCAGTATTGACGATGGTGGTGTCCAAACCTTGCATAAAAAAACCAATAGACACTAAAAAGACCAACAGTCTAAACTCAGGTTGTAAGGCTTGATGCGATGGCGTGGCGTTCATAATTTTTGTAAGGCTGAGATTTTTATACAGTTTAAAGGAATAATTCAATGCTGATGTAGTAAAAGCTTTTCACAATTAGGAAGGGTGGGATTGCAATCAAACTGCAATCAAAGATTCATGCCACTGCAACAGCATGTTTATAAATTGGTCACATTCTTATAAATGATGAAGTAAAACATGAAAATACAGTTTTCAGCATTGGTGTTGGCCATGCTTTCAGTGGGGTTGGTGGCGTGTAACGATAGTCAGGACGAAACGCAGGTGACTATACCGCCAGGAGTGGAAGAAACTACACCCGAAAGTATTGAATTAGTCAAAATTGGTCGTTATGAATCAGGCATCTTTGGGGCAAGTGCGGCAGAAATTCCAGCTTTTGATGCTGCGAGCAAACGTCTATTTGTAGTGAATGCCAAAAAGGGTATGGTTGATGTGCTAGATATGACACAGCCTGAAAACCCTGTATATCTTGGGGAATTATCTGCACGCGCATATTTGGCAGAATCAGAAGTGAATAGCGTTGCAGTGCATCAGGGCATTGTCGCTTTAGCCGTTCAAGCCAAGAATAAAACGGACAATGGTATCGTCGCTTTCTTTAATGCCAAAGATTTAACTTTTATTAGCCAGGTTGAGGTTGGGGCATTGCCGGATATGTTGGTGTTTACACCAGACAGCAAGAAGGTTTTGGTGGCAAATGAAGGTGAACCGAATGAAGGCTATGCAGTAGATCCTGAAGGTTCTGTGAGTATTATTAATATCAAAGACATCATCAAGCCAACAGTAAAATCAGCCAATTTCCAAGCGTGGAATACCCGGAAACAAAGTCTGCTTGATGCAGGCGTAAGGATTTTTGGTCCTGCAACCGAGCATTATGCAGAAGTCGCAAGCAAAGGTCTGCAAACCACAAGCGTAGCACAGGACTTAGAGCCAGAATATATTGCGGTGAGTCAAGACGGCAAAACAGCATGGGTTAGCTTGCAGGAAAATAATGCCATTGCGGTTTTAGATTTGGTCAAAGATAAATTTGTTAATATTTTTCCAATGGGTAGTAAAGATTATGGCTTGCCTGAAAATGCTTTAGATGGCAGCGACCGGGACTGCGTAGTGGGTGTAACAGATAGCCAAGGGCAATTAATAGCGAGCTGTGCCAAAGATGCCGGTATGATCAACATCAAATCATGGCCTGGGTTGTATGGCATGTATATGCCAGATGCGATTGCGCATTATCAGGTGAAGGGTAAAAGCTATTTGGTGACCGCCAATGAAGGCGATGCCCGTGAATGGCTCAAAGATGAATCTCTTTACTTCACTGGCGATGATTTAACCCAAGGGTATGCCGAAGAAATTCGCGTGAAGCATTTATTCAAAAAGGCGGGTTTTGATTTAAAAGGTGATTATGCAGCGCATTTACGCCATTTGGGACCAGGGGTGAGCGGTGCGAAATTAGATCCAACGGTATTTAAGCCGTGTGTCACTGACAATGCGACCGAGGTCTGTGCGGATAACTTAATTAAAGACTCGCAGATTGGGCGCTTGACCATTAGCTGGACACAAGGCTTTAAACGTGATGCTTCTGGACAACCCGTACTTGAAGACGGCAAGTTGGTTTATGACAAACTGTATACCTATGGTGGTCGTTCATTCAGCATTGTCGATCCTGAAAGTCGTCAAATTATCTGGGATTCTGGCAGTGAATTTGAACGTAAAATTGCGGAATTGTTTCCGAACCAATTTAACAGCAATCACGAAGCCTTTAAATTTGATGATCGTAGCGACAATAAAGGACTAGAGCCTGAAGGCATTACAATCGGTCAAATTGGCAAAAAGACTTTTGCATTTATTGGACTGGAGCGTGCCAGCGGTATTATGGTGTATGACATTAGCCAACCGCAGCAAGCCAAATTTGTACAGTATTTTAATGACCGGGATGTTAGTCAAACGGATATGACCAAACAAGGAGATTTAGGTCCTGAAGGTCTAATTTTCATTGCCGCAAAAGACTCGCCGAATGGTCAGCCTTTGTTGGTTGTGGGTAATGAAGTGAGTGGTTCGACTGCAATTTATCAAGTTCATTTAAAATAAAAAATATAATTTGAAAAGAGCACACAGTTGCTCTTTTTTGTGGCATGTAACAAAATCTTGTCACCGTGATGTCATTAAAATGACATAAAAATGTCATAATCTAGCTGCACTTCCAGCTGCGCTGGATATCTACTTCTTATTGGTGATAAAGGTTTTGTTGTTATGACAATCGAAATTTTGATGATTGTTGGCTTCTGTCTGGCCGCGTATTCAATTGTCGGAAATGATGTGCCACAGACTTTAGGTACCTTTATTTCATCCAATGCTCATCGTCCGTGGTGGATATTGTGGCTCTATACCAGCAGTATTTTAAGCGTAGTCTTGCTTTATGGCTGGTGGGCTTCAGGGGTAGGTGATGCCTCTTATGGTCGTCTGGAAACCATTCCTTTTCCTGAGGGTGGAATTACTTGGTTGTATATTGTTCCACCTATATTGCTGATTTTTTTGACCAAATACGGAATTCCGGTCAGTACTACATTTTTAGTCCTGACCATTTTTTCACCGAGCAGTTTGGGATCAATGCTGACTAAATCGATGATGGGTTATGCCGTTGCGTTTGTAGTGGCGATCATTGTCTATCGTTTTGTGATTAAAGGCATTTCGGTTTATTTCAGTAAAACCCGAGATCATAAAGTCTCCCATATCTGGATTGGTTTACAGTGGGTATCCACCGCATTCCTGTGGAGCCAATGGCTGATTCAGGATCTGGCCAATATTTTCGTCTATGTACCACGTCAGGTTCCGCTGGAATTTTTGATTTTCGCAATTTTGGTTTTTGTCATTCTATTGGGCATGATTTTCTACCAACGTGGCGGTGCGATCCAAAAAATTATCGATACCAAAACCGGGGTTGCCGATATTCGTTCCGCGACCATCATTGATTTTATTTACGCCATTATTTTGCTGGTCTTCAAAGAGTGGAGCAATATTCCAATGAGTACCACCTGGGTGTTCCTAGGTCTGCTGGCGGGTCGTGAATTTGCGATGTCGATGCATCTGGCTGAAGTGAATAAATATCGGACTTCACGCAATGTCAGTAAAGATGCGATGAAGCTGATGGTCGGTTTAATCATGAGTGTTGTTTTAGCGACAACACTGCCGTGGTTCTATAACTTTATTTCAAATTTATAATGTAGACAGGGCAATCAAAAAGCGAGCTCTGGGCTCGCTTTTTTATGTTTAGGCTTTGGCTTTAAATGGCAAAATGTTTTGGAGCACCCAGATTTTTAATGGCATTCAAAATCTGGTCTGAATGATTACAAATTATCAGTTTCGCCCGATGCTGTGGCGGTAAAAAGCCTTCACTGACCGCATGATCAAGTTGGGCAATTAAAGCATCATAAAAGCCATTCACGTTATACAGCATCATTGGTTTTTGATGCTGATTCAATTGTCCCCAGGTGGCAATTTCCAGAATTTCTTCAAAGGTGCCCAAGCCACCAGGCAGGGCAACAAAAGCACTGGCACGTTCTGCCATCATGGCTTTGCGTTCATGCATGCTTTCTACAATATGTAATTCAGTCAGCTGGTTGTGCGCAATTTCATAATCCAGCATAAATTCAGGAATCACCCCGACCGTTTGACCGCCCCGTTGTCTGACCGCGTCAGCGACTTGTCCCATCAGGCCAATACTGGCCCCGCCATAGACCAGTCCAAAATCTAGGTCTGCTAGCGCTTGAGCCAGTGCAATGGCTTTTTCTTGATAAATCGGCTTGTTGCCTGAACGCGAACCGCAGTACAGCGCAATAAGTGGTTGAGTGGTTTTAGGAGATGGATTTTTATGTTTTGGAGTCATTTTTAATACACTGTTCATCATTATATTTTTTACCATAGCATTTTATTTTTTCTTGCTCTAGCTTAAGTCGGAAATATGACAAAGCCGCTAAGGTCATGCACAGACTTTGCAAAGATTTGTTAAAACCTGTTGGGTGAAGGTAGACGGAGCGCTGAAAAAAAGATGAATTTCTAGTTCATCTTGTTATACTAAAAATCTGTTTTCCAATAAATGAATCAACATGAGTAGTGGTTGTCCTCGCTCTGAACATCTCAATTCGGCCGCAAAAATTATACAGAATGTGGTTCATGGCATATTCACCGATTTTAATATGCTGCTTCTAAAATCAGTCCTTCATCCCTTGCAGGAGAACATCCAATGATCTTTGAATGGATGTCAGATCCATCTGCATGGATTGGGTTGGCCACTTTAGTGGTTTTAGAAATCGTACTGGGTATCGATAATCTGGTCTTTATTGCAATTTTGGCAGAAAAACTTCCGCCGGAACAGCGTAATACCGGTCGTATTGTCGGGTTGCTGCTTGCCTTGGGGATGCGCTTAATTTTACTCGCATCCATTGCTTGGGTGGTGACCTTAACCCAGCCACTGTTTCATATTCTGGAGCATCCTTTCTCGGGCCGCGATTTGATTCTATTGTTTGGTGGTGTATTCCTTTTATTTAAAGGCACCATGGAACTGCATGAGCGTATTGAAGGAGTTCAACTACAGAAAGAAGAAAATCCGGTGCATGCCGCTTTCTGGATGGTAATTGTTCAAATTGTGGTGCTGGATGCAGTTTTCTCTCTAGACAGTGTGATTACAGCAGTCGGAATGGTAAAAGACCTTTCTGTGATGATGATCGCGGTGGTGATTGCAGTCGGTATTATGCTTTGGGCCTCGAAACCGCTGATGGATTTCGTCAATAAGCATCCAACCGTGGTAATTCTCTGTTTGGGCTTCTTGATGATGATTGGTTTCTCACTCATTGTTGAAGGTTTTGGTTACCATATTCCAAAAGGCTATTTATACGCTGCAATTGGTTTCTCGGTGGTAGTTGAGTTTGTGAACCAAACTATGCGCCGTAATCAGGAAAAAATGGTGACGACGACGGACTTGCGTTACCGTACTGCTTCTGCAGTGATGCGTATGCTCGGTGGTAAGTCGGAATCGCAAAATAATGATAGCGAGGACGTACTGGCAACCCGTGCATTTGCCGATGAAGTCTTTAATGAACAAAATGGGGCCTATCACAGTGTGATGGTGCAAGGCGTACTTGGACTGTCTGAACGACCGGTGAAATCGGTGATGACACCGCGCCCTGAACTGGAATGGATTGATTTAGACGAAGACGAAGCTGCGATTAAAGAACAGCTATTGAGCATGACCCATTCACGTTTAATTGTGGCGCATGGTGAGTTGGACAATATTGCCGGTGTGGTCCTGACCCATAAAGTGATGAATGAATACATCGAAACCGGTGTGCTGAATTTTAAAGGTCACTTACGTGAACCGGTAATTGTGCATGAAAATGCGCAAGTGCTGATGGTGATGGAACAGTTGCGTCAGGCACCGTTACAATTGGCGATTGTTTTGAATGAATACGGTTCAATTGAAGGGGTGGTGACGCCGATTGATGTACTTGAAGCGATTGCAGGTGAATTCCCGGATGAAGACGAATTTGAAACGGCTGCAGAAAGTCTGGAAGATGGCACTTTGATACTTGAAGGTTCCACCGATATTCGTCATGTGTCGCTACTTTTAGGTCGTGATTTGGTCGACGATTCTGAACAGTATTCCACCTTGTCGGGATATATTTTGCATCACTTGGGTCATTTACCGGAAAGTGGCGCAAAACTCGAAGCCGATGGTTATATTTTTGAAGTGGTGACGATGGACGGCCATAAGATTGACAAGGTCCATATTATTCCGCAAATTGAAAATAATGCCGATGATTAACTAAATTACGGTAGATGATCTTTGAACCAAGATAATTGATTAAAATAGCTCGCATTGTCGAGCTATTTTTTATTGGGAAAATTTGATGTCAGAAAATAATTGTCCATGTGGTCTTGGAATTTATGCCAGCTGTTGCCAACCGTTACATTTGGGGCAGGTGAAAGCGCAAACAGCAGAACAGTTAATGCGCTCACGTTATAGTGCATTTGCCAAACACGAGATTGACTATATTGTCAAAACCACAGCCATTGGACAGCAACAGGCCTTGGATGTGGCTGCCATTCGTGACTGGAGTCAGTCCAATCAATGGCTCAAGCTTGAAGTGGTACAAGCCAAAGAAAAAATAGACAAAAATCATGCACAGGTAGAATTTAAGGCGCATTATCACGATGGTAAGCAGGCACAGGTACATCATGAAATTTCACATTTTGTGCTACATGAGGGTGCATGGTATTTCCTCGATCCGACCACAGAGATGCAAACCAGCATGAAGCAACCCTGTATTTGTGGATCAGGGAAAAAATTTAAACAATGTTGTGCTCAATATCTGTAAATTTCATCTGAATTTGCCTTAGAATAACGCGCATCGATTACCCTCAGTGGAAGAAGGGCAATGTTGCTATTAGTGATTTATATTATTGCGATTACGGCCGAAGCCATGACCGGGGCTTTATCGGCTGGTCGGCGTAGTATGGATTGGTTTGGGGTAACGCTGATTGCTTGTGTGACTGCACTTGGTGGTGGTTCAGTTCGGGATGTACTGCTCGGACATTATCCACTGACTTGGGTCAAACATCCTGAATATCTCGTGCTGACCTGTGCTGCCGCTTTTGTCACGATTCTGATTGCCAAATGGATGCGCCATTTGCGCTCAATCTTCCTGATTCTGGATGCCATGGGGCTTATTGGCTTCACCGTAATTGGTTGCCAGATTGCGCTTGAGATGGGGCATGGTTTTGTGGTTTCGGCTGTCGCTGGGGTTTTGACCGGTGTGTCAGGTGGTATTCTGCGTGATATCCTCTGTAACGATGTACCCTTGGTGTTTCGCCGTGAACTGTATGCCAGTATTTCCTTTGTTTCGGTCATTTGTTATTGGGTCTGCCAAGAGATCGGTTTCTCTTTAGAAGTCACCGTGATTTCGACCCTGATTTTTGGTTTTTCTTTACGCTGTATCGCTATCTACTTTGGTCTGGAAATGCCGAAATTCATTTATAAAGATGATGATGAGCAATCGGCATCTTCCAAAGATGCTTCATAAGAATGTGCACAAAAACGATAGATGACTAACGAAGTGAGCGGTCATCATCTTCAAATTAGCGTATAAAAATTAGCACAATTATAAATCCTGTTGGGAAAGCAGTATGCATCCTGTCACCAAATCAGAGCTCTTGTTATGGATTTAGTCTCGCGTGTACAACGCTTACCCATCGGTAAGTTCCACTATACTTTGCTATGGGTAATCGGACTCGGCTGGATGTTCGATGCAATGGATACCGGTCTGATTGCTTTTATTTTGACCACCATGGCCGAAGAATGGAACATGACCCCGACCGAAAAAGGCTGGGTGGTGTCGATTGGTTTTGTCGGGATGGCGATTGGCGCAGTTTTCTCCGGGGGATTGGCCGACCGAATCGGGCGTCGTAGCGTATTTGCGATTACTTTGGTGACTTATAGTATTGCTACCGCTTTATGTGCCTTTGCGCCCAATTTAACTTGGTTATTGGTATTTCGTTTCATTGTCGGTTTGGGACTAGGCGGACAGCTTCCCGTTGCAGTGACTTTGGTCAGTGAATATATTCCTGCGCATGTACGCGGACGTTTTATTGTTTTACTGGAAAGTTTCTGGGGCTTGGGCTGGCTGGTCGCAGCTCTGGTTTCCTACTTTGTGATTCCGAATTATGGCTGGCATATTGCATTTTTAATTGGTGGTTTGCCTGCCATTTATGTGTTTATGATTCTTAAAAAAGTGCCGGAATCCGTTCCTTACCTGATTAACCGGGGACGAATTGAAGAGGCGCATGCTCTGGTTCAAAAACTGGAACGTCAATGTGGCGTAGAAGTGATTCAGCATATTGAAGTGAAGCCGGTTGCAGAAAAGCAGAATATTTCTTTTAAACAGCTTTGGACAGGGCCGTTTGCCCGTCGTACCTTAATGCTGTGGCTGATTTGGTTCGGTATTGTCTATTCGTATTATGGCATTTTCACCTGGTTGCCAAGTTTATTGGTTAAACAGGGCTATACCATTGTGCAGTCGTTTGAATATGTGCTGATCATGATTCTTGCGCAGCTTCCGGGTTATGTCGCGGCAGCATGGCTGGTGGAAAAACTGGGGCGTAAAGCGACACTGGCGGGCTTTATTGGCATGTGCGCCGTTTCGGCTTATTTTTTTGGTCAGGCCGATACCGTGAACATGATTATGTTTTGGGGCTGCCTGATGTCATTCTTTAACTTAGGTGCATGGGGTGTACTGTATACCTATACGCCTGAACAGTATCCGACCAATATTCGTGCCTTTGGTTCGGGTTGGGCCTCTGCGGTGGGACGTATGGGCGGTATTGTGGCGCCAATGGTGGTCACCCATATGATGGTGATGAACAATGGTTTCAGCCACGTCTTCATTATGTTTACCGTAGTATTGCTGGCTGTGGCTTTGGTGATTTTAGTCCTGGGTGAAGAAACCAAAGGCAAGACTTTAGAGTCGATGGGGCTATAACTCTATACCTCAAATCAAAGTACTGAACGTTAAACATTGGCAACTAGTCGATGACCCAATGTTTGGCAGAATGCACCACATCTTGATTTAAAACCAAGGCTATGCTTTGCAAGTTAAAGTTGTCTCGGTTCTCGGGTAATTGCAATAAAAGGGGCAATCGTGTTATGCCATTTTCACCATCTGCAAAGGCATAATGGCGTACTTTGGGATCATCCGCAGAGATTAAGTTTTTCGACTCTAAATAAAGACTGTGCTGAGAGAAGTGTTTTTGAATACGAATGATCTCTGAATAACAGCGATGATGAACTTCAATAAGTGATGTTTTTAATTCATTTATTTTATTAGAATTATTTTGTGATTTACTCATTAGGCGTTTGAGAAAGGTCGTATTTTCCGATTGTTTGGCATCGCGTTCCAACTGGCGCAACTGCTGTTGCAGGAAACGACATTGTTCAATGGCACCATTCACCTGATCTCGCAGCTGTTGCAAGGGAGTCGTCACTAAATTGAGATGGTGCTGATAGTGATCTTGATCTTCAAACTGAACAAAAATATAAGCACGACGCTGCTTTAATAAATTTAGATAAGCAATCAGCCGGTACTTGAACTGACGTGCACGGGGATTAAATTGAATAGCAGGTTCCTGAGAGAATATTTCAAAGCTGTGCAACAATTCGCTCATTAAGCGTCGAATATTTAAAAAGCAAAATTCTAACTCGTCAGGTTGTTGAATACTGTTTTTGAGACCGTTTTGAAAGGGTTCAAGAATGTATACACATAAGTCTTTTTCAATTTCCTTTAAGTGCTCATTGATCAGGTGATCGACTGAAAAACCCGTGATTTCCAGCATTTGCATGATTTTTTGCCGAAGATGATGTTGATTGTAATAGTGTAATGACTCCATCAGATCGACAATATGAGGGTTCATTTGGCGTTGTAAGCCAATCATTTTTCCCATCTGTTGTTTAAAGTTTTCAAAGTAGTCGGCAACCTCGATCTGTTTAGGATCAAGAACCAGGCCACTTATATAAAACTTATTTACCACGCCGAAATTTTCTTCGGTTAAAAAACGTCGAATAGAATAAGAAGATACCCGGCTGTCCCAAGAACTGCCAATGATAAAGTAATAAGCGGAAGTTCGAATAATTTCAAAGTCACGTACATGCTGCTCATGACTAAAATAGTCTTGAAAAATAGGCAGTTCCTGCTGCGCATATTCACTGGGTAAAATATGGGCAAACCAGCTTCCCAAAATTTCACTTTTTATAAAAATTTCAAAGATAAAACAGCGCACTTGATCAGCTGTCAAGCCACGGAAGTTGGGGGTGACTGAAAAATTTATCTGCTTGATACTCAGCGCAGCATCATATAAAAATGCGTTTTTTAATAGCTGTTGAGCCTGAATATTTTTTTGATCTTGTAACTCCAGACTGTTAATTTCATAAGTAATGGTTTCTAAATAATCAGCAATTTGAACATCAGTTTGATATTTTTTTAAATGCTGAAAGGTGGTACGAATTTTTTGGGCGAGCTGTAACAGACCTGAATGTTGAATATAACTATGAAGCTCATGCAGACCAATATGACCTCTAAACTCAAAAATTTGTGATAAATAGTTCCAATGAATATTCTTGGGCTTTAAATATTCATCTTCTATCTTGGGATGCAGATGTTCAGGTGTGGAGGCCAGCAGGAGACTAAGATCTTGTTGCCACTGAGGATCTAAAATAGGATCAATCTGTTGTAATTTTACTCGAAGCTGATAAGGAATATACATTTGCATAGAATGAGCCACACGCTTCCAAAGAATGTTACAGAGTTAAATGAAAATGCATATTAATGTGATATATATCGCACTATTATCTAGTATAGCCAATTAAAATCATATTTATACTTAAGTTTAATAGAATTTTACTTTTATGCGGTTAAGGGTTTTAAGTTGCTTTGTAAATATAAAATGAATATTTTTATCTCATAAGACACAATTTGTCGTGCAGTATCATTGACTGCTCTTGTGTAGTCGGCAATCGCGACTTAGCATAGCCGCATAGATAAAAAACGAATTATTTAGGATTCCACGCTTTTATGACCAGCCTTGTGCATCATGCGACAGAAAATCGTTCCGTAGCAGAATTTACTGAACAAGCTTACCTTAACTATGCCATGTACGTGATTATGGATCGTGCATTGCCACATATCAGTGATGGTTTAAAACCCGTGCAGCGCCGTATTGTTTATGCAATGAGTGAGCTGGGTTTAAAGCATAGTGGCAAGCCGAAAAAATCTGCCCGTACAGTCGGTGATGTACTCGGTAAGTACCATCCGCATGGTGATTCTGCCTGTTATGAAGCGATGGTGCTGATGGCACAGCCGTTTAGTTATCGCTATCCATTTATTGAAGGTCAGGGCAACTGGGGTTCACCTGATGATCCGAAATCTTTCGCAGCAATGCGTTATACCGAAGCCAAACTTTCACTTTATAGTGAAGTGCTGTTGTCTGAGCTTGGTCAAGGCACCTGTGACTGGCAGGACAACTTTGATGGCTCGATGAAAGAACCGGTTAATCTGCCTGCACGCGTACCGAATATCTTGTTGAATGGTACCACCGGTATTGCCGTGGGTATGGCAACCGATATTCCGCCACACAACTTGCGTGAAGTGATTAAAGGCACCATCGCCCTGATTCGTAATCCGAACTTAACTGATGAGAAAGTTGCAGAATATATTCCTGCACCGGATTTGCCGACCAGAGCAGAAATTATTACCTCGGCTGATGATTTATTAAAAATTCAGACCACAGGTCGTGGCAGTTATCGCATGCGTGCGGTGTATAGCATTGAAAAAAATGAAATCGTGATTACCGAGCTGCCGTATCAGGTGTCGGGTTCAAAAATCATCACCCAAATTGCCGATCAAATGCAGGCGAAGAAACTGCCTTTGGTCAGCGATGTTCGAGATGAATCGGATCATAAAAATCCGACCCGTTTGGTGATTGTGCTACGCTCCAATCGTATTGATGCTGAAGCCGTGATGAGCCACTTGTTCGTAACAACTGACTTAGAGTCGAGCTATCGTGTCAATATGAACATGATTGGTGCTGATGGTCGTCCGCAGGTGAAATCGATTCGTCGTATTTTGCTGGAATGGATTGAAATTCGTAAGAGTACGGTCACCCGTCGCCTGCAATACCATTTAAATAAAATTGAAAAACGCCTGCATATTTTGGCTGGTCTTTTGATTGCATATCTGGATCTGGATACAGTCATTCGTATTATTCGCGAAGAAGATCATCCGAAAACTGAACTGATTGCACATTTCGGGATTGATGAAATTCAGGCCGAAGCCATTTTGGAGCTCAAGTTACGTCATTTGGCAAAACTTGAAGAAATGGAAATTCGCCGTGAACAGGAAGAATTGGAAGCACGTGCTGCCATTATTCGTGAACAATTAGCCAACCCAGAATCATTGAAAAATCTGATCATTACCGAACTGAAAGATGACGCCAAAAAATTTGGTGATGACCGACGTTCGCCAATCGTACAGCGCGCAGAAGCCGCCGCAATTAGTGAACAAGACCTGATGCCCGCTGACCCAGTGACTGTGGTATTGTCAGAAGCAGGTTGGGTTCGCTGTGCCAAAGGTCATGAAGTGGATGCAGAAAACCTGAATTTCCGGGCAGGGGATCAATATTTAAGTCATGCAACCGGTAAATCAAATCAGCGCACTTACGTACTGGATGAAACTGGACGTAGTTATGCGTTAGCGATTAACAGTTTGCCATCGGCACGTGGTTTAGGTGAGCCGTTAAGCTCCAAACTTGCTCCTGCAAACGGAATTGGCTTTATTCAAGTGCTGATTGCGGAAGATGAACAGGAAATTATTGCAGTAAGCTCTAAAGGCTATGGCTTTAAATCCAATGCAAAACAGCTTGATACCAATGCCAAAGCCGGTAAAGCATTCCTGACGGTATCTGAGGATGCCAAAGCATTGCCATTACAAATGGTAGAGGCCCATACGCATTTAGCTATTCTAAGTACCGCTGGTCGGTTATTGGTGATTGAATTGTCAGAATTACCAATGCTGAACAAAGGTAAAGGAAACAAGTTGATACAACTTGAAGCGAAAGAACAAATTTTGTCCATGACATTGCTTGGTTTAAATGAAATAATTCAAGTGGTTGCAGGGCAGCAACAATTAAAACTAAAAGGTGATGATCTTCAGAAGTATATTGGTAAAAGAGCGACGAAAGGTCAACTGTTGCCACGGGGATATCAAAAAGCAAATAAACTGTTCATTCAAAGATAAAACTAGCATCCATTGATCAAAATACGTTATATATGATTCGTATTCGTGTAAATGGATGTCATGTTATGCATAAACAAGTTAAATAATCAGCATAACATTGAAAAACAGTTGAAAACTAAGGATTATAGATTGGAGAGAAGGGCGTTATGGAAAAAATTTGGTTCGCTGAATACCAGAAAACAGGAATTCCGGAAACAGTAGAATTACCACCAGAAAATACCTCACTTAATGATGTTTTTGAACGTAATTTTCAAAAATTTGGTTCGCGTGATGCCTTTATCTTTATGGATAAAGTCTTAACATTTAATGAACTAGAAGAAGCAAGCCGTAAATTTGCAACCTATTTACAAAGCTTAGGTTTGGCAAAAGGTTCTCGCGTTGCAGTAATGATGCCAAACGTGCTGCAATATCCAGTGGTGGCACTGGGTGTATTCCGTGCAGGTTTGGTACTTGTGAATGTGAATCCACTCTATACCTCGCGTGAACTTGAACACCAACTGAATGATTCGGGTGCGGAAGCATTGGTGATCATTGAAAACTTTGCAACAGTTTATCAAGCAATTATTGGTAAAACACCTGTGAAGCATGTGGTCGTGGCTTCTGTTGGCGATATGTTAGGTGCATTAAAAGGCACATTAGTGAATTTTGTATTGCGTTCAGTACGCAAGCAAATTCCAGCTTGGGATATTCCAGGACATATCAAATTTAATGCTGCAATGTCTAAAGTCAGCGCAAGCAACTATAAACGTCCAAGTTTGACTTTAAGTGATACTGCTGTACTGCAATACACTGGTGGTACGACTGGTGTTTCTAAAGGTGCAGAGCTGACACATCGTAATCTTGTTGCAAACATGTTGCAGTGTGACGGTATTTTCCAAAGTAAATTTGGTGCACAAGATGGCGCGAAAGATGACCGTATTTTCTGTGCATTACCGCTTTATCATATTTTTGCATTCATGGTGTGTGCCATGTACGGCATGTATAAAGGTCAAGCCAATATTCTGATTCCAAACCCGCGTGACTTGCCCGCGGTAATGAAAGAATTGCGCAAATACCGTCCGTCATTCTTCCCGGCAGTAAACACTTTGTTTAATGCATTGGTGAACAATGAAGAGTTTAAGCAACTTGACCATAGCAACCTTAAAATGGCGATGGGTGGGGGTATGGCTGTTCTGGCTTCTACAGCTGAAGCATGGAAAAAAATTACCGGTACCAACATCATTGAAGGTTATGGTTTATCAGAAACTTCGCCGGTTGCGACTGCAAACCCGCCTTCATCAATGGAATTTAGCGGCACGATTGGTATTCCGTTGCCACTAACTGAAGTTGCGATTCTGGATGATGATGGCAATGAAGTGGCACTGGGCGAGCAGGGTGAAATTTCGATTCGTGGTCCACAAGTCATGAAAGGCTATTGGAACCGTCCAGATGAAACTGAAAAAGTCATGACCAATGGTTTCTTCCGTACCGGTGATATCGGTATTATGGATGCTCGCGGTTATGTGAAGATTGTAGACCGTAAAAAAGACATGATTCTGGTTTCTGGTTTTAATGTTTATCCATCTGAAATTGAAGACGTGGTCTCTAAACATCCAAAAGTATTGGAAGTTGCAGCAATTGGTGTACCTGATGAAAAATCGGGTGAAGTACCTAAGTTGTTTGTGGTGAAAAAAGATCCGTCTTTAACCACTGAAGAAGTACTTGCTTTCGCTAAAGAAAACTTAACCGGTTATAAACGCCCGCGCTATGTTGAGTTTATGGATGAATTGCCAAAATCAAACGTAGGCAAAATCTTACGTAAAGATTTACGTAAAACAGCATAAACCATGCAATAAAAAAGCGCCGTTCTCGGCGCTTTTTTATTTTTAATCTTTCATCAACCAGCGATCAATATAAGGACGCCCTATACCCATAATCCAGATAAAGGTCGTGATGCTACCGAACTGATAAATATATCGCTTTAAATCAAATGAACCAAAGCTATATAAATTATCAAGCACACAATAGAGGGCAACGACTGTAGTCCATATCCACAGGGCTTGACGCTTAATTCCCACCATCCAAAGTGCGACGATTGATATAACAATGGTGAAAATCAGAGAAAGTCTATTGAAGTTGGCACACATGACTGCAAGTAAAAATCCCACAATCGGCAACACAATTTTGAGTACACGATCTACTTTAAGTTGATGCAAACGCTGTTTTTCAAGGACATCCAACATTATTTGCTGATCTGGGTTGACCATAAGAGATCCTTATTCCTCATTAATAAAAACATTATAATTTAACAAAAATTATTACTGAACCGTCATGCTATGATACTGGGCAGAAAATCTTAATGAGAAAAATCAGATGCAAAACATCAGCGGAATAATCTATCTCATCTTAATTGCATGTTTATTGCCTTACGTTTTTACAATGATTGCAAAAAAAACCTCTGGCTTTAAAGGACGAGATAATCAAAATCCGCGCGATTTTTTATCTAAAACCACTGGCTTGGCCGCACGTGCTAATGCAGCACAGCAAAATAGTTTTGAAAGTTTACCTTTATTTATTGCTGCTATTTTAATGGCGGAATATATGGTGGTTCCTCAAACCGTAATCATGACTTTTGGTATTGCCTATATCGTGCTGCGTATTATTTATGGCATTTGCTATTTGGCCAATTGGGCAACGTTGCGTAGCATTATTTGGATCTTGTCTTTACTATGTCCAATTTGCTTATTACTTCTGGTGATTAAATTAACTTAACAGTGACATCAGTCTGTGGAAATACATATTTTGGCTTGGCGGATGTATAATCACAAAGTTATTTAATTCTCAAAAACCGTTATAATCGTGCCGGTTTAAATAAGATTTAACTTGTTAAAGAGTGATGCTATGAGCTACAGCAATATCCCAGCGGGTAAAGATGCACCAAACGACATCTATGTCATTATTGAAATTCCTGCAAATGCAGCACCAATCAAATATGAAATCGACAAAGATTCAGATGCTTTATTCGTAGACCGTTTCATGGGTACAGCAATGTTCTACCCAGCAAACTACGGTTATGTACCAAATACCTTGTCTCTAGATGGCGACCCATTAGACGTATTGGTTGTAACACCATATCCAGTTGAACCAGGTTCAGTGATTCGTTGCCGCCCTGTCGGTAAATTAAACATGGAAGATGACGGTGGTATTGATGCGAAGCTGGTTGCTGTACCGCACGAAAAACTAACACCAATCTACAAAGATGTTCAGGAGTACACTGATCTTCCTCCGTTATTGATCAGTCAAATTGAACACTTCTTCCAGCACTACAAGGACTTAGAACCAGGAAAATGGGTTAAGTTAAGTGGTTGGGAAGGTGCTGATGTTGCGAAACAAGAAGTGCTTAGCTCAATTGAAGCATATAAAGCTGCGAATAAATAATTCCGTTTGCTATGAAGTTGAACTTTTTAGTTAAACTTGAGCAAATAAAAAACCTGCACAATGTGCAGGTTTTTTTAGCTCTTAAACTTACTGTAAATTAAAATAATTTCACAGGAATATCTAGGAAAACACGCCATTCATTGGTATCACCAATGTAGGCATTTTCGTAGACATTATTAGCGCGGTAGATTGAGTTACGTACACGCAGGCTGGCATCCTTGGCAAAACCACTTTGAACCGTATATTTCACCTGGTTAAAGAACTCGTTTTCTTTACCTTCGTTTGTTTGACCTGCAACATTGATGTCCCAACCATAGACATAAGCAGTGGTCCAGTTCAAGCCAGCTAAGCCTTGGTTTTTGAAGTTATAGCTGTATTGAACTTGTGCAGATTTTTCATGGTTGCCGACGAAGTCAGACAAGTAAGAATTTGGCAAGTAAACGCTTTGAAAGCCATCAGCATTTTGACCATAGTCATAACCGACATTGCCAGTATTTTGCTGGTAAGCAAGCATAAGATTATGTGCACCAGTATTATAAGTACCTGAAATAGCCCAAATATTATTGGTCTTTTCTACACCAGCAACACCTGTTGTTGCATAGTCGGGAGCAACTTCACCAGTCGAAGAATATGTAGTCGCGTTTTTATCAAATTTAGTATGATAACCGCTGAAGTCATAAGTTAATGAACTGTCGTTGGCTAAAGCTTGCTTATAGTTGGCGTTGACATAATGACGGTCTAATTTATTTTTGCTGTCTAAGCCAAAGTAAGATGCATTTAAGGCATCACTGAATTTGTATTTAGCTCCCCAAACTACCGCCTGGTCTAAACGGTTACCGTCAGTATTGATCTGTTCAGACATTTGGTTCTTGGTGAATTTACCGGCTGTCAGTTCTAGACCGTTAATTTCGCGGCTGGTGGCAAGTACGCCTTCAAAGTATTCAGGAACCATGCGCCCAGTGTTGCTGGCAAGAACAGGCAAGTCTAAAACTTGAGTACCGTAACGTACTTCGGTGTTAGAAATACGTGCTTTTACATTTGCGCCGCCGCGTGCCCAGTGATCATAGGTATCACCAGCTTGTTTTTTGCCATTTAATGTTTCACGTGGAATCATTTGGTTACCGGCATGCTTGTTGTCACCCAACTTGAAGGATGCATCACCGACAATACCTACACCGAACCCAACAACACCTTTAGTGTATCCAGACTCTAAATCAAAAATTGCAGATTGTGCTGAAGAGCGAGTATCTGTACCTGCTGGAACATTTTTCTTATCGCGGTCAATAAAACCGGTACGGAATAAAACCGAACCTTCAGCATCTTCTATAAAGCCTTTAGCTTCGCTTTGCTCGCTCGCATAGGCCGTTGAGATTAATGCAGCTTGAATTAAAATCGCTAAAGTAAGTTTTTGTGTTTTTTGCATTGGGAGAAGGCCTTATACAAAATTGGACGAAGAAATTGAAGGAATTGTATACGTAATGTAGAGCAAAAAAATCTTTTTTTTATTGATTTTATTTCATTAAAGTTATGCATTCTTTGAATATAATGTTGCACCTTTGACTTAATAAAAATATTTAAATTTTGCTATTTGTTAAAATTATTTTACAAAACAATAATATATTTAAAGTATAACTGACTTGATAAGGAGTTTTGAACAGTTAAATACAGCTGAAATTTACTAATTAAGCTAAATTTTATGAAACTTTGCTGTTTTAGACTTTAGTCTAGTATGGATTAAAAGCCCGGATTTAGGAATGTTCATAAAAAGGCGAGTGAATAATCAGAAATTTTTAAAAAATTGTATCTCTCTGCAAATTTCATCTAAATTTTTAATCTAAAAATTTAATTTACTTCAATATTAAGCTGACTTATTGATTATTAGTTGAATGAAAGTAAGTTAGATTGATCTAAATAATTGACCAAGAAGGATAAAAAAGTTTTAAAATCCGCAGCCAAATTCATCGTTGAACAGAATCTTTAACTGATTCTACACGGGGTAAAAATGCTGCAAAATTCACACAAAGTTGCGTTATCTTTATTGCTTGCCATGAACACAATACCTGCATTTGCTGAAGAACAGTCAACTTTATCGGCAGCGGGAGCATTAACAGGCAGTTTTGCTGTGGTCAATAAATATATTTTCCGTGGTGGAGTTGAAAATGATGATGTCGCTCTGCAAGCTGGCATTGAGTATGCACATCAAAGTGGTGTTAGCGTAGGATATTGGGGTTCAACACTCGGTTATGACCCGTCTGATAATAGTAAAGATAAAGATCATGGTTTTGAACATGATTTTTATGTGGCGTATGCGCAAGACATTAACCCGGATTGGCGCTATAAAGTTCAAGGAACTGCTTATTACTACCAAGATGGCGGTACAGTTTATGCTGAAGATGGCGATGAACGTAAAACTACAGCATTTGATATATTAGGTGAATTGGCTTATAAAAACTTAACTTTGAGTACATCCCTAATGCTTACAGATGCTTCTTTCGCTAACGCAGGAGATGTGTATTTAAGTGCAGCGTACAGTTATGCTTTGCCGCAAAACTTTATGTTGAATACATCAATTGGCGCATCTGTTTATAACAGTAGTCGTGATGACAGCATGATTGAAACTAAAAATGAAGTTGCTTTTAATGAAGCGCGTATAGGTATGAGTAAAGAAATTGCCAATACGGGTGCGACAGCATCTTTTGATTATGTGGTCGGTGGTAAGGATCGCTTCGATACAGATTTTGATGATCAAGTTGTATTCGGTTTGAATTTTAATTTTTAAGCCTAAAAACTGTAAGTTTTTTAAAAGTGCATAAATTGTTTTAAATTTGTGCACTTTTTTTAGGCGTAATAAAATTGTGGGATTAAAAAATAGCTTCAAAAAGAGGCAGGATGTAAGTAAATATGACTCTTGCTTTAAAGCTGAAGTGAATTTCAATACTGAACACATTGGTTATAGTATCGAACAAGCTGTATTTTAATTAAATTTATTTTAATTAATTAAAGTTCAATATAAACAAAACTATATATGCATTTATTTTTTATTCTAGATGGCTTCTAAAGATCGTATTTCGTTTTTGGCATAGCAATTGCTATTACCTCATTGAGTTTATCGAAATAACCAAAAAAACCGTCGTAGTACGATGTGGGGGAATCAAACAATGAAATTAACTTTAAATGCATTATCTCTGGCTGTATTAGGCGCAGCATCTACGTTCACTTTTGCGGATGAAACATCTGCATCACCATTAGGCTTATCCGTAAGTGGAACTGCAGCATTAACCTCAGATTACCGTTTCCGTGGTATGACGCAAACATTCAATGATCCCGCTGTACAAGCCGGTTTTGTATTGTCACATGAGTCAGGTGCATATGCGGGTGTATGGGGTTCAAATGTTGATTTTGGTGGTACAGCCCACATTGAACTTGACCCTTACATCGGTTTTGCAACGACTTTGGATAACTTTGCAAATAAACCGTTATTAGATGTAGGTTTATGGTACTACGCTTATCCAAGTGAAAGTGACTTAAACTGGTTGGAATTATACGGTAAATTGACATTTAAAGATGTTTTTGTACAAGGTGCAAGTCTATTGACAGCAGTTAACTACAGTAATGATTTCTTGGGTTTAGACACTGATGCATGGTACCTAAATGCAACTTATTCTGTACCTTTTGGTGCAACTGGTTTTGGCGGTGTTGCTGCACTGGGTTATACACTGGCAGATGAAAATTATTTTGGGGGTGATGACAGCTATATTGATTGGAAAGCTGGTGTAACTTACTCATTTGCGTCTGTTAGTGGTCTAACTGCTGAATTGGCTGCGATAGGTACAGATATTGATACTGATGGTATGCCACATGTGGCAAGCCGTGGAGTAGAAACTGGGGCGGTATTTACCTTAACCAAAACATTCTAATTGCAAATAATTAAAAACCTTCAAAGTTTGGCTTTGGAGGTTTTTATGCAGGTGATTCATTGGCTACTGACACTTCCTTTCTTTGCGCTAGAAATAAAGAAAGGCTTTATTTTTGCTTATAGGGCAGAAAATACAGAATAATCGCTCACATGACTTTGATGTATATCGCCCGCCTAAAAGAAAGCTTGAAAATATTGAGTCGGTATAGGATCCAGGATTGGTTCCAGAACTGCTTTAAAACCAAATTAAGAATAGAAATTCGGATCGTCTAAAACTACGTAGTCTTTTGTACCCATCACTTTCAATTGATTCACGCTTGATCGAATCAGTGCTGAAGCTATACCTTGTCGTTGCCATTCAGGTAAAACAGCAATACGTGTCCCAAGCCAGCCCAGCCTTTAATACCAGAAGAAATTCTGACACGGCAGAGGAGATGGCTATATGTCCCACAATTTTCCGGTTTTGAACGGCAACTAAAGAAAAAATCAGCACATTTGCCCGTTTTAAGGCATCCACAATGAATTGTTCAGTATGACTTAAATATTGCTGATCTTAAAAAACCTATTCGATGATATCTGAAATAGCAGCCTAATCAGCAAGGCTTTCACTATGGATCAACATTTGCATTTTGGTCTAGCCTTGTTGTGCCCGATAAGACAACGCTTCAGTTAAATGCTGGCTTTGAATCTCGGAATGTTGGGATAAATCCGCAATACTTCGGGCGACACGTAATACCCGATGATAAGCACGCGCAGACAGGTTTAAGCGTTGCTGTGCCATTTCCATGATTTTTTGTGCTTGCGTATCCAAGGGAGCAAATTGCTCTAACTGTTTAGGGCTTAAAGCGTGATTCAGACATTGCTGTCGTTGTATTTGCAAATTATAAGCTTGAATCA
The DNA here is from genome assembly GCF_057766365.1 of Acinetobacter sp. GG23. Taxonomy (NCBI): domain Bacteria; kingdom Pseudomonadati; phylum Pseudomonadota; class Gammaproteobacteria; order Moraxellales; family Moraxellaceae; genus Acinetobacter; species Acinetobacter sp. GG23. The sequence goes on from NZ_JBYMDJ010000012.1 coordinate 30,889, forward strand.
CACGCTCACGCACAGTCTGTGAATTTTCGACCGGTGCTGTATCTTGCAACTCATGCGCTTGTAATGGTGGGACATCCAGATGCAAATCAATACGATCGAGGAGTGGACCTGAAATACGGCTCTGATAACGCTTAATTGCATCTGCTGAACATTGGCAACGAATATCCTGATTAAAAGCATAGCCACAGGGGCAGGGATTCATTGCGGCAATCAGCTGAAAATTGGCTGGGAAAGTGATTTGTCTCGAAGCGCGAGAAATCACAATTTCTTTAGATTCCAGCGGCTGTCTTAAAACTTCCAATACTTTGCGGTCAAATTCAGGCAGCTCATCTAGAAATAAGACCCCTAAATGGGCCAAAGTGATTTCACCGGGTTTGGGATATGAACCGCCACCGACTAGAGCGATCGCTGAAGCAGTATGATGCGGTGCCCGAAAAGGGCGCTGTCCAAAGGGGTGCGAGGTATTGGAAACCGAATAGATGCTGGCAACTTCCAGATTTTCCTGGCTATCTAAAGGCGGTAAAATACTGGCAAGCCGTGATGCTAACAGGGTTTTACCTGTACCCGGCGGACCTTTGAACAATAAAGAATGCCCACCTGCTGCGGCAATTTCCAGAGCGCGTCGTGGACGCAGTTGACCTTTGACATCGGCTAAATCGAATCTGTACTGATCTGGCGCAGCCGTCTGACTGGCTTGATATTGCTGAAGAGGCTGCTGATTAGAAAGATGATCACAGACATCTTTTAGGTGCTGGGCTGCAAAAACTTCAAAATGAGGCAGTTGAGAGGCTTGCTGGGCATTTTGTTCTGGCAAGATCAGTTGATGTCCTAGCTGCTGGCAGGCAATCGCAATACTCAAAATCCCGGTAATGGGACGAAGTTGCCCATCCAAAGCCAGTTCACCAATAAACTCCAAATTGTCTGTAACATTTTCAGGGATTTGCCCGGATGCGATGAGGATGCCTAAAGCGATGGGTAAATCGAGACGTGAGCCATCTTTGGGCAAGTCTGCCGGAGCTAAATTGATGGTTAAACGCTTAGTTGGAAATTGAAAACCACTATTAATAATGGCTGAGCGTACCCGATCTTTACTTTCACGAACTGCCGCTTCAGGCAGCCCGACAATGGTTAAAGAAGGCAAACCCTGACTGACATGAACTTCGACCTCAATTAAAGGTGCATGAAGTCCAAGCAGACCTCGAGTATAAATTTTAGCAAAAGACATTATTATTGTTCCGTTATAGTGCGTTATTTTTAATCGTTTTGTGTCTTTTAGTGCACCAAAAAAGTGCTTATTTCTTGTTATTGATTTTAATCTCTAATGCTTCAACTTGTTTAAGCAGTTCATTTAAGCGTAAGTTGGCATTATTGAGCGCAGTACGTTGACGTTCAATTTCATCTTTTGAAACCAGATCCATCTTGGAAACAGCTTCATTGAGTAAGGCACGCAAATTGTGTTCAATATCTTTTTTTGGTTGATCTATTTGTTCGAGTATAGCTTGTAATAATGTTTCGATCATTGTTGATTCCCTAAGAGTGCAGAAGTAGCAGCAGTGTAGCATTGCTCAAACCTAGACCATAGCCCCCATCGATCAGATATAGTTTTGTTCGATGAGTAAAATCGTAAATTTTATAATAAAAATATCTGTTTTTTAAAGATCAGACTACGCTTAAAAGTATAAAATAGGTTATAAAGAAAACTCGTGTCGAAACTCTCTATTTTCCCCCAACCTTAGAAATTTTGGCACGAAATTTGAACATAAAACCTTACTGGTGAAAGAAGCCGAAGGAAACAAACATGAAGCTCGTAACTGCAATTGTAAAACCCTTTAAATTAGATGACGTGCGTGAAGCACTCTCTGAAATTGGTGTTCAAGGGATCACCGTAACTGAAGTCAAAGGCTTTGGTCGTCAAAAAGGTCATACTGAACTTTATCGTGGCGCTGAATATGTCGTTGATTTCTTACCTAAAGTGAAAATTGAAATTGCAATTAGCGATGATATGGTTGATTCAGTGATTGAATCGATTACGCGTGTTGCAAGTACAGGAAAAATTGGTGACGGTAAAATTTTCGTGACTAATTTGGAACAAGTCATCCGTATTCGTACCGGTGAAACAGGTGCAGATGCTGTCTAATTTGGCACGAAGTTTGCTGAGTACCTAATAACTCAAAAAATACTAGGTTGGGGGATACGAATGAAAAAGATGCTCATTGCGCTGAGTTTGTCTGGCGCACTCTTAGGTGGTTCTGTTGTATGGGCTGAAGAAGCTGTAACAGCATCCACTGCTTCTGAAGATGTCACAGTGGTTGAAACTGCTGATGCATCGTTAACAAATTCTGAATTGGCTGCAGCACCTGCTCCAGCTGAAGCAACAGCCGCACCTGTCGAAGAAGAAGTAAAATTAGATACAGGTGATACTGCATGGATTTTAGTGTCTACAGCACTGGTTTTGCTAATGACCATTCCAGGTTTGGCACTGTTCTACGGTGGTATGGTTCGCAAGAAAAATGTCCTCGGCACAATGGCACATAGCTTTGTTGCAGCGGCAATTGTGAGTATTACTTGGGTCGTGATTGGTTATAGCTTAGCCTTTGGCGAAGGAAATGCATTCATTGGTGGTCTGGATAAGATCATGTTATCCGGCATTACCACAGATGCCTTAACCGGAACAATTCCAGAAATTCTGTTTGTTATTTTTCAAATGACTTTTGCCATCATTACCGTAGCCATTATTACCGGTTCGATTGCAGAACGTATGAAATTCAGCGCTTTCGTTGCATTCATTACCATTTGGAGTATTGTGGTTTACGCGCCAATTACCCACTGGGTATGGGGTGGCGGCTGGTTAGGTAACGACGGCGCACTGGATTTTGCTGGTGGTACGGTCGTTCACATTAACTCGGGTGTCGCAGGTCTGGTTGCTGCATACATGCTTGGCAAACGTATGGGCTTGGGCCGTGAATCAATGGCGCCACATAACCTGGCTTTAACCGTGATTGGTGCCAGCCTGATCTGGGTGGGCTGGTTCGGTTTCAACGGTGGTTCTGCACTCGGTGCCAACGGTTCTGCAGGTTATGCATTGGTGGTTACTCAAGTTGCAGCGGCGGCCGCAGCAATTGCCTGGTTAATTACTGAAAAAGTGGTTCGTGGTAAAGCCTCGGTATTGGGCGGCGCATCTGGCGCGGTTGCGGGTCTGGTAGTGATTACCCCTGCAGCTGGTTTCGTGACTGTAGGCGGTGCAATGGCGATGGGCTTGATTGGCGGTGTCGTGTGCTTCTGGGGTATTACTGCGCTTAAACGTGCACTGAAAGCTGATGACTCTTTGGATGCTTTTGGTCTGCATGGTGTGGGTGGTATTGTCGGTGCAATCTTAACAGCAGTGTTCGCAAGTGAATTCATCATGGGCGATAAAGTTCCTGCAAATATGATGCATCAATTATGGGTGCAAATTGAAGGTGTACTTGCAACCATCGCTTACTCTGGTGTAGTGACTTTCATTATTCTTAAACTGATTGACCTGGTGATTGGCATTCGTGTTGAAGCGGATGATGAACGTATGGGTCTAGACTTAAGTCAACATGGCGAACGTGTAGAATAATAAAAAAGTCGATAATCAATATATTGTGTAAAATAGCCCGGAAGGGCTGTTTTTTTTCCATATCTTGCGTAAGTCTCTACAAAACGCAGAATTTTTGCTACACTCTAAATCCGATTTGATTTGTTCAATTAAACCGCTATGCATTGTCCATTTTGCAACGCCGCAGATAGTAAAGTTATCGATTCGCGTTTGGCTGCTGAAGGCTGTCAAATTCGTCGACGTCGTGAATGTATCAGCTGCGGAGAACGATTTACCACCTTTGAAACCTATGAAGTGGTGATGCCACGGGTGATTAAATCTGACGGCAAGAGCGAACCTTTTGATGAAGCGAAAATGCGCCGTTCATTGATGCATGCTTTACAAAAAAGACCGGTCACACAAGAGCAGATTGAAACTGTCCTCAGCGATATCCAATTACAAATTCGTCGCCTAGGTGAGCGTGATGTGAAATCACGCATGATTGGTGAAATTGTCATGCAATCCTTGTTTGCCCTTGATCATGTGGCTTATGTGCGTTTTGCCTCGGTATATCAAGATTTTCAGGATGTAGAAGCTTTTCGACGTCAAATTGAACAAATGCAACACCGTGAACATTAAAAGAGTTTGAAGATGTCTAAGTTAAGCCAAGATCCCATTCACCAAGATCAGCTGTGGATGCAACGTGCGATTGAATTAGCGCAACTTGGACAATACTCCACCAAACCCAATCCCAATGTCGGCTGTGTCATCGTTAAAGATGGTCAGTTAGTTGGCGAAGGCTTTCATCCTCAAGCTGGACAACCGCACGCGGAAGTCTTTGCCATGCGTCAGGCCGCAGATCTTGCTCAAGGCGCAACCGCTTATGTGACTTTGGAACCTTGTGCGCATTATGGTCGTACGCCGCCTTGTGCCAAAGGTTTGGTGGAAGCAGGGATTGCTAAAGTCATTGTCGCTTGTCCCGATCCAAACCCGTTGGTGGCAGGCAAGGGTGTACAAATTCTAAAAGATGCCGGCATTGAAGTTGAAGTTGGCATTTGTGAACAACAAGCAGAAAAACTTAATCTTGGCTTTCTTAAAGCCATGGCAACTGGCATGCCTTACGTGCGTTTAAAAATAGCCTCAAGCTTGGATGGTCGTACAGCCATGGCATCCGGGGAATCGAAATGGATTACCGGACCTGAAGCCCGTCAGGATGTGCAGCATTGGCGCGCGATTTCCGGTGTGGTGATTACCGGGATTGAAACGGTACTGGCAGACGACTGTCAGCTTAATGTACGTCAGCTCAATGGCATTGAAGATATCACCCGAATTGTTCAGCCGAAACGTCTGGTACTGGATCGTCAGGGACGTTTACCGCTTCATGCAAAAATACTGCAGCAGCCTGATACGGTGATGGTCATGGGACCTTTCCGTCAGGAATTGGCTGATTTAGGCGTGCTACAATTTGCAGTACAACCTTTAAAAGACTTGCTACACACCCTGTCTAAACAGCATCAAATTTACGATGTGCTGGTGGAAGCGGGGGCAACATTATCGACTGCCTTTTTACAACAACAGTTAGTCGATGAAATGATCAGCTATGTTGCACCGACATTTTTAGGTCAAGCAGCACGCGCAATGTTTAGTGCGGAATTTAGCCGTATGGCAGAGCAACTTCGATTTAAGCTCATGGAAGTCACCCAATTGGGGGATGATGTGCGCTTAAGGTTAATCCCTTCTCAAGAGACAGTATGAATTCAGAGTCTTCGGTTTATCATAAACGTCGTCATTCAGCACGTACCACAGACGAATATCTTTTCAATCAGCTTGTTCCGTATTTAGGTAATAAGCGTCGTTTACTTCATCTGATTTTGGAAGCACTTGAGAGCACGGGAACATTAAATAGCAAAAATGGTCGTGCCCCGATTTTCGCTGACTTTTTTGCAGGCTCCGGTGTAGTTTCACGTCTGGCGCGTCAAAATGGTTATCGCGTGATTGCCAATGACTGGGAACCGTATAGCCATGCTTTAAATAGTGCGATTTTATCCTGCACAGAAGCACCGGCATTTAAAGAGTTGGGTGGTTATCAAAAAGCTATTGATTACCTGAATCGTTTGCCGGAAGTCAAAGGTTGGGTGACGCATAACCTGTGTCCGCGTAATGACGAAATTTATGATCCAGCACGTGATCGTCTATTTTTCAAACGCCGTAATGGCATGCGTATCGACGCGATTCGTCAGCAAATTGCCGCTTGGCAGGCGCAAGGGGCAATTGATGATGTCGAGATGTCGGCATTGCTCGCACCGTTGCTTTATTCCGCAAGTTTTGTCAGCAATACCAGTGGCGTCTTCAAAAGTTTCCATCATGGCTGGGGCGGTAAAACCCAAACGGCTTTGGAACGGATTGAATCGTTACTCTGGCTGACCCCGAGTCGTTTCTGCGAGATTGGCGAACCGAAAAAACCGGCAGCCGAAATGTGGTGTGTCGATGCTCAGCATCTTGCCAATCAAATGAGCAGTTTTGAAGTGGATGTGGCTTATCTTGATCCACCGTATAACCAGCATGCCTATGGCAGTAACTATCATGTACTGAATGCTTTAACCTTGTGGGATCAGGCGGATTTACCAAGTCCAGATACCAAAGGCTATAAGAGCGGGATTGACCGTGCATGGCGTAAAGAGCGTCCAAGTCAGTACAACTCTTCCAAGCATGCCAAAGAAGCCTACGAGAAATTGGTTGCGACAATTAATGCACGTTATATTCTGACCAGTTATTCTACCGATGGTAATATTGAAGCCGGTGATTTGCTGCAAGCGAATTTAAAACGTGGTCGTGTGACTCTGTTAACACAAGATGTGCCACGCTATCGTGTTAGCAAGCAACGTCAGTCAGAACGTGCACGTGTATTAGAATTTATTGTGATTACCGATACCCATGCCAAATCTGGTCCACCGCTGCGCCAATTATTGGGTCAGTTGTATCATTTTGCTGAACTGGGTGGTGTTGATACCACGGGCGTGAGTACACAACTGGCCTTGTGGTAAAACAAATACAGAATTAGAGAATAAGTTATGTTTACAGGCATTATTGAAAGTCTAGGCAAAGTGGAAAGTTTACAAAGCGTGGGCGGTGATGTGCGTTTGCGTATTGGCACCAGTCTCGACATGTCAGATGTTCATTTGGGCGATTCAATTGCCACCAACGGGATTTGCCTCACCGTGATTGAATGGGGCGAAAACTGGTATGCGGCCGATGTGTCGCGTGAAAGTTTAAACCGCACCACCTTGGGCAGCTGGAAAGTGGGTCAGCGTGTGAACGTGGAAAAAGCCATGTTACCAACCACACGTTTTGGCGGTCATATCGTCAGCGGTCATGTCGATGCTGTGGGTGAAATTACCGTTGTGCGTGAAGATGCCCGCTCAATTTATTATGAAGTAACTGCACCTGCTGAGATTGCCAAATATCTTGCTGAAAAAGGTTCGGTGACTGTGGATGGTATTAGTCTGACCATTAACCATTTACGCGGTAATGTGATTAGCCTCAACCTTATTCCGCATACGGCTGAAAGAACCAATATTGGCACATGGAAAACCGGTGCCAAAGTGAATCTGGAAGTCGACGTTTTAGCACGTTATATCGAGCGTTTAATGCTTGGTGATAAGGCGGCTGAAGTGAAAGAGCAATCAAAATTAAGTATGGCATTTCTTGCAGAAAATGGCTTCTTGAAGTAAAAATCCATAGAATAGAAAACAGTCTGGTTGAAAAATCAGACTGTTTTTTTATTTCTATTTATGGTTTTTAGTAATTTATGCAAATAATAAAGTGCAAGTGGGTAGGTGCAAATGCTTGATTTTTTAATGCATATTGAACAATGGTTACCGAATTTGCTGGATCAGTATGGTTTATGGATTTACGCCATTTTATTTCTGATTATTTTGGCGGAAACCGGTTCTGTATTCATGTTCTTCTTGCCTGGGGACAGTCTGTTAATTGCTATTGGCGCACTGTGCTCAACCACCGATGTGATCCATTTAAACTATATGGGGCTATTACTTTTTAGTGCCTCTGTATTGGGCTATATCGTCAATTATTATACTGGTCAGGTGTTGGGATTTAAATTCTTTCATGAACATTCACGGTTTTTGAAACCTACATATATTGTTAAAACCAATCATTATTTTAGCAAGCATGGTGGAAAAACCATTCTGGTTGCACGCTTTGTGCCGTTTGTCCGTTCATTTGCACCTTTTGCTGCAGGGGCGGGGCACATGAATATTTTCAGTTTTATGCTTTATAATGTCGTAGGCGGGCTGATCTGGATTAGCTTGTTATTAGCTATGGGCTATGGTGTAGGCAATATGCTGGGACTTGCTGTAGATTTAATTTAGTTTTTAATGATTTAGGCCGGATTTGAATTTGCTTGAATTGAATAAAAAATTCAATCTATGTATTAAAATAACAATAGCCCACCGAAGTGGACTGTTTTGATTGATCTATTTCAGTGTTTGGTAATCGTGACTGCTGTACTTCCCACCCACGAGCTTAATGCGGCAGGAATAGAAACAGAAAATAGTCCTTTTTCAGCTTCTCGGGAAATATAAATTGAAACTGAGTGGAAGTCGGCATGGCTAATCCATAAATCTTGAGCAGATACACTCCATTTTTCACCCGAATCCAGTGCCGCAATTTGAGTGGAAATTTGGTTCAAGATATCCATTTTTTCTTCCTGAATAAGATGATGTTTAAGCATTTCAAAGTCATGTTTTTAAATAGATTTAAAAACATGACTATCTTGTGACATAAACATGTCATTTATATGACAGTGGAAAAATAGTCTGGATAAATTGCGATGAGAAATTAGTGCTTTGGTTTCTCTGTCGATAAATCAGAGTTTTTCAAAATGTAGTCAATTTCGTCTTGGCTGGCTTGATGTAACTTGGCACGAAATACCGTAACCGCCTGTTCAATCAAGGTTTCAGCTTCTAATTCGAGACGTAAACGCACGCTTTCCAGTTCGGATAGCATTGCAGTGTCAGGAATCGACCGCATGCCTTTAGAAAAATTCAGTGCTGAGCCTTCAGGATTTTTATGATAACGTGCTGTATAAACATGGGTTTCATGCTCTAAAGTTTGCCGGATAAAGGCCAAGGTTTGGGTTTGTTCGGCAAACTGTCGAGCTTCATCTAGCTGCAAGGCTTGAGCATAAGCAACTTGTTCAGCACGTTTATTTTCCAGAGATTTTTCTAGCGCAAGCTGCTTGCGAATGCGTGCTTCTTCAATCAGTTGTGCCTTACGTTCTACATATGCACGCTCAATTCTCTCAAAAGAGTGTTGTTGTGCTTCTTTATCCTTTTCCAACCACTTTTGGATATTGGTTTCAGGTTTCAGCACATTGCAGACACGGTGTAGGTCATCAATAAATACCTGACGAACAGCTTCAGGCACATCTAACCAGCGCTGTTTAAAATCTTGACCGACATTTAATGCCACCTCGTATCTCCTTATTTCAATTGACCGGCTAAAGCTTGAAAGTTCGCGGCTCAATACCTAGACGTCGATATTGTTTAAATTTTTCGCGACCCAGTTGTTTTGCCGATTCATTATTTTCGATGATTTCTATAATGTGACTAAATTTATCAATCTGTTCAAGCGCTTGATTGTTAAAATTAAACACAATCCAGTCAGATTGTTCCGGCAGTCGAGATGAAATACAAATAGGAGCATGTTCCTGATCAATCCCATGCGGAATAAAGCTGCTAGGATCAAAACTCCATAATTGTTCATCAAGCTGTTGCTGCAATTTTGTGTCGGAACAATATAACCAGATATGTTCCGATTGTTTCAGAATTTTGCGGCACAAACGGCAAGTGCTTTCCACTTGCCGCTCATTACTTTTTTCAAATAGATAAAAGCTAACTTTAGCCATTCGACTGCGCACGGTTTGCCAAGAATTGAACCAGTAATGGAACAGGGCGGCCAGTTGCACCCTTGGCTGTACCTGAGTTCCATGCTGTTCCGGCAATATCTAAATGTGCCCAGCGATATTCACGGGTGAAGCGTTGCAAGAAACATGCGGCAGTTACAGCACCGGCTTTAGGCCCACCAATGTTGGCAATGTCAGCAAATGGAGAATCCAGTTGTTCCTGATAATCTTCAATCACCGGCATGCGCCATACGCGGTCAAATGAGGTTTGACCTGCAGCGGTAATTTCAGCTGCAAGTTCATCATCCGATGTAAACATACCGGTTAGAACAGAACCTAAAGCAACCACACATGCACCAGTCAAGGTTGCGATATCAATCACCAGCGCAGGATTAAAACGTTTGATATAGGTCAGCGTATCGCATAACACCAAACGGCCTTCCGCATCGGTATTTAAAATTTCGACGGTTTGACCGCTCATGGTGGTCACGATATCACCCGGGCGTGTCGCATGACCCGACGGCATGTTTTCAGCAGCCGCAATTGTACCCACAACATGAATCGGAAGTTTTGATTCACACAGCGCACGCATCGTACCGAGTACAGAAGCAGCACCACACATATCGAATTTCATTTCATCCATGCCAACGCCTGGTTTGAGTGAAATACCGCCGGTATCAAAAGTTACCCCTTTACCCACCAGCACGATTGGTGCCTGTTCGGCATTGGTCTGGTATTCCATGGTAATGATGCGTCCTGGACGATCTGAACCTTTGCTGACTGCCAGGAACGCGCCCATGCCGAGATCGGCCATTTGCTGTTCATCAAGAACGGTTACTTTTAACAGATCCGGATATTCTGCCGCCAAGGCTTGCGCCTGTTCTGCCAGATATTCAGGGAAACAGATATTGCCCGGACGATTACCCAAATCACGAGCCAGGTTTTGGCCCGATTGCACCGCGTGAATCAGGCTGAGTTGTTGTGCATTTAAATTACTGTTGTTTGCGATAAGATAAATGTCTTCAAGGATGAATTCATTTTTCTTCGATTTATATTCATCAAAAGCATAGCTGGCTTGAGTTAAAGCCAAGGCAAATAAATAATGTTGTTCTGGCGCCAAGGCAGAAATATCAATGCTGATCTGTTTGAATTTTTTTTGTGACGCTTTGATAATAGTTTGTGCGATTTTTGCTAATTTGGCCGGTTGAATTTCAGCTGCCTTATCAATACCAATCAGGGCACTGTTGGTACATGCCGCCACTTTCCCAATCAGGGGCAGCGATTCAGTTAGGCTGGCTTTAAATTGGGCTGCTTCTACTAATGTATTTAAATCATTGATTTCATAAGTAGTCGCTGGCTTTTGAAGCTGTTCAGAATCGACTAATATCAACAAAAATGGACTAGATGCATTCTCTTGGAATGACGTATTAATTGTCAGTTTCATGTTCTGTATTCATGCCTTTAAAAGTTTGCAAACCATTAAACCATTGAAACATTTCTATGAATAGAGTTTCAATGCGCAACAACAGTATAGGTTTTATATTTTCAACATTCGGGTAAACTAGCGCTAGTTTTTATTAGCCTCTTTTTTGGAAGAATTAATTTGATTATTCGGCGTTATCTGGTCAAGCAAGTGGTGTCTACATCCTTGGTTGTGATTGCCTTGCTTACCTTGATCATGATGGGTGGTCGACTGATCAAGTACTTTGGCATTGCGGCACAAGGTCGTTTAGATGTCAGTATTTTGTTCAGTATTATTGGTTATCGGCTACCGGAATTTTTAACCCTGATTCTTCCACTGGGCTTTTTTATCGGTTTGATGCTGGTATTTGGCCGTTTGTATGTCGACCATGAAATGGCGGTAATGAACGGCAGTGGCGTCAGTCGCCATCAGTTGGGAAGGTTACTGATTCCGCTGACCGTGGTATTTCTGGCTGTTCAAACTGTCTTGATGGTCTGGATGTCTCCTTGGGGGCTGCGTCAGTTTGAAGAGTTGACCACCAATCAGGCGGTCAGAACCGGTTTCGATTTGGTGCGTCCCAAAGAGTTTATTTCCTCCGGTCCCTATACCATTTATGCTGGAGATTTGTCAGAAGACCGGCGTAATCTTAAAGATGTGTTTTTCTATCAACGCGCGGAAAAACCAGGTAAACCGGATGTCATGATTCTGGCAAAAGAAGCCACTCGTGTAGAAGTGGCCAATGAAACGGCCAGTATTGTCGATTTATCTGAAGGCCGCCGTTACGAAATTTTTCCGGGAAAACCAAAATATACCCAAGCAGAGTTTCAGTCCTATCGTTTACGTTTAGAAAGTGATGCTGAAGCCAAATTTGAAAGTGCAGAAGTGGAAGCATTGCCGATTGGCAAGCTCTGGAACAACCGTACCGATCCGGTTGTGGCGAGTGAATTGGGCTGGCGGATCTTCGTGCCATTTTCAGTACTTGTGGCTTTGATCCTGGCGATCGCACTTTCAGAAGTGACTCCCCGTCAAGGACGTTATTTAAAACTATTCCCCGCCTTGCTGATTTTCGCCAGTTTGATTGTGGCACTCATGGCATTGAAAACACGTGTCAGTAAAGATGAGTTAGGAATCTGGGCATATCCTTTGGTCTTGGTCGTGTATGGCATTGCTGGAGCATTGTTCTCCAGAAAACAAAAGCTCGCCCCTAAAATCAAGAAACGAATTCAGCAGGCGAGGTCTTAAAAATGTTAGCACGTCGAATAATTGCCAAACATGTGACCAAAACCACGGCATTGGCCATGCTGGGGGCCACAGCAGTGCTTTCTGTTTTACAAGTGCTGTTTACCTATTTGGGTGAATTGGGTTCACTGAATGAAAACTATGGTGCCTGGCAGGCATTTCTCTATGTGTTATGGGGTGCACCCCGCTATTTATATGAAATTTTACCTATTTCTGCCTTAATTGGTGCTGTTCTCGGTTTAGGGGCTTTAGCGTCTAATAGCGAACTGGTGGTGATGCGTTCGGTGGGAGTGAGTCTATGGCGTATTGTAGGCTGGGTGATTCGTTCGGCTCTAATTCTGGTGGTTTTATCCTTTGTCCTGAGTGAATGGGTAATTCCTTATACCAATGAGCAAGCCAAAAGCGTGAAAGATCACCGGAGTGTAAGTTCACTGGGTGAAGTCAGCGGTTATTGGACCCGCGAAGGTCAGCGTTTTATTTATATTGATTATGCCAATGCACAAGGGCAACTGAAACATGTTCAAGTCGTAGACTTTGATGACAGTTATCACTTGAAAGGGGTTCTAAATGCAGAACAAGGTCAGTTCGTTAAAGATGGTGATTGGAATCTAAAGACTGCTTCACAAATGGATATTTTGCCGCAAGGTAATTCAACCTTGGTCAAAACTGATCAGCTTCCTCTGGCTTTAGCCCTACAGCCAAAATACGTGCATATGGTCACTATTGACCCCGAAGATTTATCACCTAGCCAATTAATAAGTTTTATGAGCTACATGCATGAATACAGCCAGGTGCCGAAAACCTATAAGCTGGCATTTTGGCAAAAAGTCGGTTCGCCATTTGCTTTAATTGCCTTGGTACTGATTGCCTGTTCCTTTATTTTTGGTCCCTTACGTCAACAGTCGATGGGTTTCCGTTTGGTGATTGCCTTGTTTATTGGCTTAGGATTCTTCTATCTGCAAGACTTCTTGGGCTATGCAAGTTTGGTGTATTCACCTTCACCGGCATGGTTCGTATTTGTACCAATTGTGCTGATGATGCTGGTGGGCGGTTATTTACTGCGCCGTGCACGTTAACTGTTGAATAGAGAATGATAAAACAAGGTGCATGATCAGCTTTAGTCCTGATCTGCACATAGAGTCTTGACCGAAAATTCGGTAAGATATACTGATGAAATTGTAAACAAAAGAGTGTTCATTATGACGGATGCAACTGCTGGCAAAATCCCTCACGTATTGGTAATTATGGATGGTGTGGGTCATCGCGAAGCGGTCGAAGACAATGCTTTCCTGGCAGCAAAACGACCTAATTTAACTGCTATGCAACAAAAGCATCCCCATGGTTTGATTTCTGGTTCGGGCGAAGATGTCGGTCTGCCGGATGGTCAAATGGGCAACTCTGAAGTGGGTCATATGAACCTGGGTGCAGGTCGTGTGCTGTATCAGGATTTCACCCGCATTACCAAGGACATTCGTACTGGTGCTTTTTTTGAGCATGACGTTTTGATTGATGCGGTAGAGAAAGCCAAAGCTGCAAATGGCGCAGTACATATCTTGGGCTTGCTGTCACAAGGTGGCGTGCATGCGCATGAAGACCATATTGTTGCCATGTGTGAATTGGCATTGAAAGGTGGGGCGAAAGTGTATCTGCATGCTTTCCTGGATGGGCGTGATACGCCACCGAAAAGCGCGCAACCGTCTTTAGAAAAATTAGATGCGGTTTTTGCCCAGTATCCGGGTCAAGGTCGTATTGCGAGCATGATTGGTCGTTACTTTGCCATGGACCGTGACAATCGTTGGGATCGTGTTGAACAAGCCTACCGTCTATTGACTGAAGGGGAAGCCGCACGTACCGCAGCAACAGCAGTTGAAGGTCTGGAACAAGCCTATGCGGCAAATGAGTCGGATGAATTTGTGAAAGCTACGCGTATTGGCGAGCTGGCTAAAATCCAGGATGGCGACAGCGTTGTATTTATGAATTTCCGTGCCGATCGTGCACGTGAAATTACCAAAGCCTTTGTCGAAAAAGAGTTTACCGGTTTTGAACGTAAAGTGGTTCCAAACCTGTCTAAATTTGTGATGCTCACCCGTTATCAAGCGACCATTGATGCACCTGTGGCCTATATGCCGGAAGCGTTGAAAAACTCGATTGGCGAATACTTGTCGAATTTGGGTAAAACCCAACTGCGTATTGCGGAAACTGAAAAATATGCGCACGTGACTTTCTTCTTCAGTGGTGGCCGTGAAGATGAATATCCGGGTGAAAAACGTATCCTGATTCCATCACCAAATATTGCAACTTATGATCTTAAGCCTGAAATGAGTGCTTATGAAGTGACCGATGAACTGGTTGCTGCAATTAACTCGGGTGAATATGACTTGTTGGTGGTGAACTTTGCCAATGGTGATATGGTGGGCCATACCGGTGTCTTTGATGCCGCCGTGAAAGCGGTTGAAGCAGTGGATACCTGTTTAGGTCGGGTATATGAAGCAGTAATGGCACAAAAAGGCCATATGCTGATTACCGCTGACCATGGTAATGTCGAGCAAATGCAGGACTATCACAGTGGTCAGGTACATACTCAACATACCACTGAACTGGTTCCCTTCATTTATGTGGGACCCACTTCAGCGACTATTGCGGAAGGCGGTGTACTTGCAGATGTTGCACCAACCTTGTTGAGCCTCATGCAAATTCCTGTACCTGAAGAAATGAAAGGTCGTAATTTGATTACTTTAAAATCATAAAATTAACCCGATAAACAGGTGGAAGGATGGTTTTACAACGCTGGAAGATGGTTGTCGCTTTAACAACGTTATTCATCTGTGTGAGCCATTCTGCACTTGCTGCAGTGAAAGATCAGCCTGTTTTGGATTTTGATGAGGAAGTAGAACAGAATTATGCTGAAATTCCAGTGGAATCGATTCAGCAATTTGTTCAGATTTATAGCATTGTCAAAGAAAATTATGTTGATGCTAAAAATGATGATGCATTATTTCAGCAGGCGATTAAAGGCCTGGTTAGTGGCCTAGACCGTTATTCCCGCTACTTGAGTCCTGAAGATTATAAGCAGCTACTACAATATACCGAAGGCGATATTGCCTCTGTCGATTTTGAACTGATCTATGATCAGCAGTTACATCAATGGGTCATTCAAGGTTTAAAGGACAATGCCGATTCTACCAAGCAAGGTTTACGCAATGGCGTAACGGTATTTAAGATTGATGATCAAGAACTGAAAAAACTCAACCATGATCAGGTCAATAGTCTGCTGAATGGTTCGATTGGTTCGACCTTAACCTTGCAACTGGCACCGAATAGCGCTCCAATGAGTTTGGTGCGTAATAAGAAAATAGAAACCGATATCCAAGCCAATATCCTGCAAAATCAGGTTTTAGTGATCAAAGTCAAAGTTTTCCAACAAGATACTGCCAATGAAATTAAACGCTTGATTGAAGAGCACTCTTCCTCGCGTCTTAAAGCAGTGTTGCTTGATTTAAGAAATAATCCAGGCGGATTATTGTCTGCTGCGGTTGAATCTGCTGACTTGTTTTTGAATCAAGGGGTGATTGTTTCTACCAAAAGCCGTTCTGAAGGGGATCAGCAATTTCAAGCTTTACCGAGTTTGGAATTTCAAAATTTAAAGCTGGGCATTTTAATCAATAACCGTTCTGCCTCAGCCGCTGAAGTCTTTACTGCCGCAATGAAAGACCATGGCCGTGCCTGGGTCGTCGGTGAGAAGAGCTATGGCAAAGGCGTGGTACAAAAACTTTTTCCACTTTCCAACGGTGCCGCCTTACAGATGACGGTATCGCATTATTACACTCCGAAAGGGCAGATGATTGAAGGTGTCGGGATTCAGCCGAATCAACAATACCTGCTGCAACATGAGATGAAAGAAGAAAATTATCTTGAACATGTTGCAGAAATCATTCTAAACCGTAAATAACCCTTTACTCATCATCGGTATCCAGGCCAAATTTCTTTAAGCGGTAACGTAAAGAGCGGAAAGACATCCCCAGTTTTTTGGCTGCCAGTGTTCTGTTCCAATGGGTTAAGTTTAGCGCATTGAGTAAAATATCTTTCTCAATATTTTCCAGATAAAGTTCTAAACCTTCATCGGGTAACTTTTTAGCAGAGACTAAGATTTCACTACGAAAAGCAGGGCTAGCTTCTTGCTGATGATCTGAAGGTGCGGCTGTTGGATAACGTAGCGGTGCACTTTGTAAATGAGGTAAATCAATTTTATCCTCATCACTGAGGGTAATGGCGCGTTCCATAATATTACGCAGCTCTCGAACATTGCCCGGATAATACTGGCTCAGCAAAAAGTTTTTCGCGCGTTCAGTCAGTTGTTTTGCAGGAATACCCCATTCTTGGCTAATTTTTTGAATAAAATGATGCGCCAATAAAATAATATCATCACCTCGTTCACGTAGTGGCGGAAGCACCAGATCCATCACATGAATACGGAAGAATAAATCTTGTCGAAATCTGCCTTGTTGTACCAATGCTTCCAAATCCTGATGGCTGGCACTAATGACACGGAAATCCACATCAATTTCAGCATCTGAACCGACGGGACGAATCCGTTTTTCCTGTACTGCACGAAGCAGTTTGACCTGCATGGTTAAAGGTAATTCAGCAATTTCATCTAAAAATAGACTACCCCCATGTGCAGATTGAATCAGACCTTGTTTGTCTTGAGTTGCACCGGTAAAGCTGCCTTTCTTATGCCCAAACAGCTCACTTTCCATCAGTTCAGTTGGAATAGCACCACAGTTAATTGCAATAAAAGGGCCTTCATTGCGATTACTAAGTCGATGCACCAGATTGGCAATCACTTCTTTTCCGGTTCCAGATTCACCGGTAATAAATACAGGCGCTTGAGAACGTGCAATTTTATTTAAGGTAACGCGTAATTGCTGAATCGGCAGAGATTGGCCAATTAATAATTTTTGTTCTAACGTATCTTCTTTACCTTGAAAATTTTCGACCGGTTTGTTCAACGCTTTTTGTAAAAGTTGTTCTAGGTGTTTCTGATTAATCGGTTTGCTGACAAAATCAAAAGCACCGGCTTTTAATGCGGCAATTGCAATTTCCATATTGCCATAGGCAGTGAGCACAGCCACAGGAAGTGCTGGAAGATGCTGGCTAATCCATTCTACCAATTGGAGCCCATTACCATCCGGTAAATTCAAATCGGTTAGACAGGCATCATAACTATTGTCAGATAAGAGTTTTTTTGCCTGTTCAAGACGATATGCGATATGGGTCTTGATGCCCATACGTGATAAAGACATTTGCATTAAAGTACACAAATCTTCCTCATCATCTACTAATAAAACAATTGGTTGTCGTTCCAAAATCATACCCCAACACTATTAATTTAAAGCACCATCCAGGCATTCTATTCGAAAGCATGCCCCTTGTTTTTGTTCTACATAGTCTAGTTTTGCTTGGTTCGCCTCACAAAAACTATGTGATAAGTATAATCCTAAACCAGTTCCCGTGATTTCGGTACTAAAAAAAGGTTGAAATAGGTAGGTCAAATCTTGAGAAGCCACACCTGAGCCAAAATCTCGAACTTCAATTCGGACATTGGTTCCATGTGAATAAATATTTAATTCAATATGTGAATGCTCAGGTGAATTATGCCGAATTGCATTACGGATCAGGTTAATCAGAACTTGGCGAAATTGTGCTTCATCAAAAGTAATCGAAATTTTATTTGTTATAGTGCATCGAATCTGGTTGATGATATCAGATAAATCTTCCTGGATCATTTGGGGAATAAATTGATTCAGCTGAATCTGTACAGGATACGTTTCTCTATTTCGCACCATGTTCAAGGTGTCTTGCACAATACGGTCAATACGCTGTGCTTGTTTTGCAATCATCTGACTTAATAGGTTTTGTTGGTCTGGATCACTATCTGGCAACAATTCGTTGGCTTGAACAATAGCAGCTAAAGGGTTGCGAATTTCATGGGCTATACTGGCAGACAATTGTCCTAAAGCTGCCAGTTTTAATTGTTGTACCCTTTGATTAATTTTACCCGCATCTTGCAGCATCAATAGGGTAAGGGTCTGATGGGGAACCATTAATTTCTGCACTTCAATATGCATATGATAGCGGCTCAGCTGTGACTCGAATTGAAATCTTTCACCATCTTGCAGCTGGTCAAACTTAATGAGTTCAAATAAATCAGGTTGTATTTTGTATAAGGGATATTTGTCATAAGCATAGAGTGGAGGAATACCCAAAAGCAGACAAGCCGCAGGATTGCTCAGCACGATATGACAGTTTTCATCTAAAACTAGATAGCCGAGTTCAATCTGTTCCAGAATATAACGGTTCAAATTTTGCAGTCGATTGAGCTCCAAGGATTGCGAAAAATTTAAATTTTCCAGTAATTGGAAACGTCGTACCGCAATTTGAGCACTGCCATAAACCACAAAAAACAGAAAGGCCAACAAAGCGCTATTACTGATATTGTTGAGTGAAGAAAAATCAAAAATACTGCCTAAAAATATTTGATAAATCACACTAATTACGGCGAAAAGAGTTGTGATTAAGGCCTTTTTTGCATCGAGTAACAAAGAAGCTGCAAAGATGGTAATCACAAATAGCAGACTTAAATGAAGATTAGGACCGTCCATTGCTAAAGTAAGTAAGCTTAAAACAATGACATCGACCGCAAATAACAGCGTCAGTTGTTGGGGAATTCTGGCGCGTATTTTTTTTAGGCTCAGCAGTTGCATACAGCCTATCGCCACAAAGCAGATGAGAGCGTATAGATAGAGCTGTGGATAGCGGTATTCTGTATTTAAATACTGATTGGTGAGTGAAAAAATCAGGAGAAGACAAGTCGCAATAATCAGTCTATAAGCGCCATACCAGATGCCTAGATGATACTGGTTAAACTCAAAATTTGAGGTGCTCTGCGTCATGCATGTCTTCTAGAAGCTATATTAAAAGTATTAAGGTTTAATCAACCCATAACGAATGGCCAAATGAGTCAGTTTTACATCACTATCCAAATTCAATTTTTCAAAAATACGATAACGATAGGTATTCACAGTTTTGACACTGACAAAAAGTTTATCGGCAATTTCTTGGGCACTAATACAATTTACCACCATCATCGCGACCTGCATTTCACGTTCAGACAGCGCATCAAATGGCGATTGCTGGGTATCTGAAAGGTAGGAACTGGCCAGTTGCTCGGCAATATCTGCACTAAAATATTTGCCCCCTTGCATGACTTTATTTATGGCACGAACCATTTCGGTCACAGGTGCGCCCTTGGTGATATAACCTTTTGCGCCTGCTTTGAGCAACAGGGATGGATAAGGCTCTTCAGCCAGGCCGCTAACAGCAACGACTTTGGTTTCAGGTGCGGTTTGCAACAAACGACGAGTAGTTTCCACCCCACCAATGCCCGGCATATTGACATCGAGTAAAACCACATTAGGATGATGGTGACGGACTAAGGTAATCGCTTCTTCTCCAGATTCAGCCTGACCAATTACTTGCACATCCGCATGGTCTTCGAGCATTCGGCAAATCCCGGTGCGTACCAATTCATGATCATCTACTACTAAAACTGTGATCACCTATTTCTCCCCTCATATAAAAAAAGCATGTTTTTTGTTACATAAAGCAAAATAAGCTTGCAATGAAATGACAAAATTAGCAATCCTATTATTAATCTTTAAGTGAAATGTTATACACAATGTCGTGAGCTAAAAAAATGTTCACCTTTGTGTCTAAATGTAAGGCATATTTGAGGTAATACACAAATGTATCTTGCCTCCATGAGTTGAGTAAAACATCGTGAAAAATTCGAACAAGTCTTTAATGCATGTGCTAGGTATGTCTATCTTACTGAGCATGAGTTCAACCAGTTTTGCAGAACTGGTCATGAATGCTTCTGGAGGCACAGGTCAAGCTGCTTTAAATTGGTCTTCTGAAGATGCCAAACAATTACTCAATGGCGATGGTTCGGCATTGAGCGAGGAACCAACGCCACAAGGTTCAACTAAAATTACTACTTCGGTGCGTAGTTCTAATGGTGTAGTCAGTTATTCTGCGCCTAAAACTGTACAAATTTTAGATAATTCAGGTTATAGCAATCAACCTTCAGTCAATGCCCGTGCTGCTTTAGTCATGGACGGTCAGACTGGTGAGGTTTTATATAGTAAGAATAGTAATACTGCTTTTCCGATTGCATCGATTACCAAGCTGATGACAGCAGTAGTGATTGCCGATGCACGTTTAAATATGTCGGAAAAAATCACCTTAACTCAAGCGGACTTTTCATGTTCAGGCTGTAAGAGTTCAAGTTCAACTTTACGCGCTGGCGATACTATGAATCGTGCGGAAGCACTTTTATTTGCGTTGATGAAGTCTGAGAATCCTGCTGCTTCTGCATTGGCACGCACTTTCCCGGGTGGTCGTGCAACCTTTATCTCTGCAATGAATGCGAAAGCCAAAGCCTTGGGTATGAATTCAACTCATTATTTAGAGTCAACCGGTTTGCATCCAGGCAATGTGGCTTCTGCGCGTGATTTAGGGATTTTAGTCAATACAGCATCCCAATACGGTCTAATTCGTCAATTCTCAACCACCCCAAGTTATGATTTTAATTTGGGCTACCGAGTGTTGAAATCAAACAATACCAATGCTTTGGTACGTAACGGCGGCTGGAATATCAATATTTCAAAAACCGGTTATATCAATGAAGCAGGACGTTGTGTCGTCATGCATACCACCTTAAACAATCGTCCAGCAGTGGTGGTGCTCTTAGGCGCAGATACTTCTGCTGCACGAACCAATGATGCGACGCGCTTAATGAGCTGGGTCAGTCAGCTTCCAAAACGGATTTAATATTGATTCTGGGAAGTATTCAATTTTACTCAACGTTTGAATGCTTCTAAACTAAAAAAGCCCTGCGATTGCAGGGCTTTTTTAATGACAAGAACGAATTACATATTTGAAAGAATTGAATCTTTTACTTCATTCATGGTTGCATCGATAGATAGCATTACTGCATCAGAACATTGTTTGATGGCAGTATCCGGGTCTTTTAAGCCATTACCTGTAACAGTACAAACAATCACTGAACCTTCTTTAATTTTTCCGGCTTTAATGTCACGGATGGCACCACCGATAGATGCTGCAGAAGCAGGTTCTACGAACACGCCTTCGTACATTGAAAGTAGACGCTGGGCTTCAAGAATCTCGGTATCAGTCAGTTCATCAAACCAGCCATTTGAATCACGTACCACTGCTTTAGCATGATTCCAGCTTTGCGGGTTACCAATACGAATCGCAGTTGCTACAGTTTCAGGGTTAACCACAGGACCGCCACGTAAGAACGGGGCAGCGCCAGCCGCTTGATAACCGGCCATGATTGGAAGGCCAGCAGGTTTAGGGCCGGTGAAAGCATCTGTTTCAGTGTCGTAAATGACTTGCTCAAACTGATCGGCAGGCTGATTCGCAACCGCTTCGGTATAACCCATCCAGTGTGCAGTAATGTTACCCGCGTTACCTACTGGCAAGCAGTGATAATCAGGTGCACGACCTAAAGCTTCAACAATTTCATAAGCAATGGTTTTTTGACCCTGCAAACGGTAAGGGTTGATTGAGTTCACAATGGTAACTGGGGCTTGATCTGCTACTTCTTTCACCAGACGCATACCGTCATCGAAGTTTCCGCGAATTTGCATGGTGATTGCACCGTACATCATTGCCTGTGCCATTTTACCCATGGCAATTTTGCCTTCCGGGATTAAAACAAATGCTTTGATGCCTGCGCGTGCAGCATAAGCGGCAGCGGCAGCTGAGGTGTTACCGGTAGAGGCACAAATAATCGCTTTAGAGCCTTCTTCAACCGCTTTGGTCACCGCCATGGTCATACCACGGTCCTTAAATGAACCCGTCGGGTTTAAGCCTTCGTACTTCACATAGATTTCAACGTCTTTACCAATAATGCGTGGAATATTCTCAAGCTTAATCAGTGGGGTATTACCTTCACCTAAAGAAATTGCACGAGTGGTTGCAGATACTGGTAAACGGTCGCGATAACGGTCAACTAAACCAGTATAACGATTGGCATTCGACATGATGATGTTCCAATTGTGTGTAGAGCTTGGCAAGGGGTAATACTCCCCTCAACCCGATTAATTATCAAGCGATTCTAAACGAATTCGTACAATTTCGCCATGAATGAAAGGCAATGCTTGAATTCGTTGCAACGCTTCATCCATTTTTGATTCAACGATAGGATCGGTTAAAATCACGATCGGAATCAGGTCTTTTAAGCGTGGCTGCTGCATGATGGCATCAATACTGATTCCGGCACGACTTAAAATCGTCGTTACATCTGCAAGGACGCCCATTTGGTCTTCGGCATTGATACGAATGTAGTAACCCGTGGTCATTTGTTCACGCGTTAAAATTGGTAAATCCGTTAAAGCTTCAAAGGCCAATTGCGGAATGGTTCCGGCACCATCTTCGGTATAAATGATATCACGGACAATATCGACTACATCAGCAACGACCGCAGAAGCGGTTGGACCTGCACCTGCGCCAGCACCATAATAAAGGGTTGGACCGACTGCATTGGCTTGGACCAGAACAGCATTTTTCACGCCGTTAACATTGGCAATCAGTTGGTCATCTGGAATTAAAGTCGGATGTACACGTAACTCAATACCTGCATCGGTACGGCGTGCAATACCTAGGTGTTTAATACGGAAACCCAAATCTTCTGCATACTTCACATCTTGTGCCGTGACTTTGCCAATCCCTTCAGTAAAGACTTTATCAAACTGCAAGGGGATACCAAATGCACATGAAGCCAGAATGGTCAGTTTATGCGCAGCATCAATCCCTTCAACGTCAAAGGTAGGATCTGCTTCGGCATAACCCAGTTCCTGCGCTTCTTTCAGCACATCTTCAAAAGCACGGCCTTTCTCACGCATTTCACTTAAAATGAAGTTGCCTGTACCATTAATAATACCTGCCAACCAGTCAATTTTATTGGCTGCCAGACCTTCACGAATCACTTTTATAATTGGAATGCCGCCGGCAACTGCTGCTTCATAGGCAATCTGCACAGCATTGTCTTCGGCCGCTTTAAATAGCTCATTGCCGTGTTCAGCCAATAAGGCTTTGTTAGCAGTCACAATATGCTTGCCATGTTTCATGGCTTCCATAATGACTTCATAGGCAGGGTGGATACCGCCCATGACTTCAACCACGACATCGACATCAGGCTGACGCACGATATCGAGCAGATCAGCACTGTGTTTTACAGATTCTGGAAGATCCAAATCAGGACGCGGACGACGTGTACCGACATGGGTAATTTCAATTTCTCGCCCGGTGCGACGTCTAATCTCAGCAGCGTTTTCTTTTAAAAGTTTAAGGGCACCACCACCTACAGTACCAAGACCGAGGATTGCCAGACGAACTGGTTTCACGTCACACTCCAATATCTAATCAATTTTAAGCGAACCTAGATCATAGCTAAAAAAAGCATGAGACTCTAGGAAAGAAATAATTTTATCTTCAACTATAAAAAACAGTAATTTAACGAATAAAAATTAGTTATTTAAACGTTCTACCAATTCGCTAGGAGAAAGATATCCGCCTAAATAAACTCCATCTTCATTGTAAATTGCCGGCGTACCATTTACGCCCATATTCAGACCCAATTGGTATTGCGCCCGGACTGGGTTTTTACATGTTGCAGGAGCAAGAGGCGCACCGGCAATTGCTTGATTAAAGGCAGCCTGACGATCTTCACTGCACCACACGCTTTCCATGGCTGGCATGAACTGTTCGCCACGTGGCCATGCGATATAACGTACTTCAATGCCTTTGGCATTGATTTCGCTCATGTGTTCATGCAGTTTATGGCAATACGGGCAGCTGGCATCGGTAAACACATACACAATATGTTTAGTTTTACCTTGCGCCTTATAAACTAGAAGATCTTCAGTTTTTAAGCCAGCCAGAAGCTTTTTGTTGGCTGCGGATTGCAGGTTTTCACTGACATTGTGAATTTTGCTGTCGCCCAAACGAAGCACGTCGCCCTGAATAATGTATTTCCCATCTGCGGTTGCATAAACAGATGACATGCCTTCAAGGTTGACCCAATACAGATTCGGTACTTCAGTGGCTTTAATATCCAGCACTTTGGCATTGATATTGGCTTTTTTAAAGTGCTGTTGCAGGGTGTTAATCAAACGCTGCTGTGCATTGCGCTCGGAAATATTCGATGCCTGTCCGGTTGCGGGTGCACTCGCAGTTAAAGTACCTTGCTTTTTTTCATCGTTATTTGAGTTGGAACAAGCAGTGATTGCCAGACTGCTTGCCAAGGTGGATGCAATAAAAAATTTTGAGCGGGTAAATGACATAAATAACCCTTTCTTTTAGCTATAGATAAAAATTGGTGGTCTAGCATAACAAAAAAAAAGCCAGGCTCGTTAACACTTCTTGGTCTTAGATGATCAATGAAGATCAGGCTAAGCACGCGGGTGATGAGTAGCATGGAGTTGCTGCATTCGAACTTGGGCAACATGAGTGTAAATTTGCGTGGTAGATAAATCACTATGCCCCAATAACATCTGAACGACACGTAAGTCTGCGCCATGATTGAGTAAATGGGTGGCAAAGGCATGCCTTAAAGTATGCGGAGAAAGTTCGGCTTGTATGCCTGCTTGTAGCGCATAGCGTTTGATTGCATACCAAAAATTTTGTCGGCTCATAATGCCGCCGTGCTGGGTTAAAAAAACATAGTCGGTGGCAGATTTATATAAACTGGGACGTGCTTCATTCAGATATTTCTCAATCCATTCACAGGCCATTTGTCCTAAAGGCACCAAGCGTTCTTTATTGCCTTTGCCGACAATACGTAAATAGCCCTGTTTTAAATTAATCAGTTCAAGGCGCAAATTAAGTAATTCAGTTACCCGTAACCCACAAGCATAAAGCACTTCAAGCATGGCACGGTCACGTAAACCCAAAGCCGTTTCAATATCCGGAGCATGAATTAAGGCTTCCACTTCTTGTTCGGAAATATCTTTAGGGAGTGAACGGCCAATTTTAGGCGTTTTATGGGTTGCCACAGGATTGTCGGAGCGAAGTTTTTGTTCACGTAAAAACTTATAAAAAGAACGCAATGCAGAAAGTGATCGGGCAATCGAGCGCGGACTTTTGCCTTGTTTGGTTAACGCCAGTAGAACATCAGAAATGTCATCACTGTTCCAATCCGGCATTGAATTCGAATTGCATTCACTACATTGAACTAAATCAGACAGATAGGCATTGCGAGTATGCGGACTGACGGTTTGTGCAATTAAATAATCTCGGAAACCCTGTAAAAAACTTAAATGTTCAGGAATGCTCACCGGAGCAGGAATACGAGGTTTTTTATTAAGCATGACACTTCTACATTGAATGAAAAATCCAAGTTTTTCTTGGCTTCGGTCAATTTAGAACAATTCCTTGCCAATGTCGATCTGAGCAGACAGATGAGAATTGGAATCAAACCTTACTTGGTAATTATTCTCATTTGTTTGTATACTGTTCAAAATATTTTAGGATTAGATGCGGTGCGTTTATCTGATTTAAAAGTGCAACAAACGGCCATCATCAGCAAAGTCAACAGAACTTTAGATGGCAATATTTCTCAAAACGATTTGGTCGCAAGCCGTTTAGAAACTCTAGGTTTTGTTCCGGGCACAAAAGTACAGGTGATTACCAAAGGTATTTTTGGTGGTGATCCGATTTTGATTCAAGTTGGATTTACCCGATTCGCACTGCGTAAAGTTGAAGCTGAAAAAATTGAAATTAATCTTGAGGGAGCACCTGCATGAGTGATGCGCTGCGTATTGCCTTGGTAGGTAACCCGAACTGCGGTAAAACATCATTATTTAACCATTTGACCGGTACCCG
The DNA here is from genome assembly GCF_057766365.1 of Acinetobacter sp. GG23. Taxonomy (NCBI): domain Bacteria; kingdom Pseudomonadati; phylum Pseudomonadota; class Gammaproteobacteria; order Moraxellales; family Moraxellaceae; genus Acinetobacter; species Acinetobacter sp. GG23. The sequence goes on from NZ_JBYMDJ010000012.1 coordinate 57,043, forward strand.
GCAAAAGGTTGCCAATTATGCCGGTGTCACAGTTGAACGTAAGGTCGGGCAGTTTACTTTACCATCTGGTAAACCGGTTCGTGTTCTGGATTTACCTGGAACTTATAGCTTGGATGCGACTAGTCCGGATGAAGCAATTACCCGCGATGTGGTACAAGGAAAAATTGCCGAAGAAGGGCAGCAAGATGCATTCTTGTGTGTGGTTGATGCCACCAATCTGAAACTGCATTTAGGTTTAGTTTTGGAAATGATCGCGTTGGGTCGTCCGATTCTGCTTGTACTGAACATGATGGATGAAGCACGTCGCCGTGGCATGCAAATCAATACGCAAAAATTGGCGGAACGTTTAGGTATTCCGGTGGTGGAAACGGTTGCGGTGCGTAATTCAGGTATTGAAAACCTGATGAATGCGCTCGATCAAGGTAAATATTCGATCCCACATACTGAACTCAGTGGCTTAACTGGCGACAATCATCAGAAAATCAGCACGATTTTGCATGATGTGGTGCATTCAGTCGATCAGGAAGATAAACGCTCCGACTTCCTCGATAAAATATTTTTACATCCAGTCTTCGGTTTGGTCAGTCTTGCCCTGATGATGTTTGTGGTTTTCCAGGCGGTATTTGCTTGGGCTGCACCGTTTATGGACGGGATTGAAGCCTTCTTTGGCTGGTTCGGTGAATTCGTTGGACAGCATATTTCACATCCACTACTGAACAGTTTGGTGGTGGATGGTATTATCGCTGGTGCGGGTGGGGTGGTAGTGTTCCTGCCACAAATTTTGATTCTGTTCTTTTTCATTCTAGTCCTAGAAGAATCAGGTTATTTACCGCGTGCTGCGTTTTTGCTGGATAAATTGATGTTTAAAGCCGGCTTAAGTGGTCGTGCCTTTATTCCGCTGTTATCCAGTTTTGCCTGTGCAGTTCCGGGGATTATGGCGACCCGCAGTATTAGCGACCCACGCGATCGTTTAACTACGATCTTTGTTGCACCGCTAATGACCTGTTCCGCTCGTTTACCGGTATATGCGTTACTCATTGCCGCCTTTATTCCGGAATATATGGTTTGGGGTGTGTTCAACCTGCAAGGTCTGGTGTTGTTTGCTTTATACATGGCGGGGATTGTCAGCGCACTGATTGTTTCTTTCATATTAAAGTTTTTTCAAAAAGATAAATCACAACATATGTTGCTGATGGAATTGCCGAGCTATCGTTTTCCTGACGTTAAAAGTATTTGGATTGGTTTGCTGGACCGCGCCAAAATTTTCTTGAAACGTGTTGGTGGCATCATCTTTGCGTTATCTATTTTGCTTTGGTTCTTGTGTACTTTTCCGCAGCCTCCAGCAGGCGCGACTTTACCTGCAATTGATTATTCGCTCGCAGGTATGCTCGGACACGTGATGCAACCGATTTTTGCCCCGCTGGGCTTTAACTGGCAGATCTGTATTGCCTTAATTCCTGCCATGGCGGCACGTGAAGTGGTGGTGGCTGCATTGGGCACAGTTTATGCTTTGTCTGCAGCCAATGATGATGCAATATCGCAAGGTTTGGCATCTATTATTAGCAGTGATGGCAGCCTTGGCTGGTCGCTAGCAACCGGTTTATCGCTTTTGGTCTGGTTTATTTATGCACCGCATTGTCTGGCAACCTTGGCAACGGTGAAACGTGAAACAGGTTCATGGAAAACCGTGAGCTTTATGACCGCTTATTTATTTGGTCTGGCTTATTTGATGTCGTTCCTGACCTATCAAATTGCATCGTACTATTTGGGTTAAGTGAATCGGGCTAAGTTGACTTAAAAATAATCTGTACAGGAGATTGAGATGATTGAAGTTGTGATTGTTGCGGCATTGGTGATTTGGAGTGCAATTGTGGTCTTCAAGAAAGTGTTTCCTCAGACGGCAAACTCAGTCTTCATGAAGTTGTCCAGTTTTTGTGATAAGCAAGGGTGGTCCACTCTGGCCAAGTGGTTAAAACCTGCCATGCTTTTAGGTTGTAGCGGAGGCTGTGGATGTTCTGCAACGGAAGACACTCAGAAAAGACCGGAAGTCCAAGCGGTAAAATGGAAGTAATTTTTTAATTTTCGCCCAATTCAAAAAAACCGTCTTTTATGACGGTTTTTTTACGCGCGGACACAAAAAAAGACGCATAAAGTCAAAACAGAAAAAGCATTCAAAAGAGCAAAGTGCTAACATTTTGTCAGTTTTAAAACATACCAAGATATGGGGTAAAAATGTTAATTCAACGTGGTGGATTAAAAGTCGTTGCAGGGCTCGGAATTTCAGGTGTTGCAGCAGTAAATTTCTTACATGAAAATGGCTACCGCGTTGCAGTAACAGATTCTCGAAAGACGCCTCCGGGACACGATCAAATTCCAGGCGAGGTTCAAACCAGTTTTGGTCAGCTCGATCAGGAGCTGTTATTGCAAGCCGAAGAAATTGTGATTAGTCCGGGGCTTGATCCAAAAACCCCTGAAATTCAGGCAGCGGTTACCAAGGGTATTCCTGTGGTGAGTGAAATCCAGATTTTACGCCGTGCCACAGATAAGCCAATTATGGCAATCACCGGTTCAAACGCAAAAAGTACCGTTACAACATTGATTGGCTTACTGGCGAAAGATGCGGGAATCAAGGTGGCAGTCGGTGGCAACCTGGGACGTCCGGCACTGGATTTAACCAAAGATAATCCTGAACTGTATATCTTGGAACTTTCCAGTTTTCAGTTGGAAACCACATCTAATCTAGATGCAGAAGTCGCAGTCGTCCTTAATTTGAGTGAAGATCACTTAGACCGTCATGGTGACATGATGGGCTATCACACCGCAAAACATCGCATCTTTCAAGGAGTGAAAAAAGTAGTCTATAACCGCGATGACTCACTGACGCGTCCATTGGTTCCAGATGTAACTCCGATGCAAAGCTTTGGTTTAAATGCTCCAGACATGAATCAATATGGCATCTTAAAAGAAGATGACGGCACAATCTGGTTAGCACGTGGTCGCGAGCGTTTACTAAAAAGTTCCGATATGTACATTCAGGGTACTCACAATGTAGCCAATGCTCTGGCATGCTTGGCGTTGGGCGAGGCGATGGGTTTGCCGCTTGAGTCGATGCTGAACACCTTAAAAACCTTTAAAGGTCTGGAGCACCGCTGTGAATTTGTCAAAGAGCTGAATGGGGTGCGTTATTATAATGACTCCAAAGGCACCAATATTGGCGCGACCTTAGCTGCAATTGACGGTCTGGGCGCTGCCATTGAACCTAACCAAGGCAAAGTAGCGATTATTTTAGGCGGCCAAGGTAAAGGGCAGGATTTTACAGCCTTACGCGATGCCTTAACTAAATATGCAAAAGTTGCGGTACTGATTGGTGAAGATCGTGTAGTGATTGAAAAAGCGATTGCAGGAACAACGACATTGCTTCATGCAGAATCGTTAAAAGAAGCGGTGGAATTATGCCAACAAAATACACAAGCCAATGATGTGGTGCTATTGTCACCTGCATGTGCAAGTTTTGATATGTTTAAAGGTTATAGTGAACGTGGACACCAGTTTGTTGAATGTGTGAACACACTTGCTTAAAAGAATGATAAGGAACGTTGTATGGCTGGGTTAGCTCAGACGACCATAGGTAAAATTAATCAGGTCTATAATGAGTGGGGAGCCAAAATCCCCGCTGAAGTTACGTCACGTAATGTACTGATTTTTTGTGTGATTGCTTTACTTTGTATCGGCTCAATCATGGTGGCATCAGCATCGATGCCCTATGCCGACCGTTTACATGAAAATCCGTTTCATTTTGTGATCCGACACGGAATTTCAATTTTAGTGGCAGGCATTGCAGCATTTCTGACTTATAAAGTCTCGCTCAATATCTGGTTCAATAATACCTTTCCATTATGGATTATGACCATTCTATTGCTCGCTGTGGTTTTAGTGGTCGGCACCGAGGTCAATGGTTCAACCCGATGGATTCGTATTGCTGGCTTTACCTTGCAGGCATCCGAAGTCGCCAAGGTCATGATGGCTATCTTTACTGCAGACTATGTAGTACGCAGGGCAGAAGAAGTTCGTAATAATCTGTCCGGTCTGTTCCGCTTAGGTGGAGTCATGGTAATTACCGTCGGTTTAATCCTGGCGGAACCGGACTTGGGCGCAACTGCAGTGATTGTCTTGATGATTTTAGGGGTGTTCTTTTTAGCAGGTGCACCACCGATTCAGTTCATCGGTTTTATGCTGGCAATTATCCTGGGTTTAGGAGCTGCGATTATCTTTGAGCCCTACCGTTTACAACGGGCCTTGTCTTTTACCGATCCTTGGGCTGATCCCTTAGGTACTGGTTATCAGCTTTCCAATGCACTGATGGCCTTTGGCCGGGGTGAATGGGCTGGGGTTGGACTGGGACACAGTATCCAGAAAATGTCCTATCTTCCAGAAGCGCATACCGACTTTATGCTGGCGATTTTAGGTGAAGAGTTTGGTTTCCTTGGCATCAGTACCGTATTGATCTTATCCTTTACGATGCTGGTCTGTTGTATCAAAATCGGTCATCGTGCTTTGCAGCATCAGTATTTGCGTGCAGGCTATTTGGCCTACGGTATTAGTATTATTTTCTTGCTGCAAATTCTGGTCAATGCAGGGATGAATATGGGGATGCTGCCAACCAAAGGTTTGACCCTGCCGTTTATCAGTTATGGCGGTTCATCATTAATTATGTGTGCCGTGATGATCAGTTTAGTGCTGAAAATTGATGCCACTACCCAAAAAGCCAACCCGAGTAAAGAAGAATCCAGCTTCTAGCTTGAATCTGATGATCAATTCTGCTGGGTATGGGTTAATACTGTACTCGGCATCTCGGTGCCACAATTCAGACATTTAACGAATTCTCCTTTCGCCTTTGAAAGGGGAATCAGTGGGATAAAAAATAAAGAAAAATAATTACGCTGTTGTTTTAGTTCATAGGCACTTCTGCTTCTGCAGACCGGACAAACAAACTGACTTTTCTCGACGACTTTAGTTTTCGGACCCATTCCAAAAATAAAAAACATAGCCTGAACTCTTTTTAAGTTTTGTCTTTTAGCTTAGCGCATTTTTGATGTTATAAATAAGTGCCTTGCAGTTGCATTGTGTGGGGAATCTGTTGTATATCCCACTGGGCAATGGCTTGCTTGAGCATACGTTCTGGGGTGTCCAAATCAACTTCAGCTTGATGCAAGGCGCGAATCGCTTGTTGGAGTAATTCAGGTGCACGGTTGAGATCGAGTGGTTGCGCCATGTTCTGTTTAGAGAGCTTTTGTCCCTGATCGTTCATCGCCAAGGGCAGGTGCATATATTCAAGTTTGGGATAACCCAATACTGAACCAAGCCAGATTTGCCGTTCAGTGTTATCCAGCAGGTCTGCACCACGCACGACATGGGTCATGCCTTGCAGATAATCATCCACCACCACAGCCAGTTGATAGTTAATAATGCCATCACGACGCTTGAGCACAAAATCACCGAGCTCGTGTTGCAGATTAGAACAGTGCTTAGCTTGCAGGCGATCACTGAAGCAAATTTCTTGATCGGATACTTTGACACGAATCGCTTGCTGCTCAAAAGGTAGCTTTAAATCACGGCAAGTTCCTGCATAGATATGATTGGAACCCAACATTTTGCGGGTACATTGGCAGGCATAGACCAGATGCTTTTGATGCAGTTGATCAATTACAGCATCGTAGATGTCCAGGCGGTTTTTTTGGAAAATGATTTCTGCATCAGCTTCAAATTGAAAGGCTTCAATTGAACGCAGGATATGCGCTTCACTACCAGGATAAATACGCGGAATATCGGTATCTTCAATCCGAACCAGCCATTTGCCTTTATGCGCACGTGCATCGCAATAACTGGCCACAGCGGTGATGAGTGAACCAAAATGCAAAGGGCCGGTTGGCGATGGCGCAAACCGACCTGAGTAGCGAGACAGCGAAACATCGTTTCGCCGCTGCGCAAGAGCCGAGTTGTGCTCGGCTGAGGGATTCTCAACAGTCACAATTAACCGTTATTTTGCTTCTCTTTGATTTCTGCTAGAGTTTTGCAGTCAATACAAAGGGTTGCAGTTGGACGTGCTTCAAGACGACGCAGACCAATTTCAATACCACACGTTTCACAGAAACCATAGTCGTCGTTTTTAATCGCTTCAATTGATTGCTCAATTTTACGAATTAATTTACGCTCACGGTCACGTGTACGGAGTTCAATTGCAAACTCTTCTTCTTGTGTCGCACGGTCATTGACGTCAGGCAATGCAGTATTTTCATCCTGCATCGTGTTTAAAGTACGATCTACTTCAGACATTAGCTCTTCTTTCCATGCCAAAAGAATTTGGCGGAAATGTTCAAGCTGTCCTTCGGACATGTATTCTTCATTTTTTTTCGGCTGATAAGGTGCAATACCAAATAAGCTAGCAGTAGAACCACTTTCTGACGCTTTTGGCTTGGTTTTTCGCACACGTTTTGTAGATTTTTCGTCTACAACATCAGTTTGTTCGTCCAAGACTTGATTTTGGTTGTCATTCGCCATTTAGGACATTCCTCATCATATACGTATTATCTATACGCAAAAAATATGGTGATATGCAAGTGTTTTTATCCAACTCTCAGGAGATTCTCCTTCGAGGGCCGTCATCATATAGACTTTTTATGCTTTTTGATAGTCTTTGATGCCTGGATTCCATCTATCACGCTTTCTTTTGAAGCCATAAAATAATAGAAAAAAAGCAAAATGAAAAGTTAATAACCTGAAATTTCAACATTAATTTTTTGCTGCACCTTTTTGGTACGATGAATCTCAGTGTGTAACTCGCCATTTGCTTTCAAATGTAATACACGAAACCCCGGTGCCTCCTCATCTAGAGCAAAATCCTCACTTAAAGGTCTGAACTGGACACAGGTTGAAGGTGTCGAAAAAAACTGAATATTTTTCCATTCATTCAAGGAGTCTTGATGAACATGACCACTTACGACCGCTTTCACATTACTGTGTCTGGCTAAAATATCGGTTAAATTTTCAGTGTTTTTCAATTTATGTTGATCAATCCATTTTGATTTCATATCGAAAGGATGATGATGACATGCAACAAGCACAAATTGCTGTTGGAATTGAGATAAAATTTGATCAAGTTGGTGCAGTTGCGCTTCCTCAATCCAGCCATCAGTTTTGTCACGCACAGCGCTATTTAATAATACGATGCTCCACCTGCCAAAATGAATCGCATGAACCCGATTTTGATTATGGTAGAAAGGGAACAGGTCAATATTGTCATGATTCCCAGGGATTTGATAAAACGGGATTCCTAAACTCTGCATAAATTCCAAATAACGAGTATAGGTTTCTTTCACCGGCACTTGGGCCAAATCACCGGTATGAATAATGGCATCTGCATTTGGATATTGCTGCTGAATTTGTTTCATGACGGCATGAAAACTATGTTCAGGATTCATATGCACAAATTCTAAATCTTCCTGATTCATCAAATGTGTATCTGAAATTTGAATAATGGTCCAGTCTTGCTGGGGTTCATGGCTATTGGATACAGTCATGTCTGACTCCTTAGACATTCCTGGTAGCTTGAATATGCTGTTGCAACCATTGCAATGCCATAATAACCGGTGCATTTCTTAAACGACCATTGGTGAGGAGATTGGCAATTTCACTGTAGTCAATCAAATGCAATTGAATATTTTCGCCTTCATCTGGCATCCCAAATACACCGCCTTCTTGAGGAAGAGCGGCTTGTGCACTGTATAAATGGAAAATTTCTGAGCAGGCACCGGCAGATGGATAAAAGCTGAATAGATGATGTAATTCATCAATTTCACAGCCTGATTCTTCTAGACTCTCACGGCGGATACAGCTTTCAGGCGACTCATCACCATCTAGTACCCCGGCAATCACTTCCAGTTGCCAAGATGAATCAGAATCATCCATTGCGCCGACACGAAATTGTTCAATTAAGGCAAATTTTTGCTGGGCATCATCATAAATCAGCACACCAGCAGCTTCAGGTCGGTGAATGAGTTCACGTTGGATGATGGGGGTGTATTCAGTCTGATTAAATAAACGATGTCGGAGACTGACTTTTTCAACCTGAATGAAGCCGCGGAAAAGATATTCGCGTGACTGGATTTTGACTTCGTCGCTGTTATATGTTGCTTGCCTAATAATATTCATATAGCTCAGTCAGGATGAAAAGCAAGCACTCATCCTAACTGAGAATTTCATGAAAATAAAAGACTTTTTTTACCAAATTACAGCTTGTGGTACAATTTCTGACCATGTTTCTGATAAGTGGTTTTCATGGTTTCAAATCCTGCTGCTATCTCCGCATTTTGTTCTTGCCTATGTTCTGCATTACTTTGATTTTTCGCATAATCTCTCACATTTTGGGTGATTTTCATGGAGCAGAACTTTGGTCCGCACATTGAACAAAAGTGCGCTGATTTATGGGCTTCCTTGGGCATGGTTTCATCATGCATGCTGCGTGCGGTATCGGGGTCAAGACTTAAGTTAAACTGGTCTTCCCAGCGGAATTCAAAACGTGCTTTGGACAAGGCATTGTCACGCACCTGTGAACCCGGATGACCTTTGGCTAAGTCGGCAGCATGCGCGGCAATTTTATAAGTGATGATGCCATCTTTGACATCTTTCTTATTTGGTAAACCTAAATGTTCTTTTGGTGTGACATAACACAGCATCGCTGTGCCATACCAGCCAATCATCGCGGCACCAATCGCTGAAGTAATATGGTCATAACCCGGAGCAATATCCGTAGTTAAAGGCCCAAGGGTATAGAAAGGCGCTTCTTGGCAGACTTCAAGTTGCAGATCCATATTTTCCTTAATCATATGCATCGGCACATGTCCCGGGCCTTCAATCATGACTTGCACATCATGTTGCCATGCGCGATGGGTCAGTTCGCCCAAGGTACGCAGTTCACTAAACTGGGCTTCGTCATTGGCATCCTGAATACAGCCCGGACGTAAGCCATCGCCTAAACTGAACGATACGTCATAGGCTTTCATGATTTCGCAGATTTCATCGAAATGGGTATACAGGAAGTTTTCTTGATGATGGGCAAGGCACCACTGCGCCATGATGGATCCACCACGCGAGACAATTCCAGTTAAGCGGTTTGCCGTGAGCGGAACATAACGAAGCAGTACCCCGGCATGAATGGTAAAGTAATCTACACCTTGTTCAGCCTGTTCAATCAACGTGTCTTTAAAGATTTCCCAGGTTAAATCTTCGGCTACACCATCGACTTTTTCCAGTGCTTGATAGATCGGAACTGTACCAATCGGAACAGGCGAGTTACGGATAATCCATTCACGGGTTTCATGGATATTTTTGCCTGTCGACAAATCCATAATGGTGTCTGCGCCCCAACGGGTCGCCCAGGTCATTTTCGCCACTTCTTCATCGATGCTTGAACCCAGTGCCGAGTTGCCGATGTTGGCATTGATTTTCACCAGAAAATTACGTCCGATAATCATCGGTTCAATTTCAGGATGGTTAATATTGGCAGGAATAATTGCACGACCTTCCGCGACTTCCTGACGGACAAATTCAGGCGTAATTTCGGTTAGGTTTTTCGCCCCGAAGTTTTGACCAACATGTTGACGCGCATCTACACCCTCAAGCTGGCGTTGATTTTCACGGATGGCAATATATTCCATTTCAGGAGTAATAATACCTTGACGTGCATAATGCATTTGGGTGACATTTTTCCCCGATTTTGCACGACGCGGCTTTTGAATATGGGCAAAGCGAATCTGTGCCGTGCGAATATCTTTTAGACGTTCTTGTCCAAAGGCAGAGGTTAGCATCTCTAAACGTTCAGTGTCTTGACGTTCTTCAATCCAGGTTTCACGCACATTGGGTAAACCTTTATTCAGGTCAATTGCAATTTCAGGATCGGTATACACCCCTGAAGTGTCATAAACCAGAATATCTGGATTCTGTTCGCCGCCTAAGCCAGTCGGGGTATCGGTCAGTTCAATGGCACGCATCGGGACTTGAATATCCGCACGAGAGCCTTGGAGATAGACTTTTTTTGAAGCGGGTAAAATTCGGGTGAGATCTTTGGCATCTTGCTCATGTTGAGCAGAAATATCTGTTGCAGATAGATTCGTTAACTGGTTCATTGCAATGATCCTTATGAATGACATCAACGAATCAAGCACGACCAAAAACGTGGCAGATTTATCTGGTTTAATTCATTAGAAAATTAATCAACAGATAAATTGAAGGCTTCAGTTTTTAGATGCTTGATTCCTACGCAGGTTCTAACCTGATCAGGTTCAACGGTACTTGTGCTTAAGTTCTTTATAGAAAAGACTGACACAATCTCAGCGAGTAATTACTCGCGCTCCGTCAAGCGATGGACAAATATTAGCATGCCCAAGCACTAAAAAACATTCACATTAAATATCGCTTTTATGTCGTTCTATAAATTTTTAATTTAAAGCAAAAATTAAAGACATACTGAATCACTAAAACAGTCCCGTGTTTTAGACAGGCTTAAATTTTGTAAACCTAAATACTGGTCTAATTGTTTGAGCGTAAGCTGATTTTCAGACATTGACTGTTGTTGTTTTGAACTTAATTGAAGTGGAATTTCTTTTAAACGCTGCTGTTCAGATAATTGTAGAAATTGCAGAAATTTTGTAGCCTGAAGCGCTAAATACGAATTTTTGACCCGAGCTAATTTTTCAATTTCATCTAGCGAACTACTTTGAATTGAATATTGATCGGTATAAGTCTCAGAGACAGGCGAGTCGTTCATCCCTTTAAATAAAAACTGGGTATACATGTGCAACAAGTACTCTGCATCTTTGCGATAGCTACTTTTAGGATATTGATTTAAATATTCTTCCCAAAATAAGGCACGATTTGCAATCTCATGCGGCTCAATCATTAAGGTATTTTCAACAAACACTGGCATCATATTTTGTGTTGCCAAATTTTCGATAAAAACTTGTTCTGCTTGAGGCATATACGGGGCAAATATTTTGGCTAGGTATTCAGGACTACGACGATAATTGACTAAACCTTTACCTGCATCGAACAGCTCAATGTAGGCTTGTCCCTTGTGTTTCAATAAATATTGATCACGTAAATTCAGTTGTTCAAAATGGCTTTGTTGAATGGTAGGATGCTGGGCTAAATCAAAAGCATAGGTTTCAAAAGCCACTTGCTGTGACGGTGTTCTATCTACGGTTAAGAAGTTTTTATACATTTGATTGGATAATACTAGCAAATGCTTTTGTTCGGCAAATGTAGACAGCGGTAAGCATAATTTTAAATCTTGATTGATCTGTTCTAAGGCAAAAGTAGTTCGTTCTGCATTAATTGTGGACATATTATTTTCAATATTTTTACATAGCGAAGATAAATCTACCGTTTCATCTTGCTCAGATTGTTTTTGTACTTGTTCTGGAATAGGCTGTGGCTCAGGCTTTTGACATCCGAGCAAAAGCATCAAAATGACAAAAGGCAGGCATTTCTTTACAGAGAATTTTTTTTTGAGAGACACAGTCATTATATATCTGGATAAATGCGGCAAGGATTTTAACGGATTACAGGTATTCTATAGCTGAAAAGAATTTTGTCTGTGTAGTATTGTGCAGGAGTTTAGTTACCTGCTGTGATCAATGACCAACATTTTACAGATAAATGGATATAACATGGGCTGATTGTAAAAATTAATAAAAATCATACGGAAAAGTAGAAATATCATTCTAATATTGCAGAGTTTTCTTTGAACTATGCGTGTGTGCAGATGGTCTGGTACGGGGCAGGGATTTAGCATAAAAAATGAATATAAATATAGTCATCAGTGCATGTGTTTTGCTTGTAAGTCCGTGCAGTTATGCTTTGGATCTGGTGGAAGCTTATCAACGTGCACAAAGTACTGATCCAAATTGGCAAGCCAATCTTTTACAGTATGAGGCGGACCAATTAAATCTGGGAATTGCGAAAGGAAATTTGCTTCCAACGATTAGTGTTTCTGGAAATGTCACACGAAAAAGCCAAGATACCAATCAGACCAGTATTCCTGGTTTTCCTCAGGACGCATTTAGTACATCTTCTTCAACGACTAAACAAATTGCCATGACTGCACGGCAACCGATCTTTCGTTGGGATGCGTGGGAAGGTTTAAAGCAAGTTAAAACCTCGGTTAGTCTGAGTGAAGTCAATTTACAATTACAACGCCAGGAACATATTTTAAATGTCTCTGAATCTTATTTTAATGTGCTGCGTCAACAGAGTTTAACCACTGCAAATTTACAAGAAGAAAAGGCCTTGTTGGAACAGCTCAATCTCATGAATGCGAAATTGCGCGAAGGTCTGGTTGCAAAAAGTGATGTCAGTGAAGCCAATGCGCAATATCAAAGTGCAAGAGCGAATCGTATTTCTACTCACGTGCAATTGATTTTGGCACAAGAGCAACTGGCACAAATCATTGGACCTTATCGTGAAAATTTGGCAGTACTCAGAGATGACTTTCAGTTTCAAAAACCTTATCCGGCAGACTTGGAAGCATGGACAGCTTTGGCACTGAGTCAAAACCTTTCTATTAAACAAGCCCGGATTCAACAGCGTTATGCAGAGGATCAGAAACGGATAGAAAAAGCCGCTTTATATCCGCAAATTGAAGCGGTAGGCACTTATGGATATGCCAAACAGTCCCCACAAAATGTCATATCCAGTGACGGTCAGTTTGATCAGCTGGGTGTGGAAATGAACTGGAATGTGTATAACGGCGGACGCATGCAAAAATCCATTCAAAAAGCTGCAGTGAATGTGAAAAAAAGTGAAGCCCAGCTTGATGCTGCCATTCGTAAAGCCAGTACCGATGTAAAAAAATCCTATATGCAGGTGGAAACCGATCAGGCCAAACTACAAGCGCGTAAAGCTGCCATGGATTCGGCCACTATTGTTTCTGAAGCCTCTAAAGCCCAGTATCAGGAAGGTTTGAAAACTATGGTGGATGTGCTTTTGGCGCAACGAAATGCGTTTTCTGCCAAACAGGATTACTTAAATGCACAATATGATTATTTGATTAATGTGCTACGTTTGAAAGCTGCTGTTGGCAAATTAACAGAACAGGATGTTGAAGCAATGAATGCTTGGCTGATCGATAAAGCAGTCCAGCCAGCCAGCTAAACATTTAGAGGTTTGTCATCAAAGCTTCATATTAGATATGATTTAATATTGACCAAAATTTTTAATCCTAAAATTGCTGTTGTGGAGTACGCCCCCTTGCCAAATAATCCGGTGTTGAACCACCATATTTCTTCGCAATTTAATGAAGAGTTGCAGGATGTAAATACCAAATTTATGACCATGGGTGGCTTGGTTGAACAGCAAGTTGCCAACGGTATCCGTGCTTTATTAGACACCGATGCCAGTTTGGCGATTGATGTGCAATTTCAGGACAATATCGTCAATCGTTTAGAAACAGAAATTGATGAAGCCTTAACCCTGATTTTGGCGCGTCGTCATCCTGCGGCAATTGACTTGCGTATGGTAATAGCCATGTCTAAAGCCAATACCGATTTAGAGCGTATTGGTGATGAAGCGGCGAAAATTGCCCGTATCGCGCAGAATTTGTGTGAAGAAGGTAATTCACCTCGCGGCTACATGGAAACCCGTCATATTGGTAACCAGGTGCGGGTGATGATCCATGATGCCCTAGATGCTTTTGCGCGTTTAGATATCGATCAAGCTTTGCGTGTATTACTTGCCGATGCCGATATTGACCGTGAATATCAATCTGCAACACGTACCTTAATGACCTATATGATTGAAGATCCGCGTCATATTTCACGGGTGATTAATGTGTTGTGGGTACTGCGCTCTTTAGAACGAATTGGTGATCATGCGCGCAATATTTCTGAACAAGTCATTTATATAGTCAAAGGTTTAGACGTACGCCATACCAGTGTTGCGGAAATTGAAGAAAAAGTTCAAGAACGTTAATTTCTAAATCAATTCTCAAAAAGCCTCAACTTAGATTGAGGCTTTTTTTATCAGTATGATGTTGATTAAAAAAATTAAAGAACAGATATTCAAACAGATGTTGTGTCTAACTATGGGTTTCTTCCTCAGAATCCTCCTCAAAAGTTTTAGCAATTTTTTCAATGTTTAAACTTTTGGCCATAGCATCAAAAATTTCTTTATATACACCTTCTTGATGATAGAGCGCATCATGTTCGCCGTGTTCGACAATGCAACCTTCTTTCATCACATAAGTGTAATCGGCATCAATTATTTGCGACAAACTATGCGAAATCATAATCACGGTTCGTCCTTGTTTAATTTGATCCAGACTTTTTTTAATTTGCTCCGAGGCAATCGCGTCTAAACTGGCAGTCGGCTCATCCAGAAAAATAATCGGTGGGTTCTTTAAGAACATTCGGGCAAGTGCAATCCGTTGTTGTTGTCCGCCTGAAAGCATCAGGGCATCGGCGTCATAAGCATGCGGAAGCTGTAAAATTTGCTCATGAATCGAGGCTTTTTTGGCTGCAGTCATCACATCTTCTATACTGGCATCGGTTTGACCATAGCGAATATTCTCAAAAATAGTCCCTTGAAAAATATGATTTTTTTGCAGTACCAAACCAATATGATCACGTAAATAGTGAGTGTCGATGTCTTCCAAATTTATGCCATCGAGTTGAATCTCCCCAGACGCGGGCTGATAAAACTTATCCAATAAGCTGATTAAGGTCGATTTCCCCGCACCCGATAAACCGACCAAAGCGGTGATTTTATTCGGTTGAATCACCAGGTTGATGTTGTTTAATGCATGAAGGCCATTGGGATAATAAAATTCGACATTTTTAAGTTCAAACTTCCCTGTAATCACAGGTTTTTGTGCACCACTTGGTTCAATTTCATGATCGGCTTCTAAAATTTTAAAGAAGCTTTCTGAGTAAATCATCGCGTCATTCACTTCATCATAAATACGGTGCAAGGAACGAATCGGGGCGGAGACATTATTGAACAGCAGGACATGGTACATAATCATACCAATACTCATTTGCCCATCCAGCACAAAATAAGCGGTTAAAATGATGATCAGCACAATCCCAATCTGTTCGATAAAGGTTTTTAAACCGTCAAATAAAAAACTGGTTTGACGGGTCTGCATCTGATTGTTGGTCAGTTCTTTTTGGAGTTTGAGCTGTTTGTCAGATTCAATCGATTCGCGATTAAAAGATTTGATCACCGTAATCGAGTTGATAATGCTTAAGATGCCTTGGCTCTTTTTTTCACGTCCATCGCGTAGATTACGTCGCCATCCCCCCAGTTTTTGTGCCTGTTTATAGGTCAGCCAAAAATAAATCGGCACAATACTTAAAGCCACCAATCCAACATAGAAGTTGGCATAGAACATCAGCCCCAATGCCACAATCGCACTGGTAAATAACGGTAAAATATCAATAAAGAAGATTTGCACCAAGCGCGTTAGCGAACCAATACCACGGTCGATACGAGTTTGTAATTTACCGGCCTGGTTATTGTCTTCATTAAAAAAAGCCAGCCGATAGGTCAGAAATTTTTCAATGATACCTTGGGCTAAATCCTGCGAAACAAAAATTCGCAGTTTTTCGCCATAAAATTTTTGTCCAAATTGCACGAAGGCATTGATGACTTCTTTACCCAGTAAAATAGCAGAGATGGTGATAAGAATATGCCAGCCTTCTGAAAGTCCTGAACCTGCTTCAATCAGGCGATTAATACTATCAACGGCGTATCTTAAAGTCAGTGCATTGACCTGTGCGGTGAAGGATCCAATCAGGGTTAAAATGAGGGTTGCAATGACCAATAAGCGATAGGGGCGGACAAAAGGTCGAAGTTTTTGAAATAAGTGCCATAAATTCATATGCAGTTTTTTATTGTTCAGCTTGATTTCAGTCTAAGCCTGATTTTCTGATGTCACAAGCGCATACAATGTTTTGAATTGTGAGCAGGAATAATCCGCTAAAATAAAAGTGAATTTTACATTTATTTATGACTGTGTATTTTGACCATGAACTTTGAATTGTTTGCACCTGAAGCTCAAGACAATCTCTTGCCTTGTGACGGGATTGTAGAAGATTATGGCCTGATTTTAACCCCTGAGCAGAGTGAAAAATATTTGCAGTATTTTTTAAGCAATTTAGCCTGGCAACATGACCGGGTATTTTTATTTGGCCAACATCATATCACCAAACGCCAAGTGGCTTGGTATGGCGATGAAAACTATCAATATCACTATTCAGGCACCTTTAAGCAGGCACATCTGTGGAATCCTGCGTTATTTCGTTTAAAGCAGCATATTGAGAAATTGGTTGGACATTCGTTTAATTCCTGTTTGGCTAATCTGTATGAGGAGGGTACGCAGGGCCTAGGTTGGCATAGTGATGATGAAGCGACTTTAATCTCCGATAACGAACAAGAAACTGTAATTGCTTCTTTAAGTTTGGGTGCCACACGAAAATTCAGTTTTAAGCATAAAAATAAAGCTGCAAAAGTCGATATACTTTTACATAGCGGACAACTGATCGTGATGCGAGGCCAAACCCAGCAGTACTGGAAACATGCTTTAATGAAATCGACAAAAATAGTTGAACCACGGATTAATCTGACCTTCCGTTATTTTTTCTAAAGGTAAAGGAATGCATTTGACCGGCTAACAATAAGAAGGCAAAAAAAAGCTCATGCATAGGCACAAGCTTTTCTCTGAGGATGTTGCTCAAATTGTCATGGAATACAATTGGCTGCATGAAGAACAATAATCATATTATGAGAATAAATTAAATAATTCAATTATAAAATATGCTTTATTTTGCGTAAATTGATATTTGTTTGAATTTTAACATAATTTTAAAGCTCATCATCTCCAGATAATTCAGCAAATTTTTTCTCAATCAATGCAGCATTTTCCTGCAAAATTTCGATCAGTTTCTGGAAATTAATAAACTCAAAGCGATTTTTAGAGCCTAATAAGGTCAAAGCTAAAGGAGGTTCTTTGCTGGAAAATTTCACTGGAATAGAAAGGCTGGCCAAATTTGGATCAACTTCTCCATTTGAGAAATAATAGCCCTGCTTTTTAATCTGTTTCATCTGTAACAGGAATTCTTCTTCGCTATGGGCAAATCTGACTTCAGAAAATTCAGTTTTAAAGCGCTGGTAATAATCCAAAATGTGCTTTTTGGACAAATGCGCCAGAATGGCTTTGGCAGACGAACCTTTATAAATAGGGCGAGGGCAACCACGGCCATAAGTCAGTGTAGTCAGGTCTTTATACAGTTCATGATGAATGTCGATACATGAATCGTAATTCAAATGCGTGAGCAGACAGCCGAATTCAGTACGTTCCACAATTTGCTGCATAAACGGAATGCTAATTTGCACCAAAGGATCTGTAGTGCGGGAAATATAGTCCAGTACTGCAATTTTAGTACCTAGCGTGTAGTCACCTGAAGTACCACTTAAGCGTTGTAATAATTCTGAGGATACGAGCTCTTTCAAATATCGGTAACTGGTGGGTTTAGACAGTCCTAATTCTTCACTAATGATATCGACATTAATGATAGGGCGAGACACCGAAAACAGATCCAAAACGGTGAGAATCTTACCAAAACTAGAAATTGCCATAAGTACCTGCTTGGTCAAAGCATATAAAAAGAAAAAATAACACGTAGTACTTTATAACAAAAAATAGCAAGAGCAGAGCTTTTGTTCTGACAATATTGTATTTGTCAGTATTTAAAAAAATTTTATATTTTGTATGAGAAATTTAATGATTACTGCTTAAATATATTTTATTAATTTAATACATATTATCATAATAAGATATTATAATTGACTTATATTGGTTTTTTTGAAAAGATGTCTGATATAAATATCTAATGATGAATATTTAATCATATTTGGTTAAATATTTCTTCTGTTTTATGTCGCATAAAAAACGTAATGTGAAAACTTCTCTATTCATTTTGAATGACGACCATTTCTGATGGCATGTTTACTCATGTCTATTTTTTACCCGATGTATCTTCAATATATCTCGTGCACTTAAGTCGTCGTTCAAAAACCAGTGGAGTAAAGCGTTAAACCTGAATTAGAGATCCATCCATGCTGCTCATCAAACCATTACTCGCATTTCGTCCAAATAAAATGGATTGGATTTTTGCGACTAAAACTTTTGTGGCAGGCATGCTGGCCCTTTATGTCGCATTTTCTTTGAATCTGGCTTATCCGATTTGGGCCATTGGTACAGTGTTCGTGATCGCCAATCCGTACTCGGGCATGACCTCTTCAAAAAGTATTTATCGGATTTTGGGAACCTTGCTGGGTGCCATTGCCTCGGTTGTAGTCACTCCGCTTTTGATGAATACCCCATGGTTATTTACCTGTTTCTTGGCGGCCTGGGTGGGATTTTGCCTGTATATTTCGCTGCTGGATCGAACCCCGCGCAGTTATGTTTCTATGCTGGCGGGTTATACCGCAGTGATTATTTGCTACAACATTATTTATTATGCCGATACGGTGTCTATCTTTGATATGGCAATTGGCCGTTTTCTGGAAATTACAGTGGGAGTGGTCTGCAGTGCTATTGTCAGCACCACCATTTTTCCGCTGCACATCGGGCCGGCTGTGGAAACCCGTGTTTCAAAAACCATTCAGGATACCAACGCATTATTTGACCAGATCTTGCTGGATCAAAAGCAACTGCATCACTACAACCAGTTACTCGGCAATATTACCCGGGATATCTCCGATATCCATACGATGGCGGTACATTTATCGTATGAGAAATCCAGCCTTCAGGGCATGACCAAACCGTTACAGGAAATGCTGCATCAATTAACTGTATTGGTGGCAAATCTGGTGGCGATGTCTGAACGCATGAAACAGCTCGACCAAATTGATTTGACCTATCGTACCAGTTTGAAAGCTATACATACTCATATTGCTGAATTTTTAAAAGATGACCATGAGATCAAACCACAGGAACTGAATCTTTTACCTAACCAGTTTGAATCTGATTTTGATGCTTTAGTGGCATCGGCACGACCTGAACAAGTGATTATTTTAAACGGCTTGAAAATGGATATCCGGCATTTTATTCAGAATGTCCGTGCAGTAAAACTGATTTGGCAGCGCATTCAACAAGGCGATGATTCCTTGCCTGAAAGTATGAGTCCTTTAACTACCACCTATCCGAGTTTGCATCGGGATCATGGGGTAGCGGTGCGTGGGGGCATTTCGGCATTTATTATTATTATGATTTCCACAGCATTCTGGATTCTAAGTGGCTGGAAAGCAGGCTTCATGTTGGCGGAAATGGCGGCAATCAGTGCCTGTATTTTAACTGCCATGGATAATCCGGTACCAGCGTTAAAAATCTTTATCCGTGCCAATATTTATGCGGCTGTAATGGTTTTTATTTATGCTTATGGGGTTTTCCCGCATGTCACTACCTTTTGGGAACTGGTCTTGGTTCTGGCGCCCTTCATTATATGCTGTCTAATGTTATTTCCTCATCCCCCTTTAACCGGATTGGGGCTACCCCTACTGATGGGAACGATAATGGGGTTAAATTTACATAATAATTATTCGCTAGATCAGATTGCGTTTTTTGATGCCTCGATTGGCTCACTGATTGGTCTGATAATTTCGGTTTACGTAATTCACATTGTTCGGGCGATGTCTCCGGATATAACCGTACAACGCATTTTGGCTATGCATTATAAAGCGGTCAGAAAGGCCTTGTATCTGCCTTATGGGACCGAGTTTAAACAGCATTTGCGTAGCATGCTGGATCGGATTGGAGTGCTGAATGGTAAAGCTGCTGTTCAGTCGCAAAGGTTAAACAAAGAAATTCATCTGGCACTGATTGAAACCAGTGCAGTAATTGACCTGACGCGACTGCAGGAGCTGATCGAAAAACTACCCGAGCAAGCATCTATTGTTTCTTCGATTGAAAATTTGCAACAGTCGCTAGATGACTATTTTCGTGCCAAAGAAATGCAGCGACCCCATACCGACATTTTACAGAATTTATTGCATAGCCTTGCCGTGGTTCAATCTGCAACTGATGAAGTCGAGAATCCCGATATTGCACAGCGTCTAAAAATTTCACTCAATAATATCTGCAGCAGTCTGTGTCATCAAAATACGGTCAATGGAGCTAAACAGAAAACTTTGGCAGTGAGCTAAGCATGGGTGAACTTAATCTTTATGGGGTCTACGTCCCGATCCTTCTAATTCAGAGCATTCTTGCGTATGTGCTGCTTAAAATCGTCAGGAGGGCAACAGATCGACTGATTGATCAGGGCTGGATTGCAGGGCCCGGCATATTCAATTTGTGCCTGTATATTGTGCTGCTTTTTCTGGTGCACTGGCTCTTTATCCTGTGTGCCATCTAATGGACATCCGTGCTGTCCAAATTGAAATGAATGAGGTAAACCTGAAATGACATCTTTTGATCTACGCAAAATAATTCGTCCGATTATTTTGCTGGTGGTAGGGCTGATCGCGATTTTTGCCATCATCCATATCTGGAATTATTATAATTCCGAACCGTGGACGCGTGATGGGCGTGTACGTGGTGATGTGATTCAGGTGTCTTCTGATGTTTCGGGGCTGGTAACTGAGGTCTTGGTACAAGATAACCAGAGCGTTAAAAAAGGACAGGTGTTGTTTAAAATTGATGTCGCCCGCCAGGCCATTGATGTCGAACAAGCCAAATCTGATTTGGCCAAGGCCAGCGCGGGTTTAACTGCAGCTCAGGCCGAGCTGGCCCAAGCTCAAGCCAATGTGGTGAAGTCGCAAGCAAATATTAACTGGGCAGATAAAAATGCCAATCGCTATTCCAGCTTGATGGATGGTGCAATTTCAAAACAAGAACAAGAGCATATGTTTGCAATGCGTGATCAGTCCCATGCAGAACATGAACAAATGGTTGCAGCCATTGCACAGGCTAAAGCCAACATCGTGCAGCAAAAAGCGCTCATTGAAGTGGCAACCAGTAATCTGCATCTGAGAGAACTGAATTTGCATCGCTCTGAAGTGGTTGCACCTGCCGATGGCACCTTGTCCAATTTTGAACTGCAGCAAGGCAGTTATGTCAAAGTGGGGCAAGCGGTTGCAGCACTGTTAAACCGCCAGCATTTATATATTGTGGGTTATTTTGAAGAAACCAAACTGAATAAAATTTATGTCGGAGCACCCGCAACCATTCAAATGATGGGTGATTCTGAAAAGTTAACAGGCCACGTTCAAGGGATTGCATCGGGTATTGAAGACCGCGAACGTACTTCGACCTCCGGACTTTTAGCCAATGTGAATCCAACCTTTAGCTGGGTTCGTTTGGCACAGCGCGTGCCGGTAAAAATTATTCTGGATGAAATGCCGAAAAATGAATTGGCTTTTATTGCAGGACGCACCGCAACCATTCATATCGAAAAACCAGTCAAATAATGAATGCCAATCAGTTAACCAACCGAGGAATATTTTAAATTCCTCATGTTGTTTGATAAGAAAATACCTTATTCACAACTTGAACGGGAACAAAGCATTACTTTGTTTCTGTTCAAGATAAAACTAAAGTTAAAAATACAGTATTGCCAATTTTTTTCATCAGAGATACTGTATCTTAAGCACCCAACGAGCAGTACATATTGGATTTAAAAATAAGACTGCGGTGAGTGACTCATAAGATAAGGGGAATGGTGCAACCGCTTAATTGATCAGCATTAGCCAGGTAATCGTATTTGTTTGTTCATTTTAATAAAAAGCCATTCAGTTTTGAATGGCTTTTTTACATTAATGATATTTAGAAAATTAAGGTGTAAGCCCTTCAGGGTTGCGATACCAGCTTTCAATAAAAAGTGCAGCAGCCACACTATCCGCAGACAGTTTTTTAGCGCGACCTTGAGCTTGATAATGACCCAGTTCATCTCGCGCTTCACGAGTGGTTAAACGCTCATCTACCATCAAGGTTTCAATATTGGTTTGATGGCGTAAACGGCGTGCAAACTTGCGTGAGCGTGCCGAAAGTTCAGATTCGCTATCATCCATATTCAACGGCAATCCCACTAAAAATAAAGTCGGTTGATACTGTTTCACAATTTTCAGTAATTCATCCCAGTTGGGAATCCCATCTTTCATTGGAAACAGGCCAAGCGGATTGGCACTTTCAATCAAGGATTGACCGACCGCCATGCCCATTTTCTGTGTACCAAAATCGAATGCCATAATCAGCTGGGGTGGTGATAAATCAGGCATGTCCAATCTCTGATGAAAGCCAATTGCGGTCTACGCCCATTTTTTTATAGGCAGCATCCCAACGATCGTCGTAAGGCAAGTTAAAAATTAAATCCATATCTGAATCACAGATGAGCCAGTCGCCACGTGCCAGTTCTTTTTCAAGCTGGTTTTTGCCCCAACTCGCATAACCCAAGGCAATTTGATAACGTCCAACACCTTCGTTATGTGCAATGGCATCTAAAATATCTTTAGATGTGGTGATGCAGACATTTTCACCCACCGCAATGGATGAATGCCAGGTCGGCTGACCGGTATGCAGCACAAAGCCTGCTTCCGGACGTAACGGCCCACCCTGTAATACATCATGGGGATTGACATTATCCGCTTCAATTTCCAAGTCATTCAATAACTCTTTGATTGAAAGACCGGAAGGGCGGTTAATGATAATGCCTTGAGCACCATCTTCATCATGTCGTGCCAAATAAATAACCGTATTGGCAAAAAAATCATCGGCTGAATCAGGAGGTGCAATCAGACAGCGATGTGTCAGATATTGTTTAGTCATCTAAGCTATCCCCCTTAAAATCAAAAAATCTGATTAAATTAATAATAATGCTTTTATAAGCAACTTACTAAACTAATTGAATTTCGCCAATCATTTTTTGTGATTTAGCCTACAAACTTATACCTGATGAAACTTAAGTTGACGTAATTGCTTGGCATGTTGCAGGGTTGTGTCATTAATTTCGACACCGCCGGTCATACGCGCCAACTCATCAATACGTTGTTCTTCGCTCAGGTCGATAATGGTGCTGCTTGCAGGATCCGTTTGGCGTTTCTTCACCAACAGATGTTGATCGGATTGTGCTGCCACTTGAGCTTGATGGGTAATACATAAAATCTGTACATGTTGGGCTAAATCTGCCAATAAGCGTCCAACCATTTCTGCCGTACCGCCACTGATTCCGACATCAATTTCATCGAACACCAACACTTCAGATTCGGTTTTTTCAGCATTCATCACTTGCATGACCAGAGCAATACGTGACAGTTCACCACCAGAAGCTACACGTGCCAAGGGTTGTGCAGGAATGCCTTTATTTGCGGTAAACAGCAATTGAATAAAGCTGAGGCCTTCTGATGATGCTTGTTCCAAAGGTTCAAACTTGAATTCAAAATGGGCTTCAGGCAATGCCAGTTGTTTCACTTGTTCTGTGAGTTTTTTAGCTAACGGACTCGCGGCTTCACGACGAATATCATCTAGGTGCTGAGCTTTGGCTAAAAAGTCTTGATGTGACAATTCTACTTGTTCAGCTAAAGTCTCAGGATCTTCCAGTTGATGGAGCTGTTCAAGTTCCGCCTGCCACGCCTCATATTCTTCTTTTAGCGTTTCAGGTTGAGTACGATATTTACGCGCTAAACGATGGAAGATTTCCAGTTGCAAGTTGAGCTCTTCCATGCGTTCAGGATCAAAACTTTGGCGGTCAATAAATTGATGTAAATTCGCCGTCGCATCAGCAAGTTCACTTTGTGCATTTACTAATGAATTATAAATTTCTGCGAGTAGCTCACTGCGACCGGCATGCGATTCCAAACGACGAATAATCGAAGAAACCTCTTGGGTGATATTTTGTTCAGCTTCATCCAGCGCATTTAAGCTATAGCTACAATCCAGCATGATATGTTCATGATGACTTAAACGGTCGAACTCTTGCTCAATCTCTTTATAGTCAATGTGAGTGATTTCTTCGAGTTCTTCAAGCTGTAATTCTAAAGTCTCAATCCGTTGTTTACGCGTCACTTGTGCATCTAATGCCGCTTGATGCTGACGAATATCTTTTTGCCAGGTGCTATAGGCATCGCGGACATCTTGTGCAGGCTGATAAAAGTTGTTGTAACGATCTAACCAATGCTTGGGATAAGGATGTTCCAACAATTGTTGCTGACTGTGCTGACTATACAGTTGCACCAGTAAACGACCAATTTCTTTCAGTTCAGCCAAGCTGCTTGGGCGACCATTAATCCATGCTTTGCTGCGACCTGTCGCAAAAACCACCCGTCTTAAATGAATCTCGCCAGATTCATCATCCAACTCATGTGCTTTAAGCCATTCAGCTTCGGGACTTTGTTCTTTATAACTGAAAACAGCGGTAACATCGGCTTTGTCTGAACCAAAACGGACGTAATTGGTATCGGTGCGCTCACCCAAACAGGCAGAGAGGGCATCCAACAGTAAAGATTTACCCGCCCCTGTCTCCCCAGTCAGGACATTGAAACCTGGTTCAATATCAATGGCTAAATGATCGGCTAAAGCGAAATTGATCAGAGTTAAGTGTGTCAGCATAAACGCATCCGAGCTGCGAAAAGTTTTAATCTAAGATAGTGAAATTTTGTTTTGGTCACAAGCCAGCTCTTATTTTAAGATGACGTAAAACATTATTATTTTACCTGATATTTATAATGAAAATACTTTTTACTGAAGATACCTTATAAAAACAATATCTGCTTCCATTGAATTCAATATTACTACGCTATAAGTTTGCAGCTAGCCAAGCCTGCGAGAAGAGAATCTAACCCAGATAAACCTCTATCAGTCATGCTCCAATAATCTGGGGAATTTTTATCTAAATAGATATTTGATTTTATAGATTTTTTAAGGAGTTTCACCTTCATACTGTTAAAAAATGCTCCGCACACTAGGCAAATATCTATCCATACAAATCATGGATCAGTATTCCTTGATAAGTATCTTGGGTCGAAGTTTAAATACTAAATTGACTCATCCCGCTAAGCTTCAGACCTATAACAAATTGCCTGACAGATGGTGATTGTTTTACTGCAACATCTACTCTATGGAAAAGCAGATAGACCTTTAGTCGATGAAGTACAAAAACTTATTTGTGCTTATGCTAAGGTTGATTTAGACTCTCACAAAATCGTGGTAAATCTTAGTCTTATTGATGTAGAAAAATAACTGCAACAATTTGTAAAATATTGATTTAGCCGTATGAAACACCGATTGATTAGTTGAATGCAGGCCTTTAAACTACATCAATCAAAAATTATAAATGCGCATTATCTGGAGAATACGCATGTCAAATCAGTTTGATCATGTTTCTGTTATCAAAAAATCGAATGTTTATTTCGGCGGTTCATGTATTAGTCATACCGTGCAATTCGAAGATGGCACAAAAAAGACACTAGGGGTAATTTTACCGACTGAACAAGCACTGACTTTCGAAACTCATGTACCTGAACGTATGGAAATTATTTCAGGGGAGTGCCGTGTACAAATCGCGGATAAAATCGAGAGTGAATTGTTCCGTGCAGGACAGTCTTTTTATGTCCCAGGTAATAGCCGTTTTAAAATTGAGACCGATGAAGTTTTAGATTATGTTTGCCATTTAGAAGGCTAAACATAAGTCGGACTAAGGCAAAGAAATTTTAGCCTGAATCAGTTAAACTAGATTTAAGCATCAATCCTGTAAAGTCAGCTTTGCAGGATTTTTCTTTTTACATTGTATAAATACATTTTAGAGGCCGTTCATGGCAAAAACCGAATATTTTTATGGCGTTCACTCAGTGGAGTCATTACTTGAGCTTGAGCCAGAGCGTGTACTTACTTTATTTACGCTAAAAGGTCGTGATGATCAGCGTTTGAAAAACGTTTTGGCTTTGGCAGATCCTTTTGGAATCAGTGTACAACAGGCCAGTCGTGACAAACTGGAAAAATTGGCGGGTCAGCCTTTTCATCAAGGGGTGGTTGCTGCAGTTCGTCCACATCCAACATTGAATGAACAGGATTTGGATGATTTGCTGAAACAAAATCCTCAAGCACTGTTGTTGGCTTTAGACCAAGTCACTGATCCACATAATCTGGGTGCTTGTATTCGTACAGCAGCGGCTATGGGTGTTGAAGCGGTGATTGTCTCGCGTGATCGTTCTGCAAGCTTAACCCCGACAGCACGTAAAATTGCTGCAGGTGGTGCAGAGAAAGTGAAGTTTATTCAAGTAACCAATCTTGCACGTACCTTGGGTAATATCAAAGATGAATTCAATGTACGTGTTGTCGGTACCATGCTAGATGAAAAAGCATTACCAGTGCAGCAGTTTGATTTTACCGGAACAGGTATCTGTGTGGTGATGGGCGCGGAAGATACCGGCTTGCGTCCAATTACCCAGTCACAGTGCGATCAAACGGTTTATATTCCTATGGCAGGAAACTTGCAAAGTTTGAATGTGAGTGTGGCAACAGGTATGGCTTTATATGAAGCTTGCCGCCAGCGTAATGTGTAATTTTATCATCTCAATTTAATAGTTGTTTGCTATGTCTCCCCGGTCTCAAGGTTATCTCTATGTCGCCATTACCATGTGCATCTGGGGGGGATTTACCATTACGTCCCGCTTAAATGCACAGTGGGGAATCAGCGCTTGGGATATCACGGCTTTACGTTTTGCTCTGGCATTTTGTATTTTAATGCCGATTCTGATCTATAAAAAAGACCTCGCCTTTTTATGGAAAAAAGAACCGTTTCTTTTGGCGATGATTGGCGGGGTAGGATATTGCCTGACCTCATACAGCGCATTTCACTATGTCCCTGCAGCCCATGCGGCGATTTTTCTGAATGGCTGTATTCCTTTGTGTACCGCAGTGGCCGCATTTTTGCTGTTTAAACAGCCTTTTGATCAGCATACCTGGATTAGTCTGGGCATTATGTTGACTGCAATTGCTGCCATGAGTTTTTTAATGTATCAGGAAACCGGTATCGCTTTTGGTTTTGGCGACATGCTGTTCTTGTTGAGTGCAATCTGGTGGGGTGTTTTTACCGTGCTATTACGGCAATGGAAACTTTCTGCATGGCATTCTATGGCCGGTGTTGCCATCTGGTCAGCGATCGTTTATGTGCCGATTTATCTGTTGTTCTTGCCGAAAAATTTAACTGAACCTGAGCCGCTCCATTTACTGATGCAGGTGATTTTTCACGGCATTTTTGTGGTGATTGTGGCGACACTGACTTATGTCGAAGCCATCAAACGACTGGGTGCATTTAAGACCGGCAGTATCGTGACTTTGGCCCCGTTTATGGCAGCAATTCTAGCTGTGCCGCTTTTAGGTGAACCCTTAAGTCTGGCGATTATGTGTGGCTTGATTGGCATGGCGATTGGTGCTTTGCAGCCGTGGCGCTGGATCATGCATAAAGACAGTTTACAGCAGCAACTGGATCAACAAAAAAAGCAGTCTTAATCGGCTGCTTTTTTTTGCTTGCTACGTTGCAAATAAGTATTATGCAGCGGTTTTAAATGGCTATATAAATGATCAAGATGTCCGTCATTCAGCACGATATCATCTGCCAGGCTTAGTTTCTGCTGACGTGGCATTTGTGCCTGAATGATTTTCTGAATCTGTTCAGTGGATTGCCCATCACGTTGGCTAGCACGTTGAATTTGTAATTCTTCAGTCGCATCAATAAGTAACGTATGATCGGTTAATTCATGTTGATTGGTTTCAAACAGCAGGGGAGAAACCAGAATCGCATAGGGACTGGTTGCGGCATGCAGTTGTTGAATAATTGATTGACGAATAGCAGGGTGGGTGATGCTTTCCAACACTTTACGTGCATTTGGATCCTTAAAAATATGTTCACGTAAAGCCCGGCGATTCAGTTCTCCATTGTCTAACAGAACCCAATCCCCAAAAGCCGCGTGAATTTGTTGTAACGCGGGTTGTCCTTTTTCTACAATCTGACGTGCCACCATGTCGGCATCCACAACGGTGATTCCTTGGGCTTCAAACCATGTACTTGCGGCCGATTTCCCGCTGCCAATACCGCCTGTTAAACCCAAGATAAATGTCATGTATTCATCCAAAAATTATTGTCCTAAATAAACTTTCATAATCTGCTCACCCCAAATAAACGCAATCCAACCTGCAATAGCAATATAAGGACCGAAAGCAAAAGGCTGGTTTTCTTTACGTATTTTCAGCAGAATAATGCCAATGATTGCTCCGACCATGGATGAAAGCAGCACAATTAAAGGTAGCATTAAAGGTCCCATCCAGGCACCTAAAGCAGCCAGTAACTTAAAGTCTCCATAGCCCATACCTTCTTTACCGGTAATGACTTTAAACAGGTAGTACACAATCCAAAGGCACAAGAAGCCAATAATATAGCCCCAGATTGCAGACATAGGAGAGGTATAAATAGCATAACTATTAATGCCTAAACCGAGTGCTGCTAAAGTTAAGGTATAACGATCCGGTAGGAGCTGAGTATCAAAATCAATAAAGGTCAGTGCGATGAGTATCCAAGTCAAAAGCAACCCAAAGAGCATTTGTAGGGTTGGCCCGAAGACCGCAACTATCACCAATGAACATAGGGCAGTGAGTAGCTCAATTAAAGGGTAACGAATGCTGATTGGATTTTTGCAAGAACCGCATTTGCCCCCTAAAACTAGCCAACTAATTACAGGAATATTTTGATACCAACGAATTTCTGTATGGCACTTAGGACAGGTGGATGCAGGTTTGCTCAGGCTAAGTTTAGATTCATCAATAATCGGTTGTTCAGGATGAAGTAGCATTTGACAATCTTGTCGCCATTCTTGCTCCATTATCTTGGGTGTTCTATAAATAACGACATTCAGAAAACTACCAATACAGAGACTGAAAAGCCCAACTGCAAAATAAAGCGCAGTTGGGTTATTGATAAAATAAGAGATAAATTCTTGCATTACACCACAGAACCCATTTGGAAAATTGGCAGGTACATGGCAATAACTAGACCACCAACGAGGACGCCAAGTACAGCCATAATTAATGGCTCCATCATTGAAGTTAAGCCATCAACAGCATTATCGACTTCATTTTCAAAATGAGTCGCCACCTTGTCCAGCATACTGTCCAATGCACCTGACTCCTCACCGATTGCGACCATTTGCACGGCCATGGAGGGGAATTTGTTGGTGACACGCATGGCAAATTGCAATTGTTGACCTGTGGCAACATCATCGCGAATTTTCATCACCGCTTCTTCATAGACACAATTGTTTGTTGCACCAGCGGTTGACTCTAAAGCATCAATTAAAGGTACACCGGCAGCAAATGTGGTTGCTAAAGTACGACTGTAACGCGCGATAATGGCTTTATACACCAGGTCTCCAAAAATAGGGGCTTTGAGCGCTGCTTTATCGAGGAAATCACGAAATTTTTTGCTGCGTTTTTTTGCTTCCATAAAACCGGCTATAATGGCGCCAATGACAATAATTAAAACAAACCAGTATTTTTGCATCCATTCCGACATACCGACAACCATTTTAGTAAATGCCGGTAAATCTGCACCAAATGAACTAAATAAATCCTGAAAGACAGGGACGACTTTCACCATCAAAATAATGGTCACAACAAGTGCAACGACAATAACAGCCATAGGATATTTCATGGCCTTTTTAATTTTTTGCTTTAAAAGTTCACTTTTTTCTTTATAAATAGCAACCCGGTCAAGCATGGTTTCCAAGGCACCGGACTGTTCACCAGATTCAACGAGTGAGCAAAATAAGTTATCAAAATATTGAGGGTATTTTTTGAGTGCGCCGGCAAAGGTATTTCCGCCTTCGACTTCACCTTTAATGCCTAACACCACTTCGCGCATAGAGGGATTTTCAAGACCTTCAGCAACAATTTCAAAGCTTTGTACCAAAGGTACACCTGCTTTCATCATGGTCGCCAGCTGGCGTGTAAAAATGGTGATATCAAGTGTAGATACCTTTTTTTTCATTAAGCCTTCGAGAATATTTTTTCTTTTTTCCCGAATCGTCTTGATGGTAATTCCCTGTTTGCGTAAAGTCACTTTTGCAAGTGCCATGTTACGTGCAGGTAATTCTCCTTTAAGCTTTTCCCCTTTACGATCAACCCCTTCATAACTGAAGGTGGGCATCATCTGTGCTTTTTTGACAGCCATGAATTTATCCTTATTTTTAAATACTTTCTCTATTCACTGGTCACACGATTGACTTCTTGAAGAGAAGTCACCCCCTGCATGACCTTTATTAACCCTGAACGCCGTAAATTATTAAACCCCGATCTTGTAGAGGCTGCTGCAATTTCAAGTGCATTGCCATCTTCCATAATAATTTTCGAAATTTCAGGTGTCACTTTCATGACTTCATAAATACCGACACGACCCTTATAACCTTCCCGACATTCTGAACAGCCGACAGGTTGATATACTTGAAAATCCGGGTGTTTAAGATCTTCTTCTCGAAATCCCATTTCCAGTAAACTTGGTTCTGGAACATCAGCAGGAATTTTACATTGTGGACATAAACGTCGAGCTAAACGTTGCGCAATTACCAAGTTTACAGAGGTAGCAATGTTAAAGGAAGGGACGCCCATATTCCTTAAGCGCGTTAAGGTTTCAGGTGCACTGTTGGTGTGGAGCGTTGACATGACCATATGACCCGTCTGAGCCGCTTTAACAGCAATTTCTGCCGTTTCTAAATCTCGGATCTCACCGACCATCACAATATCAGGGTCCTGACGCAGGAATGACTTGAGGGCAGCAGAGAAGGTTAAGCCGACTTTGGCATTGACATTGACCTGATTGATCCCTTCCAGGTTAATTTCCACAGGATCCTCGGCCGTCGAAATATTGGTATCTTCACGATTGAGAATATTCAAGCCGGTATATAAAGAAACGGTTTTACCGGAACCCGTTGGGCCTGTGATCAACAGCATACCTTGAGGTTTGTCCAGAGCTTGCATAAATAATTCTTTTTGCTCGGGTTCATAGCCCAATGCATCAATACCCAGCATCGCACTGGATGGATCCAGGATACGCAGTACCAGTTTTTCTCCAAATAGGGTAGGAAGTGAGTTAACACGAAAATCAATGGCTTTGGATTTTGAGAGTTTAAGTTTAATACGGCCATCTTGCGGTAAGCGCTTTTCAGAAATATCCATTTGAGACATCACTTTTAAGCGCGAGGCTAAACGTGTCGCGAGTTGTAATGGCGGGTTAGCAATTTGACGTAGAACACCATCGACACGATAGCGAACACGATAACTTTTTTCATAGGGTTCA
Organism: Acinetobacter sp. GG23; assembly: GCF_057766365.1. Taxonomy (NCBI): domain Bacteria; kingdom Pseudomonadati; phylum Pseudomonadota; class Gammaproteobacteria; order Moraxellales; family Moraxellaceae; genus Acinetobacter; species Acinetobacter sp. GG23. Next base: position 88,431 of record NZ_JBYMDJ010000012.1, read on the forward strand.
AAATGTAAATCTGAAGCACCCATCCGAATCGCATCAATCAATAATTTATTAATATATTTAACAATCGGTGCTTCATCTTCTTTTTGATCATGTTCTTCATCGTCTTTTTGACTAAGATCTTCTTGTTCAAGATTTAGATCGATATCATCATCAGAAAATTCGAAGCTATCTGCTTCGGCAAAGTTTTGTTCAATCAGTTTGATTAATTTTGGATGTTCAACAATCACGGCTTCAATATTCATTTTACTACTGAAGCGGATGGCATCCATGGCATCCATATTGGTGGGATTACTGGTGGCAACATAAAGTAAGTTGCCACGTTTAAAAATAGGTAAAACCCGATGTTTGGTAATTAGCTTTTCATCAATTCCTTCGCGGATAATTTGTGCAGAATCATATACGCTGAGGTCAAAAAGTGGTTCCCCAAATTCTTGAGAAATTTTCTCGGCAATATCCAAGGGAGAAAGTTTTAATTGATCAATCAAAAAAGGAACAATATCTTGATTGGCTTTTTTTGCACTTAATACGGCATTCTGCATGTTTTCAGCAGAAACTAAGCCATCTTCAACCAAACGGCGAATAAAACCAGTGAATCTTGGTGAACCTTGTAATGCTGTCATGCTTTAATATGCCCGCTCAATCAATTTGTTTATAATTGGTATTTTTAAATTATACTTTTGTTATATAAAAATACCATATCTGAAAATGTTGTCATCTAGTTAATATTAGACAAAAGCTTGAACCAGTCGTAATTACATGGAGAAAGTTTTTATAGAGAATTCAAGAATAACGTGTAAAAAATAATAATGACATAAAAAGCCAGGTGAAAATTTTCTAAAAAATATTGAATTCCGTGTAGAATACGCGCGGTTAAATGAATTGTTTTTAATAGGTTACTGTATGTCGGGTTCGGCTATTACTCCTTGGGTTGTTGGCAATTGGAAAATGAACCCAATGCAGGCAGACACCAAAGAGCTGATCAAAAGTTTTAAAAAATTATTGCAAGACAATGAAATTAAAGAAGAAAAATGTCGTATCGGTGTTGCCCCTAACATGCTTGCCTTGGCCAGTGTTCAAGCGGAATTGGCAAGTTCAGTACGCCCTATTGATACCGTTGCTCAGAATATTTCTTGTATGGCAGGTACAGGTGCCTATACCGGAGAAGTGAGCGCCGAACTTCTGAAAGATCATCAAATTGAGTTTGTACTGATTGGTCATTCGGAGCGTCGCGAGATCTTTGGCGAAACTGCGCAAATACTGAATGAAAAAGTTAAAAATGCTTTAAATGCAGGATTAACCATTATTTACTGCGTAGGTGAAAGCCTGGAGCAACGTGAAAATGGCCAAGCAGAGCAGGTGGTATTGCAACAAATCTGTGATATTGCCGCAGTGGTTCAAGCTGAACAGTGGCAAAAGATTGTGATTGCCTATGAACCAATCTGGGCAATTGGTACCGGTAAAACGGCTTCCCCGGAAGATGCACAAGCCATGCATGCCAAAATTCGTGAAGGCTTAACTCAAATTACATCGTTCGGTCCAGGCATTGCCCTTCTGTATGGCGGTAGTGTTAAAGCTGAAAATGCAGTAGAGTTGGCTGCCTGTCCAGATATTAATGGTGCGCTGGTTGGTGGTGCATCTTTAAATGCAGAGTCTTTCTATAAAATTGCTCAGGCTTTTGCAAATACAAAATAATTAGGAGTTCAGCATGCAAACTTTTGTGCTGGTGGTACATATTATCTTAGCCATTTTAATGATTGTATTGATTCTGGTACAACATGGTAAAGGTGCAGATGCAGGCGCATCATTTGGTGGCGGCGGTGCTGCGACTGTATTTGGTGCTTCAGGTTCAGCGAATTTCATGACTCGCTTAACGGGTATTTTGACAGCTTTATTTTTTGTCACCAGTTTAACTTTAGCAGTGTTTGCCAAAAAACAAACCACAGATGCTTATAGCTTGAAATCGGTGCAAACTACCACGACTGCTCCGGTGAATTCGAATGAAACTTCGCCAGTCGCACCGAAAACAGGCCAATAACGCGATTTAGTTCTTTCTTTTTGGGTTTGATCCGACTAGAATGCGACACAGCTGCGGTGGTGGTGGAATTGGTAGACACGCTACCTTGAGGTGGTAGTGCCTTCGGGCGTGGGGGTTCAAGTCCCCCCTTCCGCACCAACTTGTAATCCAGAACATAAGTTGGTGTTGTGCAGCAAATCTGTTGATGCGGGATGGAGCAGTCTGGTAGCTCGTCGGGCTCATAACCCGAAGGTCGTTGGTTCAAATCCAGCTCCCGCTACCAATACTATTTAGAAGCAAACTAAATAGGCGATTTAAATAATATTTAAATGGTGATTGATTTTTGCATGTTGTTGCGGGATGGAGCAGTCTGGTAGCTCGTCGGGCTCATAACCCGAAGGTCGTTGGTTCAAATCCAGCTCCCGCTACCACTTTTTGATTAGGGTGCAACTTAATCAAGCAACCATTGAACAGTTTTTGATTGAAAATGCTCAATGAATTGTATATAATTTTTGCACGTTGTTGCGGGATGGAGCAGTCTGGTAGCTCGTCGGGCTCATAACCCGAAGGTCG
>NZ_JBYMDJ010000013.1:0-90656 GCF_057766365.1 Acinetobacter sp. GG23
TAATTAGCCATTTTATCTAACTAAAGAGTGTCTACAAAATCGGTGGCTATTCAAAAGCTAGCTAATAATTTACTAAATTTTATAATCATCAATAGTATTTTTTTTGCACAATTGTCCTGTAAATGTAATCGTGTCTTGTTAGATAAAACTTACAGGAATATATTAACTCTACAGTAGGTCGTTAAAGACGCTACAAAGAGGTTGGACGGATCAATGACAGCTCGTTGAGTTTACAACCTTAGGTTGAAACAAGAAATCAGCACTAGCCTTCCAACATAAAAGCCCGCAGAAATGTGGGCTTTTTTTATTTTGATTTTCTTGGATTTGAAAAGCTCTCTACACTACTTTATGAACTCATCAGCAATACAGGTTTAATTAATATGTTTTTATTACTTAAAATAAATTCCAAATATCTATTTATAAAAAGTTACATTGCCAAAAAATCTAACATCTCTAGCGAATGTTGAGAGTAGAACATATGTTATAAAAAGATCCATTAAATAAAATAAGTAGAGAAATCTAATGACGCAAATGATTGAGGTGAAGGTAAAAGATCAGTTTAGTAAGATACATGAAGTGCAGGCATTACTTCGGGATCTTCCTGAAAATACTGAGTTGAATAGGCTTTCAATATTTCAAAGAATTGAACATATTATTATAGAGGGGGAAATTATACGGCCCAGTATTGAGCTGCTCTTTGAAAGTCGTAATTCGGATAGTATTTATCGGATTATTGAGTGACACACATATGCTTAATGATTGGGTGAATTTAAATCAAAGCATGATATACAAAGAACTCATCAACAGGGTGGGTTTTTAAATTAGCCCCATTTTATCTGCTTTATATTTATCTAAAGGTAATTCTTTTTGAGGAAATTAATAAAAAAAGCTCACCGAAGTGAGCCAAGGGCTAAAACTTATAACAAATCAATATCTACATCATATTTTTTAAATTCTTGAATAATGCTTTGAATGACCTTAATTCCAATTTCATCATTACAGCTAAACTTTTCATCCTTAGTTTTTGTGCTGTCATAACATTCAATCTGCTGGATCAACCAGCGACTCTCAATTTCTGTTTGCTCAATAATAATTCGAAGGGGCTGGAGGTTTTCACCCACTTGGCGGGGAAGGACACTGGTCATTGCAAGTTGGATATTGGCCAATTCATCTCTAGAATTTAAAAATGTCAGCACCCAATTGCCTACTTTTTTTAAATACCTGGGATTGTCAGCTGCATCAAATTCCAAATAACGTAGAGACGACATAATTGATTCCCCTAAAATACCTATTATATGAGGTTTTTGGAGAAGTGAGACTATTGAGCAAAAGTCGTAATTAAAAGAATTTTTCTGCTTGAAAAGAAAGGTCGATACTTAAGGAAGAGTAAACCTAATTGTTTTATAAAAATAAAATTTCATAACACTGGTCTGGTTAAGACATGAAATGAATTATGACACAGGAAAATACTCTTAATTTTTATACAGCATTCAGCTTTTGTAGAGAGTGGTTGATTTGCTGTAAATTTTGCCTCAATTCTGCTGGAGCAATACGGCTTTCTTGTAACTCTGTAATCCATTGCATCTGACACAGTTTTAAACTGCGTAAATCTTGGGTTTGTAAGATGCGATTAATTAGTTGTTTTGCCATTAAGCCGCAGTTTTGCTGGAGTAGATGAGCCATCAATTGTTTAACTTCTTCAAAATCTAGAGTATCGATAATAACTTCTATGATTTCATTCGGCGTTTCTATTGCCTGAGAATTGTCATTACTGGATGAAATAGAGGAAGCGCTAGACGTAATAATGGGTTCGGCAAACCTCTCTGCAAGTGTTGAGGTTGGAGTAGTGAGGTGGGTTTCAATTTCACTCACAAGTGTAGCGGAAGAAGGCGGCGTTTGAGCTTGCTCTGGGAGAGAACAAGTGATTAATCCCATATCTAGCAATTGTTCGAGCAATTCTAATGGCGCAATCCGATTTTTAAATTGCTCGTTAAGGAGGTTAAAATCTTCGGTGCCAATTAAAAGTAATAGTCTACGTTGGCGAGCATTCAAATCCATTGAACGCTGTTTTAAACTTGCAATGCCTAAGTCGGTTTTGTGATATTGAGACATACCTTAATTTACTCTCCAAAATAAATTAAGGCAGATTGTAGTCGGCAATAATGACAATAATATGTAAAAAATATTACAAATCAAAAGATTATAAGGTAGCGATTTTTGCGTTTTCGATTGCCTTACGTAAGTAAGGGTCTAGGTCTTCTTGACGAAGCAGCCACTGCATATAATCCGCAGGTAAATCAGTGATAGCAGTTCCACGATGTTTGCCAAAATTAATGCTACGTGGAATACGGGCATCTTCAGATGCTTTATAAAGTTCTTCAAGACTTTGAATTTTTAGATGATGAATTTCATGCATCAAAATATTTGCGGTCAAAATAATATCCATATCGGCACGATGTGCTTTTTTAATCATTTCGCGGGCTTTTGCGCTGCCTTTGGTAATCATATAAATGAGCGCAGAAATATTATGTGCTTCTGCATCTGGCCAAACTAAGCGTGCAAGTGCAAGCGTACAAATGGCCTTAATATGTTTGGAATCTACGCCACATTTTTCCAGAGCGCGAATATCGTAATCAATGTTATGCCCAATAATATAAATGGTATCGTTAGGAAGCGTGAAAGTCTTATAGTGAGGTTGATCGACTAATTCCGATTCCAAAATATGATGTACTGCCATTGCTGCATAAGAAATGGGTTCATCTACGCTATACAGTTGATCAAAAATTTGTGTTTTATCGAGAGTCAGTTTGCCTTCATCAATTTGAACAGGTGCATAGGCAATCTCAATCGGCTGTCCATTTAAAGTATGGGTTTCTGTATCGAGAATAATTGCTTGCATGACCTGATCCATAACTGTAGCGAAAGTTTAAATAAATTTAACACTTTCAAATGCGCAGACACAAACCGAAAACAGCGACTTTGAGTTATTCTTTCTTATTTCTTTCTAGAGATGATGTTTAAATAGTCTTGTTTTAATTCTTCAACCGAAATTAGACCTTTATATAGATACAAAGGCACTCCACTTCATGATTCATCAATTTAATAAGCTTGAGTATCATCACGGTATTCAAATATGCACATGGCATAGAGGCGCGATCTAAAAGAATAAAACATTGTTGCTTGATGGCGATGTCAGGATTGATAAAGAGTTGTTTGAGTAACTGTAAAAATTCACTTTGAGGTTAGCTTAATTTATTAATTTTAGGGGTTCAAATGCTCTTATTTTGATCATGGTTTTAGATAAAGCTCAAGAAAAATTTGTTCGTAATGAATCGAGAGAAATAACGATACTAACTTATTTAATAAATTTTATTTTTTAATAGTTGTTCAACTTAAATAGATAGAATTTAAGAAAAATAAGATGAATAAGTTTGTATTTTACCAAACCTAAATTGTTGTATATTTGTAATTAAGGTGAATACAAGATAATAAAAATCAACGACTTAGATTGGGTAAAAAATTATTCAATTTTATTGTGTTTATTTGATCTGAAATTACATTGTTTAAAATTAAGAATAAAGGTAATAATTCTTATCTTCATGATACTTAAATCATCACAACAAAAAATGTATAAGGAAATGCACATGAAAAAAACATTGCTAACAGTGTTAATGAGTAGTTCGGTCATATTTTTAACTGCATGTGGAAGTGGAGATGGGGATTCAGTCTTCAATGGTCCGAATAATGGAATTCCGGTCAATAATATTCAGAATCCTGTAGTTTCTACCCCCATAGCCTATGACAAAACAAATATGACTAGTGTAGCAGGGCAAAGCGTGGTCATGACTTATAAGATGTTGGGAGTTAATGGCAAGGAAGTTCAAGCGACTGCATTGGTAATCACACCGAAAACACCTGCACCTGCAAAAGGTTGGCCAATTGTGGTTTGGGCACATGGGACAACGGGTGTGGCAGATCAATGTGCACCTAGCCGAAATAAACTGGATGTAGATATTGAGGGTATGATTACTCAACTCTTAGATGCAGGTTATGTGGTGGTGGCACCTGATTATGAAGGCTTGGGTGAGCCAAGTGGTAATGAATTGCATCCTTTTTTAAATTTAAAAAGCGAGGCTTATTCTATTACTGACGCAGTGGTTGCTGCACGTAATTATTTGGGGGTAAAAGTATCTAATCAATGGATGGCGGTAGGACACTCACAAGGCGGACATGCAGCATTAGGAGCAGCTCAATATGCTGAGCGCGCAAATCTTGACTATAAAGGAACTGTTGTAGTCGCACCGGCCTCTAATTTAAAAACTATTTTTAATACAGGACAACAACTTGTAGCGAATTTACCAGCCAAAGATCAAGTCCCTACCTTGGCTTCTTTAAATACTTATGCCGCACTAATTACTGCAGGAATGCAAGGTCAATCTTCACCACCTACATATGCTCAAGTATTTGAACCCAATGCAGCAGCAATAGCCGCTCAAGCTGAAATAATCTGCTCAGAACCATTAGGACAGGATTTTGGTACTGAAATGGGCACTGCGGCAGTGACAACTAATTCATTGGCTGGTTATTTAACACAAAGTAATTTTATGCAAGTACCTGCAATTTCAACATTTTTAAATACGACTTCTCAGCCGTTATCTGTGAAAGTTACGACACCAGTGAAGATATATCAAGGTGGATCGGATAGGACTGTACCAGCAAATGCAACAGCTGACCTTATTACCAATGCGACGAAACTCGGAACTTCTAATATAGTTTTGGAATATGACTTAGCATGGAATCATACAACTGCATATACTGGAAATATTCCTAATATCGTGAATGATGTTAAAGAGATGATGCCAACATCTACTCCATAATTTGCATTGACATAAATAGCTCATGTTTTTAATTAAACATGAGCTATTTTTATTTAAAACTGAACAAAGTTCATTCTCGATATTTATAAACTTCATGCTACAATACGCGCCAATCTTAGCACGGCTTAAAAGCCCTAATTTATAGGACCTCGCTAATGTTTGCCAATATCTCGATTTCTGAATTCGACCCAGAATTAGCTAAAGCAATTGATGCTGAAGGTGAGCGCCAAGAAGCGCACATCGAGCTAATCGCTTCTGAAAACTATTGCTCTCCAGCAGTTATGGAAGCTCAAGGCTCAAAACTCACTAACAAATATGCGGAAGGCTACCCTGGTAAACGCTATTATGGCGGTTGCGAATATGTAGACATCATCGAACAATTGGCGATTGACCGTGCTAAAGAACTCTTTGGTGCTGACTATGCTAACGTTCAGCCACATGCCGGCTCACAAGCAAACTCTGCTGTTTACCTAGCGCTTCTTAACCCAGGCGACACAGTTTTGGGTATGAGCTTGGCTCACGGTGGTCACTTGACTCACGGTGCAAAAGTTAGCTTCTCTGGTAAAACATATAACGCGATTCAGTACGGCTTAAATGTTGAAACTGGCGAGATCGATTACGAAGAAGTTGAACGTTTAGCTGTAGAACACAAGCCACGCATGATCGTAGCTGGTTTCTCTGCCTATAGCCAAATTGTTGACTGGCAACGTTTCCGTGAAATTGCGGATAAAGTTGGTGCTTACCTGTTTGTAGACATGGCGCATGTTGCTGGTCTGGTTGCTGCGGGTGTCTACCCAAGCCCAGTACAAATTGCTGACGTAACAACAACGACTACACATAAAACACTTCGTGGCCCACGTTCAGGTTTAATCCTTGCGAAAGCAAATGAAGAAATTGAGAAAAAACTTCAATCTGCAGTATTCCCAGGCAACCAAGGTGGTCCATTGGTTCATGCTATTGCAGCTAAAGCAATCTGCTTTAAAGAAGCAATGACTCCTGAATACAAAGAATATCAAAAACAAGTTGTGGTAAATGCTCAAGCAATGGCTGAAGTATTAATCGCACGTGGTTATGATGTAGTATCTGGCGGTACTGAAAACCACTTATTCTTACTGTCATTGATCAAACAAGACGTGACTGGTAAAGAAGCGGATGCTTGGTTAGGTGCTGCTCACATTACTGTGAACAAAAATGCTGTACCAAATGACCCACGTTCTCCGTTCGTAACTTCTGGTATCCGTATTGGTACTCCAGCTGTAACAACACGTGGTTTCGGTGAAGCTGAAGTACGTGACCTAGCAGGTTGGATTGCTGATATTCTAGATGCCAAAGGCGACGAAGCGGTAATTGCTGCGGTTAAAGAAAAAGTTGCTGCTGTATGTGCTAAATTCCCTGTTTACGCAAAATAAGTTAAAGACTTGAGAAAGCCCCCCTCAAGGGGGCTTTTTTTATATATGATTAAAGGTCATATTCTTCAAATATCATATTTCTGCTATAACAGAATAATACTCCATAAAAGATATAACTCATTTTGCTATTGCTGTAATGACATCTTTCTTTCAAAGGAAACAGGTAAATGGCTAGACCAACAATTATTATTTCACAACAAGATCTTCAGCGTTTAGAAACCATGCTTGAGCATCAATCTAAACTGAGCCCAACGATGCAGCATCTTGAAGACGAAATTGCCCGTGCTGATGTAGTGGCTCCCCAAGATGTCCCTCAAAATGTAGTCACTATGAATGCGCGTGTGCGTATTATCATTGCACCCGCTAGTGAATCTACGGATATTACCCTGGTTTATCCACATGATTTCCGCGGTGAAAAAGGCCAAGTCAATATACTTGCACCGGTAGGCGCAGCAATTTTGGGACTGGCAGAAGGACAGGAAATTGAATGGCCACAGCCAGATGGTCATTTAATGAAAGTGAAGATTGAAAAAGTGTTGTATCAGCCAGAACGTGAAGGCGATTATCTATAATTGTTTTGAATAAATAGCCCCATATTTAGGGGCTTTTTTAATGGGTAAATTAAGCTTAATTTTTTTCTTACTTTACTGAAGACGCTGCTAAAAGGTCACTGTGTAAATCAGAAAACTTCAACACTTCAGCGCGTATTGTAGTGATCACTGTCAAAGCTTTGACAATGTTTAGGGCGTATTAAGGGCAGACTGTATTTCAACAACATAACCTTGCAATAAAAATTGAAATATAAGGAATAGCCATGAGTCAAACTCAAATAAATTCCTATGTCCAAATTACTAATATCAACCTATTCAAGTGAAACCGATTACCTGTCGCATTGGTACAGAAATTGAAGGAATCAAATTATCTTTCAAGTGCTAAGCTATTTCTTTAAAAATCATCAGCATTTAACCGATGATGAACAGGAAGAAGGCTTTACTGCATTAGTAGGCGCCTTTGAACCATTCAACAGTGCCGGTAAAAAATGGAACAGTCCATAAGCTTGAGCTGGATTCACGTGGTGGCAAAGCAGACACTTGGCATACCGACATCAGCATTATTGAGGATTATCCAAAAGCTTCCATTTAACGCAACAATAGATTTTATTTTCTCAACAAAAATTGGGTGATAGGTAGATGTTATTGTGTGGGTATATGCAGATCGGTTAGCTGCTTAGTGACGGTAAGTTTAAAGTCAGTGATTAGGTGAAAAGGTATGCGGTGTTTAATTGGGTACTATTTTTACAGCAAAAAACGCTAATTTGTGATTTTTATGCGGTCTATAAAAAGTCAAAGTTGCCGTGATGGCAGGTGTTCCGACCAACCTTAAATAAGCAACTGCAATATTTTATCCAACAACGCATTGTAGAGTGGAGTTATAGCCAAACTCGTATTATTGATATGCAGCGTTTAAAACAAATGAGCTAGTTATAGAAATATTACTAAACTTACTCAACACACTGAAATTTTCTAAAATAATTGAACGGGTTATAAAAAAATTAAGCCAATAAAAAAAGGCAAAGTAAAACTTTGCCTTTTTTGATCTGTACCGATCTTAGTGGTGGTGACCACCCGCGCCGTGTACATGACCGTGTTCTAATTCTTCAGCAGAAGCTTCACGAATTTCAACAATTTCAACTTCGAAAGTTAAGTCTTGACCAGCAAGCGGGAAGTTAGCATCCACAACGATTGTGTCGCCTTCAACTGCTTTAACAGTCACGATTTGCACGCCATCATCGGTTTGAGCTTGGAATTGCATACCTGGCTGGATGTTGTCCACGCCTTGGAACATTTGAGCAGGAACTTCTTGAACCATTTCTGGGTTATATTCGCCATAACCTTCAGCAGCAGGAACGTTTACAGTAAATTTATCACCAACAGTTTTGCCTTCTAAAGCATTTTCTAAACCTGGGATGATGTTACCTGCACCGTGCAAATATGCAAGTGGTTCACCTTGTGATTGGTCGAGAGTTTCGCCTTCTGCGTTAGTCAACGTGTAGTGGAAAGAAACCACGAGGTCATTTGCAATAGCAGTCATGTTATTGATCCATTCAATTTTTAAAGGGGACATCATAAAGTGAAAAGCAGATTTTGTAGATCCATAATTATCAAAAATCTGCATTTTCTACATTTTTAATGGCATTTTGTTAATAATAGGGGCGGTTTTTTAAATTTCAATGCAATTTTATCTTTGGACCTGTTTTTCTTGTGACAAAATCTTTGGCAGTCAAAATTCCCGCATGGGTATAACCATGAATCGCGGCTTGATGCAGTCGATATAAAGAAACATACATTGATTTCGCCAGAAAACCTTGCACATTGACTTGGCCGAGTAATTCTCCTACTGCTTTATTATGACTTAATGACACCAGTGAGCCTTTGTCGGAAAATTTAAACATAGGCTGTGGTTTGCCTTGAATACGAGCTTTCATGGCTCTGACCAAGAAACTAGCCTGTTGACTGGCTACTTGAGCACGTGGGCCAAGTACAGGTTCATCTGCAGCCGGTTGGCAATGAGCGCAGTCACCAAAAGCAAAAACATTCGGGTCAGATAAAGTTTGCAGCGTTGCATACACTTTTAGCCGGTGAATATTGTCTTTTTCAAAGTCTTCTAATTTTTCCAGAACAGCAGGGGCTTTAATCCCTGCCGCCCAGACTTTCAGGTCCGCGTCTATAGAGTTTCCATCGGCAAAGTAGACTTTCTCGTTATCTACTTTGGATACCTGATGCTGGGTTAAAACCGTAATACCGAATTGCTCTAATTGATGACTGGTATGCTGTGCGATGGTTTCAGAAAGCGCAGGTAATATCCGGTCGGCCGCTTCTATGACAGTAATATTGACATTTTTCGGATGAATTTTATTTAGCCCATATTTAAAGAAAGTCTGCTTGGCTTGATACAGTTCGGCTGCAAGTTCGATACCGGTTGCGCCTGCACCAATAATGGCAATATTTAAGGTACGGCTGATTTCATGGTTCTGTGCTTCTAAATATAAATGCAATAAATCTTGCTGAAATACATCTGCCTGTTTGCGGCTATCCAGAAAATGACAGTGCTGTTTCACGCCTTCGGTATTAAAGTCATTCGAAGTCGAACCCACGGCAATAATGAGGGTATCGTAATCCAGACGAATATTTTTTTGAGTTCGATCAAGTTTGGATCGCTGCGATGTTTCAAGAACGATTTGTTTGCTTTTCTGATCGATCTCGATAAAGCTCCCTAAGACAAACTCATAATAATGTTTGGCAGAATGGGCGAAATAATTGGTTTCTTCGGCGTGTGGATTGAGAGTGCCTGCCGCAATTTCATGTAATAGCGGTTTCCAGATATGGGTCAGTTTCTGATCGACCAAGGTGATTTTGGCTTTATTACTTTTACCTAAAGTATTGCCCAGTTGGGTGGCCAGCTCTAAACCGCCGGCACCACCACCCACAATGATAATTTTATGTAGATTGCTCATATTTAACCTATTTATTATTTTCAAGACAAAAAAAGAAGACGGCATCAATATGCCATCTTCAATTCATTGCTTTTGTTTAGATTGTTATACAGCTTACATAATTTAAAGAAATGTCACGCAATTAGCCTAGAGGATACGTTTTAACTTCCACTTCATCACTAGAGAAGAAAGTGAAAAGCTGTTTAAACCAAATGGCAATTTTCTGGAAGAAATTGGCTTCTTCAATTTGTACATTATCTTCAATCGCAATGGTGCGAATCAACTGGTTGTTTTGGTAAACCTGTACGGTTGCCAATTCCATCACTTTAGCTACTGGAGCGGTCAGGAGTTTTTCTTTGATTTCGACATTTAAGTGAGTTTTGGTTTCTTGTAATGGGTCGATCGCCTGAATTGTTCCATTACCTGTATTCAACATAATGCGCTGGTTCACGGTGTCATAGGCTTGCAGATCAATCGCATAAGGCTGGTCATATAAAGACGTGGTAATAATTTGCGGTTTGCTGGTTTCCAGTTTGAACATTTTTAAAGTGGACTTAATCACCGGTAATTCAGCAATCAGCTGCTTGTCTTTAATCGCCACTTCATTACGCGTATAGGTATAAGCCATGTTCAGCAGGGTATGGGCAATTTCAGCACGTTTTAAAGCATTTTTTGTACCCATAACCACCACAACCAGACGACGTTCAGGCAATTCAGGATTACCAGTAGGACGGTGTGCAGTAAGTGCCAGGTTATAACCTGCGGCTTTGGTAAAACCTGTTTTTAAGCCATCAACACTTGGGTCAAATTTGAGTACCAAGTTGGTTGCACGATGAAAACGCTGGTTATAACTGAAACTTGGCATAACCGAGTAATGCAGGTATTCAGGTGTCTCTGCTGTAAGTGCCTGACCCAACAGTGCCATATCGTATGCTGAGGAAAAATGATCCGGCATGGTTATACCGGGTGCATTGGCAAAATGCGTATCGTTCATCCCTAAAGCTTTTGCCTCAATATTCATGCGTTCAATAAAAGCTGGAACCGTACCTGAAATACGTTCAGCTAAAGTCACCGCAGCATCATTGGCTGACATCACCACCAAACCTGCAAGCAGCTGGTCTATTGAAATTTGCTCACCTTCTTTTAGATACATTTGTGACTCATCCCACTGCACCATTTTTACCACTGGTGTCGCTGTGATGATTTCATCCCTTTTTAGATGACCCGCTTGAATTTCTTTAAGTGCGATATAAGCCACCATCATTTTGGTCATGGAGGCGGGTGCACGTTGTTCATGGCTGTTGTGTTCAGCAATGATTTGTCCAGAATGGGTATCTAAAATAGCCCATGCCGGAGCTTCAACGCTTTCGGGGACAAGATTCAGTAATGCAGCATTGACTATCGTGGAGCACAATAAACAAAGAGACGAGAGGAGGTAGATAACAGCTTTCAATGATGTTCCTTTATTTGCCAATCCATTGACTTTAAAAATGCAAAAAACCTTGGGCATGCTATGCTTTTTTCTTAACATTGGCTAGTCAGAATTGTAGACAATTGCGACAGTTCAGCATTGTTTTACAAAAAAATGCTAAGCTAGCCCTAAGTTCAGTTTTTTATTTTGTATTGCCCATTATGTTGCATTATCAAATCGAATTTGACGATTATCGTCAGCATTTAATTCACGTAACTCTTCGTTTTTTAGCAGATCCTACTCAAGTATTATCACTGCCAACCTGGATTCCGGGAAGTTATCTGATTCGCGAGTTTTCCAAGCATCTTGAGTCAGTTAAAGCCTACGATGAAGATGGCCGAATTCTACAAATCCAGAAATTCGAAAAGAATAAATGGCGTTTATTTAATACCGATCATGAACTGATTACAGTTGAATATGATGTATATGCCTATGACCTGTCTGTACGTGGTGCATATGTCGATCAAACACGTTTATATGTGAATCCGGCTTGTGCATGCTTGGGACTGGAAGGTCAGGAAGATAAAGCCATTGAAGTTGAAGTATTCCTTCCGGAAGAACTGAAACACTTCCAATTGGCTACAGGATTGGAAAATAAGAGCTTGGTTAAAGGCCGTCATACCTTAAAAGCCAAAAACTATGCGCAGCTGATTGACTCGCCATTTGAACTGGCAGAGCAAACCCGTTTCAGCTTTGAAGCCAATGGTATTCCGCATGAGTTCGTGGTTTCAGGCAAACACAGCATGAATGCTGAACGTATGCAGCAAGATATTGAAAAAATCTGTAGCACGGAAATTTCAATGTTTGGTTCGGCGCCATTTGAAAATTATACCTTTATGACGATGGCAACAAATAGCTATGGCGGTTTAGAACACCCGAATAGCACTAGCCTGATTACACCACGTGATGACCTGCCAAAAATGGATGAGCCTGTTGAGCCTTCAAAAGATTATCAACGTTTCTTGGGTTTATGTAGTCATGAATATTTCCATTCTTGGCTGGTGAAATTTATTCGCCCAGAAAATTTTGTTAATTACGATTTGAATAGAGAGGGCTATACCTCACTGCTTTGGATCTTTGAAGGCTTTACTTCTTATTATGATGATCTGATTTTGCTGCGCAGTGGTGTCATCAATCAGGAATCGTATATTGCTTTATTAAAAGCACAGATAGATCGTTACTTGCAAAATCCAGGTCATGCGATTCAAACCGTGGCAGAATCTAGTTTTGATGCATGGGTAAAATTCTACCGTCAGGATGAAAACTCGAATAATGCAGGCACCAGCTATTACAACAAAGGTTGTCTGGTTGCACTGTGTCTGGATTTAGGCCTTCGACTGAAAGGTTCAAGCCTTGATGCACTCATGCGTAAGCTGTATGAAAATGCGCAGAAGGGCATTCAAGTAAATGAGCGTACCATCTTTGATTTGTGTCATGAGTTGACGGGTCATAGCTGGCTTGAGCAAATTAATCATTTGATCAATACCACAGACGAATTGCCACTGGATCAGTTGCTGCCCGAATTTGGTCTAAGCTTTGAATTGAAAAATGAAAAAGCTTTGCCATTCGGACTCAAAGTTGCAGACAAACCTGAAGGTGTGGTGATTCAACAGATTCGCCGTGATAGTGCAGCGGCTAAAGCCGGTCTTTCTGCTAATGATGTGATTGTTGCGATTGATGGTTTAAAAGCGTCTGAAAAACTTGTTGAGAAATATTCGAAACAAGAAGGCACTTTCGCTGTGTATGCATTCCGCCGTGATGAATTTATTCAGTTTGAAGTCGAAGGTGGTGCAATTGATTTGACCACGGTTCACTTGAAAGTGGAAGATCAAGCGAAAGCAGAGAAGTGGTTGAAGGCTTAATTTGCTAGTTTTATCAAAGTCATGTAAAACCGATGCTTAGGCATCGGTTTTTTATTAGAAAAAATGAATCAGAAAAGTTTAAATTGGGGAATTGGAATTACGGTCATTTGGTTGGTTGTGATTGTTGCATTTTGGATCTTTGGAGGGTTGGAATCACCAACATCGTTAAATGAATTGGGTGATTTTCTTGCAGGTACATTCGCACCTGTCGCTTTCTTTTGGTTGATTTTAGGGTATGTACAGCAAGGGAAGCAGTTAGAACAGAATTCTCGTGCAATAAAATTGCAGGCAGAGGCTTTAAATCTCCAAATTGATGAATTTAAGAAACTAGTTGCTATTCAGGACAAGCAAAATTTTGATAAAAAAATGAGTGTAAAACCTAAGTTTGTCTTTAAAGACGGAGGATGCATAAAAAAATATGAAGAAAATGAAGAGGAAGATATGTTTAATTTAAGCTTGCAGCTTTTAAATCAAGGTACTGGTGATGCATTTGATATTAAAGGTCATAATAAGCAGCAATATTCTTATAATCTGTTTGAGGTTTCTAAGTTAAAGTTGGATTCATCAGTCTTAGTTAATTTCTGCCTTTATATTTCTAGTTTTGATCAATATTTAGAGGGGTTAATATATCGAAAATTAATAGAAGTTGAGTTTAAGGATAAGTTTGGGAATCAGTTTACGGAAATCTTTACTTTATATATTGGTAGAAAAGAAAATGATATGGGAACATCTTTTGTGTCAGTTCAGGATGGTATAGATAATACTTATGATCTAGTTACTAGGAAAAATAAAGACTATTAACCTAAAATTATTTTTATATATTTTCTAATTTAAAGGAATGGGTTGATTAACCTTTGCTAATCTTCTGGGTAAATCAAATAATTATAAGGACTTAAAAGTAGCGGAATATGGTACTGCTCTAAATTACCGTCAATCAAAAAACTACAGATACTTTAGGAAAATACGTTATTTATCATTGGTCGCACCTTCATTCAACTTCCCTCATTTATCACCTTGCTGAGCTTCAAGGATAACACCCACATTTTGGATTCTTCCACAAGATCCTATTGAAAATTACCGCTCGAAAGCCTTTAAAGTTTAGTAAAACTTAAGTGAGGAGTGCATACCTCATTGCGACAATTTTTTTCGGCTGATCAGGAGCAAACTGCAACGTATTCCTTAATAGATAATTTATTTGCATGATACCCAACATGTTTTAATAAATTGGGTTGTAAAACAGTAAATCAATTAGTTTGGATTTTAATCAATATTGTGAGTTTTTTTGATTTAAATTATTGATAAATATATATTATATCTTA
Organism: Acinetobacter sp. GG23; assembly: GCF_057766365.1. Lineage (NCBI taxonomy): Bacteria > Pseudomonadati > Pseudomonadota > Gammaproteobacteria > Moraxellales > Moraxellaceae > Acinetobacter > Acinetobacter sp. GG23. The sequence goes on from NZ_JBYMDJ010000013.1 coordinate 14,432, forward strand.
TTCAAGCCTTGATTCATTACTCATGCAGTTAGGTGTGCAGATGTAGCTGTAGATAACGACTACAAGTACCTATATTCGAAAAGAGACGAAATTTCAAGTAGAATATAAGGATTGGTGAACAACACCGATGTATACGAATTTTCAGCCAGACAGCAAGATGAAAAGATATTGTTGTTTAGCTGAGGTGCAATGAGCACCGATACTTTCGATGTTTTATTTAAGCAAATCGGTTCGCAGGGTCGGGTCAAAAGCTCGATCCTCAAAACTCAATCCAACGCAAGGGGCTATATATGGCTGGTGGAAAGTCAACAATCATTTACACACTGACTGACGAGGCGCCATTGTTGGCGACTTATTCGCTACTGCCGATCATTGAGACCTTTACTAAGCCGGCCGGTGTCGAGATTGTCAAAAGTGACATCTCTGTAGCGGTTCGTGTGCTCGCAGAATTTGCAGACTGCCTAAACGAAGAGCAGAAAGTTCCCGATACCCTCACGGAGCTAGGTCGTCTTACTCAAGATCCAGACACTAACATTATTAAATTACCGAATATCAGTGCCTCTGTTGGCCAGCTAACAGCGTGCATCAAAGAGCTTCAATCTAAAGGCTACGCGATCCCTGATTATCCGGAAAATCCAACGACTGAAGAAGAAAAGTCAATCAAGGTTCGTTATGGCAAATGCTTAGGCTCTGCTGTAAACCCGGTATTACGTGAAGGTAACTCTGACCGTCGTGCGCCTGCTGCTGTAAAAAATTATGTGAAAAAACACCCGCATTCAATGAGCGAGTGGAAACAGTGGTCACAAACCCACGTTTCACACATGAGCGAAGGCGACTTCTATCACGGCGAAAAGTCAATGACCCTTGACCGCGCTCGTAACGTAAAAATGGAACTTATCACCAAGAGCGGTGAAACCATCGTTCTTAAGCCAAAAGTTGCGTTGAAAGATGGCGAAATCATTGACTCAATGTTCATGAGCAAAAAAGCGCTTTGTGACTTCTACGAGAAAGAACTTGAAGATTGTCGTGAAGCAGGCATTTTGTTCTCTTTACACGTTAAAGCAACCATGATGAAAGTTTCGCACCCGATCGTATTTGGTCACTGTGTGAAAATTTACTATAAAGAAGCGTTTGAGAAGCATGGCAAGTTATTTGACGAGCTAGGCATCAACATCAATAACGGTATGGCGGGTCTCTACGAGAAACTTGAAACTTTACCTGCATCTCAGCGTGAAGAAATCATCCGTGACTTGCATGCGTGTCAAGAACACCGTCCAGCACTTGCAATGGTTGATTCAGCAAAAGGCATCACTAACTTCCATTCACCAAACGACGTAATTGTAGATGCTTCTATGCCTGCAATGATCCGTGGTGGCGGTAAAATGTGGGGCGCTGACGGCAAACCTTATGACTGTAAAGCTGTAATGCCTGAATCGACTTTCGCACGTATCTACCAAGAAATGATCAATTTCTGTAAGTGGAATGGCAACTTCGATCCAAAAACAATGGGTACTGTACCTAACGTTGGTTTGATGGCGCAAAAAGCGGAAGAATACGGTTCACACGACAAAACTTTCGAAATTCCTGAAGCGGGTATTGCCAACATCACCGATCTTGAAACTGGTGAAGTGTTGATGACTCAAAACGTTGAGGAAGGCGATATCTGGCGTATGTGTCAGGTGAAAGACGCACCGATTCGTGACTGGGTGAAACTTGCGGTAAATCGTGCGCGTAACTCTGGCATGCCTGCGATCTTCTGGCTTGACCCGTACCGTCCACACGAAAATGAATTGATCAAGAAAGTTGAGAAATACTTGAAAGATCACGACACGACTGGTCTTGATATCCAAATCATGTCACAAGTACGTGCAATGCGTTATACGCTTGAACGTGTTGCTCGTGGCCTGGATACGATTTCTGTAACGGGTAACATCTTACGTGACTACCTGACTGACTTATTCCCGATCATGGAATTGGGTACGTCTGCGAAAATGCTTTCTATTGTGCCGTTAATGGCGGGTGGTGGCATGTACGAAACGGGTGCAGGCGGTTCTGCTCCTAAACACGTACAACAGTTGGTTGAAGAAAACCATTTACGTTGGGATTCACTCGGTGAGTTCATGGCGTTGGCTGTTTCTCTAGAAGAGATGGGCATCAAAGAAGACAATGCTGCTGCGAAGTTACTGGCTAAAACTTTAGACCAGGCGACTGGCAAATTGCTCGACAATGATAAATCACCTTCACGTCGTACTGGCGAGCTCGACAACCGTGGCAGTCACTTCTACCTAGCGAAATACTGGGCTGAAGAACTTGCTGCGCAAGACGAAAATGCTGAATTGAAAGCGAAGTTTGCTCCGCTTGCAAAAGCATTGGCTGAAAACGAAGACAAGATTATTGCTGAACTTGCTGAAGTTCAAGGCAAACCAGCAGACATCGGCGGTTACTACGCTGTTGATCAAGCGAAAGTAAATGCTGTGATGCGTCCAAGTGTAACGTTGAATACAGTGCTTGCAGCTGTTACAGCTTAATGAATGTAATGCAAAGCCGACTTTGTCGGCGATGCAAAAAAAGCCGGTGCATATGCACCGGCTTTTTTTGTTCGTAAGCTTACGATACAAACTTTCCCAAAAAAGGAACCTGTTTAAACTAAATCTTAACGACCATTACGTCCACGACCACGAGGGGTTTTGGTATTTGGGCGTGTCGTACCATTGGTTTTACGACGAGGTTTATCTGCATCGTCCATTTGCCAAATACGCGTTGTACCACCGCCAGCTTTTTTCTTGCCTTTAAATGGCGCTTCGCCTCTTTCTTCACGAGCTTTATCTTTAGCAACCGAAAAATGCTGTTTTTTGGTCGGGGTCTTTTTCGCAAAAGAACGACCTTCATACGGTTTATCCGCAGGAACATCTTTAAAGTCTGGGTAAAGTAAAGGCTCGATCTCAACTTGCTCACCTGGTTGCAAGCCAAGTTTTACAATGCTAATGCTACCAATTTGAGTGCGAATTAAACGTAAAGTAGGAAAACCAACTGCAGAGGTCATACGACGAACTTGACGATTGCGCCCTTCACAAATTTGAATTTCCACCCATGAAGTTGGAACACTGGCACGGAAACGTACAGGTGGTGTCCGTTCCCATAACCAGTCAGGCTCGTCAATTTTTTTTGCCTGAGCCGGCAGGGTGATGCCATCTTTAAGCTCAACGCCTTTACGAAGTTGCTCTAAGGCTTCTTCAGTGATGTCACCCTCGACCTGTACTACATAAGTTTTAAACTTTTTGTTGGCAGGGTTGGTAATGAACTGGTTCAAACCCCCATGATCCGTCAAGAACATTAAACCTTCTGAATCTAAATCAAGACGACCAGCAATACGCAGGTCAGGATCTTGAGTAAAATCAGCCATGGTTTGATGTTTCTCGTCGGCACGGAATTGGGAGAGAACGTCATAAGGTTTATTAAGAATAACTATTTTCACAGTAACCTACTAAAAAGATTAAATATATTTTGTTGTGGTTTTCGAGTTACCCGTTTAGTTACCCGTTTTGGGAGGTGGGGGTAAAAGGTGTTAAAGAAAAGCCCACTATGTGGGGGCTATCATATCAGATTCTGTTTTGTGTTCTTCAACTTTATTCTTGACCTATTATGAATACTAAGACCTATTTTTTTCTAAAAGTTGAATAGGATGTTTAATTTTGTAGAGTTCAGCAAGGCATGAACTATTTAGTCCGAATGTTGTAAACAATGTCGACTTATGAAACCTCCTTTAAAGTTTGTAACCTTAAGAGATAACCTCATTCCTCGGTCAAACTGTTTATGGGGGCTTCTGAAATCAATCATTCTGCGATAAATGACATTCAGGCACCCAAGAGCTGATTTTTTAATTTCGTATATGATGACTTACATATAGTACAAAAAATAATCAAAAGTGATTTGGAAAGCTACAAATTTGAATGATAGTTTAATATTCATATATTTATTTTAATAATTTGAGGTGAAGAATGAAAATGCTGGCCCTATTAAGTGCAGGTATAGCAGCGAGCTATTGCTATAAAACCGTGAAGACGAATAAGCAAAATTCGTTAAAACCTAATTTTGATGAAATTATTAAACAATCTCTACTTAAAGATTTCCTGGTCTAACGCAGGAAAATATTAATTTTGATAGATTTGATAAAATAAAGAGATTATTGAAATGATATCAGTGGAAATGAAATGATACGAGTAAAAACTCAGTTATAAAAATTTTATTAACCCTATTAAATTTTGGAAATTTAGATAAATTTCTAAAAAATATAACTTAACTATGATATTTGGAAATAGACCAGTTTTATAAAACCTACTTATTCAACAGGGTAACAGTAATATCTTGTTTTCACTCCAATAACTTAAAAACAAAAAATATAAAATTGTGAATTAAAGAGCCTATTTAAGTTGAGAGAGTTAGGTAGACTTTTTACTAACTTCTAAATTAAATAATATGCTTACCATGTACAGGTGGTAACAATGAACTTTCTGTATCTATGGATAATATATTAAGAGATTTTAGATCGCATAAGTATGATGCTGACTGGGGTTCAAAAGAAAAATGATTTAGTCATTTTAACTGAACCTGGCGATATCACGATCAGTAAAATTTACTTTACTTTAAAGATACCGGTTTTATATTCAATAAAAATTGATTGAAAAAGATTAAAGTTGTAATTAGGTGTTTTTAACTTATATAGAGTAGATAAATATAATTCATTAAAGAATAAGGAATGCAGAAATATTAAGAATGACGACTTTCATAAAAAATGACCAATTTGATAATCATCAAGACCGGAGCGTTGAGTTTTATTTCAGCGAAAAATGGGGTTATTTCCCGTCTAAATCTCCAAAATACTAAAATTCGATTAAAGTATTTATGCAATAAGATAAGAAAAGTTGAAAGTATTGCTGTCTGACAATTATTTTTAAAGTCATTTGCTACAAAGGGAGAACTTGTACAATGGGTTATCAGAAAATCATAGTTCCTGTGGATGGTAGCAAAATTATCGTAAATGCAGATTTATCACTGAATGTTCCAAATAATCCGATCATTCCTTTCATTGAAGGGGATGGAATTGGGGTAGATATTACACCAGCGATGAAAACTGTAGTAGATGCCGCAGTTCAAAAAGCCTACGCTGGCAAACGTTCGATCGAGTGGATGGAAGTTTACTGCGGCGAAAAAGCAGATAAAATCTATGGGACTTACATGCCGGAAGAAACGTTTGAAGCGCTTCGCGAGTTCGTTATTTCGATTAAAGGCCCATTAACCACTCCTGTGGGTGGTGGTATTCGTTCTCTCAATGTCGCTTTACGTCAAGAATTAGACCTTTACGTATGTGTACGTCCAGTTCGCTGGTTCGAAGGTGTTCCTTCTCCAGTGCATCATCCTGAACTGACTGACATGGTGATCTTCCGTGAAAACTCTGAAGATATCTATGCGGGAATTGAATGGAAAGCGGATTCACCAGAAGCCAAAAAAGTCATTAAATTTCTGAAAGAAGAAATGGGCGTGACTAAAATCCGTTTCGAAGATAACTGTGGTATTGGTATTAAGCCAGTCTCTAAAGAAGGGACTCAACGTCTGGTTCGTAAAGCCATTCAATTTGCAATCGACAATGACAAGCCTAGCGTGACTTTAGTTCACAAAGGCAACATCATGAAGTATACCGAAGGTGCATTTAAAGAATGGGGTTACGAAGTCGCGCTTGAGCGTTTTGGTGGTGAACTTCTTGACGGTGGTCCATGGGTCAAAATCAAGAATCCTAAAAATGGTAAAGACATCATCATTAAAGACGTCATTGCCGATGCGTTCTTGCAACAAATCCTGATGCGTCCCTCGGATTACTCCGTTATTGCCACGTTGAACTTAAACGGTGACTATATTTCTGATGCACTTGCAGCGGAAGTGGGTGGTATTGGGATTGCTCCTGGTGCAAACATCGGGGGTGCAATTCAAATGTATGAGGCGACTCACGGTACTGCACCTAAATATGCTGGCCAGGACAAAGTAAACCCGGGTTCAATCATTCTTTCTGCGGAAATGATGCTGCGTGACATGGGGTGGACTGAAGCTGCTGACTTGATCATTAAAGGGATTTCTGGTGCCATTGCCGCTAAAACTGTGACTTATGACTTTGAGCGTTTAATGCCTGACGCGACTTTATTACGTTGCTCTGAATTTGGTCAAGCCGTCATCAACAACATGGAATAAGTCACAGACTTGAACTTTGTATGGGAAAAACCTGCATTTGTTGCGGGTTTTTTTATATTTACAGAAATCATATTTCATTCAATAGAATTAAAAACTTAAGATGAAATTGATTAAATCACTTTAATTCTTGAAATTAATGCATCAGCATCGAAAAATATTCAAAAAGAGTTCCTACATATGTTTAATGATGACATTCATGCTGCTTTCAGGTTGTCAGCCACCATCGTCTGGCGAAGCAGTGGGCATTCGTTATCCAGTTTTATATATGCAATTACAACAAATGGACTTGCCTGAACAACTTGCAATGCCGGTTGAAAATATTAAAGCTCGTCAGATTAATGATACTTGGGGTGCAGCACGTAGCGAAGGACGCAAGCATGAAGGCATTGATATTTTTGCCAAGCGAGGCACTTTTGTACTGAGTGCAACACAAGGGATTGTCACTCGAGTCGGAACTAATAATTTGGGGGGTAAGGTGGTCTGGATTACTGGGCCGAATTTAAGTCGACATTATTATGCGCATTTAGACGATTATGCGGATCAGATTCAAGAAGGAGACTGGGTAGAAGCCGGTCAAGTGATTGGTTATGTAGGAAATACCGGTAATGCTAAAAATACACCGCCCCATTTACATTATGGTATTTATTTCAATGGGCAAGGTGTGATCAATCCTTATCCTTATCTGGTTCCAGATTCTTAAAAGTATCAGAATAAATCAGATTTCTTTCATCTTCTGACCTTGATCCGAGCGGGTATACCAAGCCAATTGTAAAGTTCCCAATAATAGAACCACAGTAGCCAATATAAACTGTTGATGATAAGTTACACCGAAATGTTGCAGGGCACTAAAACTTAATCCGCCAATCAGCTGCACAGATGCAAAACACAGCGTGGCTATACTCCATAGTTTTTTATAAGCCAGACCATAGAGTTGTAAAATCGTATAAGAGGTCAAAAACACCACGGCCGGATTGAGCATTCCTGTAAAGAAGGAGGAAGCAAAAGTCAGCAGCTGACTGGTGTTTAATGTGGTAATAAAAATCGCCAGGATATATAGACTATACAGAATTTTCAGGCTGGTAAAATTGCCAAATTTTCTTGCCAGTGAGTAAGCGGCAAAAGCCCCCAAAGCACTGCCTACGCCATACAGAATCCAGTTAAAATTAATCCAGAACAGAGTCAGCCCCAGTTCATGGCTGAGATAGTCAATCCAGAATAATGAATGCGGAATATAGGCAAATGCACTGCAAGCATACACAATCATCAAGCTATAAAAGAGTGCATTGAGTGGAGTCTTAGGTACACTCTGAACGGTTTGTGCAGACAAATGATGCTTAAATTGTTGCAGCAGCAGACTTAAGCAACCACAAATAATCAGTGCAAACCCACATAAAATAAGCCAGGCTGTCTGTATCGAAATTTGATCCAGATAAGGCAAGAAAAGCGTAGCTATTAAAACCCCGAGACCAATTCCACTAAAGCCAATAAAATTAATTTTAAAACGATCCTGAATGTCGCAGCATTGTGCAACCACACTAGGGGATAAGATCATTAACAAGCCACCGCTGATCCCCGAAACCACACGCCAGAAGATATACCAAGCTTGAGGGAAATTTGCAAAAGCACAGCACATTAAACTGAACATTCCCGCAAGTGCGGCAATTTGAATGTAAAGGGTCATGCTTTTGTTTTGAGGCAGTCGCATGGCTACAAAAGCGCCCATCAGATAGCCGAGTAAATTGGCACTCCCTAAAAGACTGGCAAAACTGCTTGACCAGTCAAATGCTTCACGTGTGCTGGGTAAAAGTGCGGTATAGGAAAAACGTAAAATACCAATTCCTAAACACATGCTGAGGCATAAAAAAAGACTAAGCCTGATATTGTTTGGGGACATCCGTGTGCTCGTAGCTCTTGGGTATTAATTCAATATAATAAATAACATGAGTACTAAACAATGAATAGGATCAGACCTTACAAACGCTGCACAAATATCGATGTTTGACCCATTAAGCAATATTTAAGACAACTCTTATAGAGTTGGGCGACAGATAGCCCTTTATTTTGAAAATTGAATTTTTTCAATAAAGGCATACAATGCCGCTACTTTATTATACTTTTTAGAATTATGAATTTCTCATATCGCGCTGATATAGATGGCTTAAGGGCTATCGCCGTTTTATTGGTGATTTTTAACCATATCGGATTATCTTTCTTTTCTGGAGGATATATTGGTGTCGATGTCTTTTTTGTGATTTCAGGTTATTTAATTACCCTCATTTTAACCCATGAAATTCAGTCCAAACGGTTTTCTATCGCACGCTTTTACAAGAAGCGCGTGGTACGTCTAGCACCTGCTTATTTTACGGTGCTCAGCGTGGTTAGCATCATTGCTTGGCTGGTGATGTTACCAGGTGATCTGACTCAATATTTTGATAGTGTCATGTACGCAACTTTGCTGATGGCGAATATCTATATGCGCAATGAAGTAGGAGATTACTTTAGCCAGAGTGCTGAAAGTATTCCTTTATTGCATTTGTGGTCGCTTGGGGTAGAAGAGCAGTTCTATATTTTCTGGCCTTTATTATTATTGCTGTTTGTTGGAAAGGTATCACGTAAATATAGCTGGGCTATAGTCACGACATTAATCGTGGCCTTATTGTTTTATGCCCAGCATAAATTGACGCAAAATGCAGAGAAGGCCTATTTCAGTATGCCAGTACGTGCCTTTGAGTTGCTCATTGGTGCATTGATTGGCTTTTTGCCACAGCTTAAGCTGCCAAAAAAAATAGTGCAAAGTCTGGTTTGGGGCAGTTTAATCGTATTGTTTGCGGCAGCAGCGTATTTTAATGAAAAGACTCCATTTCCGGGAGCAATGGCGCTTATCCCATGTTTGGCAACAGCTTTCATTATCTATTTGGGGCAATGTTCACCTTCAACTAACCTGTTACTCAACAATCCTCTGAGTACTTGGATTGGAAGGATTTCCTATCCTCTGTATTTATGGCACTGGCCTATTATTGTATTGTTTGGCATTTATATGCGGCCATTAAATACAGAAAATCAGGCTGTGATTGTACTATTGTCTATCCTGTTGGCATTTTTAACTTATCAACTGATTGAAAAACCAAGCAAACGTTTTGTGATGATGGCCAATTACAAAGTGATAATCATCGGTTTTCTGGTACCCGCCCTCAGTTTTATTGCTGTTGCAAAGACCATCAATATCAATAAAGGTTTTCCAGAACGATTCCCTGAATCTATTTATATCAAGCAACAAGCACTCAATTCATTTGCCCATGTGATCCGAAATAAATGTATGGATATTGAAGATCCGAAAATATTACCTGAGCAGGATGATTGTGTTTTGGGCAAAGCGAAAGCTAGTATCGATTTTTTATTGATCGGTGATTCTCATGCCAATGCTTATACCGCAATGCTGGACGTATGGGCTAAAGATGCCAATTTACGCGGTTATGACGTTACTCAAAGTTCAACTTTCTATTTGCCTGGTGTGCAGCGTTTTGACTCTAATTTTAATCGATGGGAAGAGCTGAGTGAATTTAAATTAAGAAATGAGGCCATTACCGCTCATCTTGCAAAAACACATTATCCAAGCATTGTTTTAGCGGGTTCATATGTACCGTATTTTGGTCATGAGATAAAACTTGAAGATGATATTCATCATTCAAATGAAGAAATATTCAAAAACGGTTTCATGAAAGCGCTGGAAATTGCCTATCAGTCCAGTGATCAGGTCATATTGCTCAATGATGTCCCTTGGTTAGATCAAGATGGAGTGCCGGCAGATTGTAATCTACGCAATGAAATTTTAAACACAGAGGCCCAATGTACTGTTTCTAAAAGCAATTATGAAACACAGCTCATGAAATTTAATCGGATTGTTGCAGAAGCAAAACTGAAATACCCTGACTTGAAAATTATTGATCCGACGAAGGTGATGTGTAATCAGCAGACCTGTAAAATTATGCTCAACAATGTGCCTTTATACCGAAATAAAGACACCAACCACATTAATAATCAGGGTTCTCGGCAATTAGGGATTGAATATTTAAAACGATATGGTAATCCGCTGAAAGATCAAAAATGAATTGCAGACATAAAAAACCGCGCTATATAGCGCGGTTTTTTAGCATTTTTAATTAACGCATTTTTGCCAGGAAGCGACCTAAACGGGTAATCGCTTCACGTAATTCATTTTCAGCCGGCAAGAACACTACACGGAAATGATCTGGAGTCGGCCAGTTGAAACCGGTCCCTTGAACCAGTAACACTTTTTCAGCACGCAAAAAGTCGAGCATGAATTTTTCATCATCCTGAATTGGATAAATCTCCGGATCCAGTTTAGGGAAACAGTACATTGCACCTTCTGGTTTGACACAAGATACGCCGGGAATTGCATTCAGCATTTCCCAGGCGATATTGCGTTGTTCATATAAACGACCACCTGGACGAATCAAGTCATTGATGGATTGATAGCCACCAAGTGCTGTTTGAATGGCATATTGCGCTTGATGGTTGGCACATAGGCGCATTGAAGCCAACATGTCTAAACCTTCAATGTAGTCCATTGCACGTGATTTATCACCGGTAATGGCCATCCAGCCTGAGCGGAAACCTGCAATACGATAGGCTTTAGACAAACCGTTAAACGAGACACACAGTTGATCACCAGCAAGTGCAGCCACTGCCACATGTTCAATGCCGTCATAAACGATTTTGTCGTAAATTTCATCTGCAAATAAAATCAGGTCATATTTTTTTGCAAGTGCAACAATTTGTTCCAGTACATGACGTGGGTAAACTGCGCCTGTTGGATTATTCGGATTGATAATCACAATACCACGGGTATTGGGGGTGATTTTACTTTCCATATCCGCAATGTCAGGATACCAGTAGTTCTCTTCATCGCATTTGTAATGAATCGCCGTACCACCTGACAGGTTTACCGCAGCAGTCCACAAAGGATAATCCGGCATGGGAACCAGCATTTCATCGCCATCATCCAGTAATCCTTGCATTGCCATGACAATCAGTTCGGATACCCCATTACCGAGATACACATCATTGACATTCATATTCAAAATGCCTTTTTGCTGGTAATACTGACAAATTGCTTTACGCGCAGGAAAAATCCCTTTCGAGTCTGTATAACCTACGGCATTCGTAAGGTTTAAAGCGACATCGTTAATAATTTCTTGTGGTGCTTCAAAGCCAAAAGGGGCAGGATTACCGATATTGAGCTTAATAATCTTATGCCCGGCTTCTTCCATTTCGTTGGCCGCTCGTAACACAGGTCCGCGAATGTCGTAGCATACATGCTCGAGCTTAGACGATTTCTTAATTTCGCGAGGGGTTTGGAAAGTGTTCGGCATTTTAATGTTCTCGGAAGGAGTGGAGGTCACTTTTGCATAACGATATAAATAACTTTTAAATGTCTCAGTTGTTACTAAATCAAGATTGTGTTCATCTCGAAGTAAAGCAACAATTTTTTCGTGCGTAAATCCTGCCTGTTGATACTGTCTAATCAAAGGAAGCAAATTTTTAAAAATAACGCTCTTTTTTTGCGACATTTTTTAATCCTGAGCAAGCTTATGATAAAGAGTAACACTAAATTTGCTCACAAAAAAGCATTTCTTAAATGAATTGCTCACTCTATTTTTAAAATTTGCTTACTTTTTGCTTTTTTAGAGAAATTATAGGTCTTTTGTAAAATGTTAACGAAAGACTAGAAATTTAAATATGAATGACGTAAATATAGGATTATTTTATTTTAAATAGCAAGAAAGAAGGTGCGTAGCCATGGGAAAACTCAATAAATCAGACCGAGAATGGCAAAGAGAGTTATCACCTGAAGAGTTCCGTATTACACGTCAAAAGGGAACAGAGCCTGCATTTACAGGTAAATACTGGAACACAAAACAAGATGGTACTTATGTCTGTCGTTGTTGTGGCGAGCCGTTATTTAGCTCAGAGACAAAATATGATAGTGGTTGTGGTTGGCCAAGCTTCTATAAAGCCTTAAATAATTCTGCAATTGAAGAACATCAGGATACGACCCATGGTATGGTGAGAACTGAAATTGTTTGTCATCATTGTGACGCACATTTAGGGCATGTTTTTGAAGATGGTCCACAGCCAACAGGGTTACGCTATTGCGTAAATTCAGCTTCATTAGAATTAAAAACACAAGAAAAAAATGACGAGGAAACATATCCATGACCAACATTTATCAGTTTGAGGCTGAGTTGTTAGATGGAAAAAATAAATCATTTGCCGATTATGAAGGTAAGGTTTTATTGATTGTAAATACTGCAAGTAAATGCGGTTTTACCCCCCAGTTTGCAGGTCTTGAAAAGTTGTATGAGAAATACAAAGATCAAGGTCTCGAGGTTTTGGGATTCCCCTGTAACCAGTTTGGCGGTCAAGATCCTGGCTCTAATGAACAAATCGGGGCTTACTGCCAAAAAAACTATGGGGTAACATTTCCCATGTTTTCAAAGGTGGATGTGAAAGGCCCAGAAGCGCACATTTTATTCCGTTATTTGACTAATAACAGCAAAGGAATTCTAGGCAATGGGATTAAATGGAATTTTACCAAGTTCTTGATTGGTAAAGATGGCAAGGTGTTAAACCGTTTTGCACCGACCACGAAACCTGAAGAATTAGAAAATGAAGTTGAAGCTGCTTTGGCAAAGTAGTCAAAAGCAATTACTGACTAAAGTAAAATAGGGCGATCAATTGATCGCCCTAAATTTATCTAAAAAAATGCTGTTTAGATTTTTTAAATGAGTAGAGTGTTTATAAAATCGCTTTTAAACGCTGAATGGCTTGTTCACACTGCGAAATATCTGCAACCAAAGCTAGACGTACATGGTTTTCACCCGGATTGCCTTGTTCGGTATCACGAGACAGATAACGTCCAGGAAGCACTTTAATATGCGCTTTTTCCATTAACATTTTTGCAAAAGCTTCATCATTGTCGACTTTTAACCAGTAATAAAAGCCTGCATCCGGTTTTTTCAGTGGCAATAACTGACCGAGTTCATTTTGAAATAGTTCAAATTTGGCACGATACAGTTTACGGTTTTCTTCCACATGTGCTTCATCATCCCAAGCGGCAATAGACGCCAGTTGATGTTGCACCGGCATTGCTGCACCGTGATAAGTACGATATTGCAAATACGGTTTAAGTAATGCTGCATCACCCGCTACAAAACCTGAACGCATACCCGGTAAGTTTGAGCGTTTAGAAAGTGAGTGAAACACGACACAGTTTTTATAGTCGTCACGTCCAATTTCAGCACAGACTTCAAGTAAGCCGACTGGTGCTTGATCAAACCAGAGTTCTGAATAACATTCATCCGACGCAATGACAAAGTCGTATTTGTCTGAAAGTTCAATCAATTTCTTGAACTGTTCTTTAGACAATACCGCACCGGTTGGGTTACCCGGTGTGCAGACAAACAGTAATACTGTTTTTTCCCAGACTTCTGCAGGAACGGCATCAAAATCACCGAGGTAATTGTTTTCTTCAGTACAGTTAATGAAGTACGGTTTTGCCCCTGCAAGTAAAGTTGCACCTTCATAAATTTGATAAAAAGGATTTGGCATAACCACATAAGGTGCATCTTCACGGTTCACCAAAGCTTGAACAAAAGAGAAGATCGCTTCACGTGTACCAGATACAGGAAGAACATTACTTTCAGCACTCATGCTATTCAGCTTAAAACGACGAGTAAGCCAGTGGGCAATGCTTTGACGCAGCTCTGGTAGGCCTTTACTGTTTGGATAAGTCGATAAATGCTTAAAGTTGTCAATAATTGCCTGTTTTACAAACTCTGGCGCAGGATGTTTCGGTTCACCAATCGATAATGGAATCAGTGGTAAATCTGCAGGTTTTATATCCTGAAAAAGTTTATTTAACTTTTCAAAAGGATAGGGGTGCAACAGTGACAAACTTGAGTTCATGAAATCGATACCGCTTAATTTAAGTTAATGTTGGCCAGAGACTTGATTCGAGGCTTCATCCAGTGCCAATTTTAATTGAGCAGCAAAAGTTTGAGCTTCTGAATCGGACATGGGAATGCCATCTTTTTTAGTGACAAAGAAAATATCTTCTGCGCGTTCACCCAAGGTCGCAATTCTAGCAGAGTGAATATCCAAACCTTGCATCATAAATAAACCGCCTATTTTGGCAAGCAAGCCCGGATGGTCAAGTGTTGCTATTTCCACCATGTTTTGCTGTAGCGCAGCATTCATGGTGATATCAACAGTATTTTCAATATCAAAATGACGTAACTGGCGTGGAATGCGACGTTGCATTAAACCTGGATATTTATCCGATTGACTGAGTGCTTTGACTAAAGCCTCAATCACGGTTTCTTCACGTTCAGGATCGGTCAGCAAGGTACCAAAACGGTCAAGCACTACATAGGTGTCCAGGCTAAATGCAGTGGATGCCGTAATAATTCGTGCATCTTGAACGTCAAGATTCATCCGGTCAAATACAGCCACTGTAGTGGCAAATAAATTGGGCTGATCTTGCGTGTAAATAAAGATCTGAACCGCATCTTGGGCATATTGACGATGGGCACGCATTAACACCAAAGGTTCAGTATTGTTGCCATGTTGCAAGATGGCACGGGTATGCCAGGCAATTTCATCGGCTGATTCTTTAATGAAATACTCATCGCCAAGTTCCTGCCAAACCGTTTCTACATCGTATAGCGAGAAATCATTGACCAGCAGTTCACTTGCTGCAAATTTGGTGTCCTCAATCAGCATTTGATAATCGACAGGACGCCCCAGACCGGTACGAATTACATCACGGGCATGGGTGTAAAGCTGACGCATTAAGGAAGCACGCCAGGTATTCCAAAGTTTTGGATTGGTCGCGTTAATATCTGCCACCGTCAAGGTATACAGATAATCCAGATGTTCCATATCACCAAGTTTTTCAGCGAAAGCTTGAACCACGTCAGGATCGGAAATATCTTTTTTCTGCGCCGTCATCGACATGAGCAAATGGCTTTGAATCAGCCATGCCACCAGATTGCATTCACGTTCAGTAAAGCCATGTTTGCGACAGAACTTGATTGCATCTTCTGCACCCAATTCACTGTGATCACCGCCACGACCTTTGGCAATATCATGGAATAGAGCAGCCAAATAAACAATATCGCGACGTGCCAGACGCTGGAACACTGAACTGACCACAGGGAAATTTTTTGCAAATTCAGGCTCTTTAAAGCGGTTTAAATTGCGCAGCAATAATAGGGTATGCGCATCTACGGTATAAATATGGAACAGGTCATATTGCATCAGGCCCATAATTTGGCCAAATGCAGGAATATAATTGCCTAAAACGCTATATCGCTTCATCGCAACCAAAGTGTCATAAAGACGATGCGGTGAACGAATAATCGCCATAAACAAGGCTTGATGTTGAGGATTATCTCTGTAGTTTTGATCAATACGTTTTGCCGCAAGGATCAGAAGACGCAAGGTGCGTGCGCGAATGCCTTCAATTTCAGGGCGATTGGCCAATAAATAGAAAATTTCTAGAATTGCGCTTGGACGTTCTGAGAAAATTTTATGATGCTGTACCGCGAGTTTGCCATCCACCAGTTTGAAGTTTTCATTAATTTCTTCAATTTTGCGTTCATAGTTGGGCAAACGTGGCGTAATCACCGATTCATTAAAGTAAGCCAGCAGCATTTCATTGAGTGTTGAGACTTGCTGCGCGCTACGATAATAACGCTTCATGAATTGTTCGATTGGATAGTTGGGTGGCTGATGTTCTTCACGGGTGTAGCCAAACAGGGCTGCAATGTCGCGTTGGTAATCGAACAACAGACGGTTTTCATCACGCTTGGTTAAGCGGTGTAAATGATGGCGGATTTCCCACAAAAAACTTTCCGCTTCTTCTAATACCCCTAGTTCAAAATCGGAAATAAAACCTAAATGTACCAGATCATAAATGCGATTGACCCGAAAATGGCGTTTTGCAATCCAGCCAATTTGGTTAATATCACGAATACCGCCCGGTGCATTTTTAATATCTGGTTCTAAATTACTTTCAGTATTGTTGTGCTGGGCATGACGTCGTGCCTGCTCATCCATTTTGGCATCAAAAAAGGTTTTATCTGTCCAGGTTTGCGAAACAATACGACGCGGCCATTTGGCTAAATGTTGATTGCCAATAATCAAGCGTGACTCAATCAGGGCAGTGGCTACAGTTAAATCGCTGGTAGCCTGTTCCACACAGTGGGAAATGGTACGTACACTAATGCCCGGTTTAAAATTACCGACATCCCAAAGGGAGGAGATAAAGGTTGAAATCAACTTTTCCTGATCTGGAGTGATTTCATCTTCTGATAAAATCATGATGTCGATATCGGAATAGGGTAACATTTCCCGACGGCCATAACCGCCAACGGCAAATAGTCCCAGATCAGTCTGATCCAGTTCAGCATGCCTCCAGAGGAATTCCAATGCCTCATCAATCAGATTTGATCGGGCCAAAATGATTTCTCGGATTGACTGTCCATTTTCAAAACCTTCCTGAAGCTGATTTTCAACATCGGTGCGCCATTGATTGATCGCCTGAATGTCATGGTTACTTTTAACGTAATTCAACAGCGGAGAGGTATTGATCATGAACAGAGATCCATAAATAAGGTGATACGTTTAGTTTTGCTGAACAATGACTTGAGTCGCCGTATGCAATGCAAGTTCACGTGCTTGATCGGTTGTTTCGGCACGTGCCGTTGCCACACCCATGCGACGACGTTTAAAACCTTCGGGTTTACCAAAAAGCCGTAAATCTGTGTCCGGATTAGATAAAGCAAGATTTAAGCCAGAAAAAGACAGATTGTGATCATCAACACCCGCATAAATAACTGCACTTGCTGCAACGCTATGGCGTGTTGTATTCACAGGCAGGCCTAAAATGGCACGTGCGTGCAGTTCAAATTCGCTCTGGAATTGCGATGCAAGTGTCACAAGCCCCGTATCATGCGGACGTGGTGATACTTCACTAAACCATACTTTATCGCCTTTGACAAACAGTTCGACTCCGAAAATACCGCAACCGCCCAAGGCTGCTGTTACTTTATGTGCAATCCGTTTAGATTCCTCTAAAGCTGCTGGAGTCATAGCTTGAGGCTGCCAGCTTTCGACATAATCGCCAGCATCTTGACGATGTCCGATCGGGTCGCAGTATTGAGTTTCGATTTCACCCGTTTCTGCATTTTTAGCCCGAACTGTCAGTAAGGTAATTTCAAAGTCGAAATCAATTTGTGATTCCACAATGACTTTGCCTTGATTCACACGACCGCCAGTTTGGGCATATTCCCAAGCTGCATCAACCTCATCAAAATTTTTAACCCGCGATTGTCCTTTACCTGAAGAAGACATCACTGGTTTGACGAAATTCGGATAGCCAATATCATCACAAGCCGCGCGGAAAGATTCAATCGAGTCGGCAAAACGATAGGCAGAAGTTGGTAAACCCAGTTCTTCGGCGGCCAAACGGCGGATACCTTCACGGTTCATGGTGAGGTTGACGGCTTTTGCTGATGGAATAACAGTCGCAATATTTTGTTGTTCAATATCAACTAAAACTTCAGTCGCAATGGCTTCAATTTCAGGAATAATGAGGTTGGGTTTAACTTGTTGTATCAGTTGTTTGAGTTGTTCGGCATTTGCCATATTTAAAGTATAAGCATAATGTGCAACTTGCATGGCAGGTGCGTGATCATAACGGTCAGCAGCGTGAACCTCCACGCCGAGACGTTGCAGAGAAATCACCACTTCTTTACCCAACTCTCCTGAACCTAATAGCAAAACTTTAAACGCAGAAGCTTGAAGGGGAGTACCAATAGTCACGCTCATGTAAATCATCCATGCTTGATTTTATGGGCTTTTAGCATAGCAGAACTGATTGGGGTGATAAGCCTGGATTCACATAAAATAATGATATTGTCTAACAATTTTATTTATAAAGTTGTTAAAAAAATCTCCTTAAATTCTTCTTTGAAAAGAAGGCCCTTGATAGGGAGTTTGGATCTATAGGCTTTAGAAATAAAAAGGCAGGTAAGTATAAATCAAACCATACGTCACGGCTGCGGTTAAAGTCGCAGGAACAATTTGCTTAAACTTAAAATACAGACTGGCTAAGGTTAGAAAACCCATCAGCATGGCAAAGCTTTTATTTGGTGTTTCCATCAGCGGCGGAAGAGTGGCGACCACCAGCATGGAACTAATCGCGGCAATACCAATACTGCCTAAAGCAATTTTGATCCAGACCGAGCCACGTTTTTGTGATTTTTGCTGATGTTTTTGAAGCACATAAAAAGGACCGAAACGTGAAGCAAAATTGGCAATTCCGACAATGATCCCCACCAGAATAATTTCAAGATTCATGAGGCTCTCCAAATTCATCATCATGCTGTTTTAAAATATAATGCTTAAATAAACCGGCTAAAATACCAGATAAAATTCCAATGAAAATCGCAGCCGATAAATTAATGAAATAGTAGGCGATAGCGGAAATTATTAAACAGACAGCGACGATAAAAGTATGTTTCTTTTCAAATGCCGCCAGCAGGAAGCTCAAGAACAGGGCAGGAAGCAGAAAATCCAGTGCGGCTTGCAAGAATTGCGGTAAGTGACTGACTTGGTCCGCGAATAAGCCCCCTAAGAACGAACCTAAAGCCCATGATATCCAGCTGAACAGGCTTACCCCCAACATCCAGGACTCAGACCATTCCTGACGACGTTGCGATAGTTTAATCATCCCGGAAGCAAACACTTCATCGGTTAGACCCCACGCCCAAAAGGCTGTCTTTTTTAGGTTTAATTTATCTTGAATCAGGTTTTGAAGGGCTGGACCATAGAGTAAATGGCGAATATCCAAAGCAATCACGGTGAGGGCTGTCATCCAGATGGATGTACCACTACCCAGTAAAGCCACCACTAAAAACTGACTGGCACCAGCATACATAGAGCAGGATAAAAACAGGGCCTCCCAAGGAGTAAAGCCAAATTGTGTTGCAGAAACACCGAAAGCAAAAGAAACAGGAAGATAGGTAAAAATAATGGCTTGACTATCTTTAGCGCCTTGCCAAAAGCCAGCAGCTTGTACTGGAAGGATTTTGTGCTCAGACACGACACACCTAAGGAGAATTAGACAATGAGGGGAAAATGTTGATTGAGTATTCTACCCGAATTCACTAGCATAGTGCCGAAATGTTTGTATAGGCAGCGGATATGTTTGCGTTCAAATCACGTGCAATAGTGATGATTTCTGTACTGTGCAGTATTTTTGCATTGCAGGCTTGTGGTAACTCATCTGAAGAACCGAAACAGAAAGTTGAAATTAAGGCTGCACCCAAGCTCACTAATGATGCGACCAGCTATGCCAATGAAGCCTGGAAATTCATGAATCAGGTTGACGGTTTGGTATATGCAAAACAACTGGACGTACTTGAAGAACAGGTTCGTAAGCCGGCCCGAAAGTTAAGCACCGATTGGCGTATTAATGTCAAAATGACTGATTCCGTGACTGAAGGAAAATATGCTCTTTGTCGTAAAGCATTGACCAGTCTGGAAATATGGGCGCGTGAAACGATAGATCAATCCAGTTCGGTTGCACAAAAGCAGACAGATTACGAACGAGATAAGCAACAGTGTAAGGATGCAATTGATAATCCTGAACTTGGAAATACTGACCCGAAAAAGAAAGGGGTTTAATATAGTTAAAACGAGGCAAAGGCCTCGTTTTTTTTCGTTCATTTTTTGAATTTTATTTCTACTTATAGTTTTAAAGAATGAATAAGAGAATAATACAATAATACAATAATACAATAATTATATAGAATTATCGCCAAGTGATAATTTATTTATAATAATTGGTGTTATTTTATATTTATTTGGATTAAATTCTAATTTAATTTAACTCTAAAATTATCAGGAGTAAGAAAAATTGTTTCATAAAGTGTTTTTATCAATAAGTATGGCTGTTGTTTTGAGTGCTGTGAGTAATGGGGTAATTGCAGCAGAACAATTACAGTCAATCCAATCTACATCAGAAAGTGAAAATGAAGTTGCGCCTTGTAGCAATGATTTTGATAACGTTAATGTTTGCCAATTACGTTCGTAATGGATTGCTATAAGAATGATAAGTGCGATATTAATCTAGGCCTAATGAGGCCTAAATAAGATAAATATTGTAACGGTACTGCCTCTCAATCATTCAGATCTCATTTGTATATTCTGTTATTTAAAAGTCTGAAGATGCATGTGCGATTCGGTGCAATTTACCCAGATCTAAAATTTCGATTTTCCGAAAAGAAAGCCGCAAAATACTCTGCTTCTCTAAGTCTTGCAGTTCCTGATTTACGGTTTGTCGGGAACAGGTCAGCATTTGCGCCAATTGTTCTTGAGATAAATGAATGGTATTTGTTTCAATCATCAAATGATTGCCATAGCCATTTAATATAAAGAGTAAGCGCTGCGCTAAACGTTGCGTGAGGCTTTGCGTCTGAATTGCAATCAGCTCTAAAAAAGCAAAGCGTAACTTTTGACTGGTCAATTGTGCAATGTGATACCAGAACAGAGGATATTGTTGCAGTAAATTTTTTATCGCTGCACTGGGAATGTGTAAGATCAGGCTCTTTTGAGTCGCAATGGCATTGTGGGAGCGGGGCTGGGCATCGACCAGTGATATTTCGCCAAACCACATAATCGGTTCCACTATCGCCGCTACGGATTCTTTACCTTCAACATCGATATAGCCTAAGCAAACCGCGCCTTCTAAAACAGCATAGATGCCATTGAATGAATCTCCTGAACGAAAGATGGCCTGTTCCTTAGCAAAATGCTGTTGAACAGCATGACTGATAATAAATTCCTTGAACATTGAAGGTAATTGTGAAAACCACGCGTTATGTTTTAAATGATTAATATAAATGGGTTCTAGCACTTCAATTCCTTTTTTGAAGTCAGTTGTCATTTAGCCGACAACTTTGTCTTGGGTTTTTTTATATAGTGAAAGGATGAGTGTAGCAAGGAAGAGTAACATGACCAAATTAGAACAGCTGTTAAGCCAGTATGCAGCGTATCACCTAGATCACAAAAATATTTTGACGCATTTTGTGGGTATTCCTTTAATTGTGTTTGCGATTCTCTGCTTAACTGCAAGAGCAGGGGTGATGCAGTCAGGAATGGAAATCACCTTGGCATTAGTGCTGATAGTAGTCACCAGTATTTACTATTTTAGCCTCGACCGAATTTTTGCTTTAATTATGTTGATCATTCTGATCGCTGCCTATCCCTTGGCTTTGAAAATTGCCCATCTAGAACTCGTAGTTTGGTTAAGCTTAAGTATTGGTATTTTTGTGGTAGGTTGGGTATTTCAGTTTGTGGGACATTTTTATGAGAAGAAAAAGCCTGCTTTTACCGATGATATTATTGGTTTAGCGATTGGGCCCTTATTTGTTTTGGCAGAACTGGTATTTATGCTCGGTTTTCGTAAGGAATTGGAGCAGCGTATGCTTGATCATGCACGTCTATTACGCGCTGAAATGGATGTCAAGACTGTGAATATCACTTAACATGCATAGCTTAAACATAAAAAAGCCGGTTTATTGAACCGGCTTTTTTATGTACCGTTATGAGGCAGGTCGTTTTAATATTTGGATGCCTGTTTTTCAGGGGTTTTGTTTTCGTGCATATTTTCATGCATAGGGGCTTGAGGTGCAGTAGTTTTAGAGGCGGAAGTTGCAGCTTTTTTATCCGTTTTCATCATGTTGTGATCTGAGTTCATCATTTGATGCTCTGCTTTTTTCTCATGATTTGCTGTATGTTTTGGAGCATGGGCAGTTGAAACACATTTACCGCCTTTATGATTTGGACCTGTACCTCCCGTCATGGTGGTGCCTTTAGGGCAAGCAAATGCAGTTGCACTAAGCATAGTGAGGATAGCTGCTGTAAAGATTGTGCTGAGTTTTTTCATTTTCATTATTCTGAAATAAAGGCATTAGTGCCTGTAGATAAATTAGGCAAATTTGATCAGGGATTGAGTTGTAACATGGTTGCTAAACAGCAAAATTTTAGGATGAAATTGTCGGCATATTTTTAGTTTTAAGCTAGCATTAAGCTTATGCGGGATCTGATTAAATCAGAATAAAATAGTGGATTGCGCTTATATTAAATAGCCTAAGATATTAGGTATTAAAACCATTCATATTAAAAACTGGATCTAATGCAAAATTATAAGGTATCTAATTAACTCTCAAAGTTGAATTAATCAAAATGGAAAAGTACGGGCGGGTTAGCACTTCTTTCATAAACCATGTTTCGAGGCTTCCTGAACTTTAAACTATCTCCATATTTAGCCCGAAAAAGAAGGGATGTTTCAATGCTCGGATTAAAGCTGCATATTGTAGGGACTTAAAGATTTATCTTAAGTCAATTTTAACAATCTAAGAAAATAAAAAAGCCAGCGTAGCGCTGGCTTTTTTGCTGTCGGATTAGACGTTAAAACGGAAGTGTAAAACATCACCGTCTTGAACGATGTAAGTTTTACCTTCTAGACGCCATTTACCAGCTTCTTTTGCGCCAGCTTCGCCGTTGTATTGAATGAAATCATCATAAGCAACACATTCAGCGCGAATAAAGCCTTTTTCAAAGTCAGTGTGAATCACACCGGCCGCTTGAGGTGCAGTCGCGCCAACCTTAACTGTCCATGCACGAACTTCTTGTACACCTGCAGTGAAGTATGTTTGTAAGCCAAGCAGTGAATAGCCTGCACGGATTACCACGTTAAGACCAGGTTCTTCCATACCCATTGCTTCAAGGAATTCAGCACGGTCTTCATCTTCAAGCAAAGAAATTTCTGCTTCAATCTGGTTGCAAAGTGGAACCACAATCGCATTTTCTTCAGCCGCTAATTTTTTAACTGCATCCAGATGTGGATTGTTTTCAAAACCATCTTCAGCCACGTTGGC
Source organism: Acinetobacter sp. GG23 (assembly GCF_057766365.1). Lineage (NCBI taxonomy): Bacteria > Pseudomonadati > Pseudomonadota > Gammaproteobacteria > Moraxellales > Moraxellaceae > Acinetobacter > Acinetobacter sp. GG23. The sequence goes on from NZ_JBYMDJ010000013.1 coordinate 37,705, forward strand.
AATGTACATGGTTGGTTTTAAAGTCATTAAACCAAAACCACGCACCAATTTACGTTCATCATCATCAAGATCAGCTGCACGAGCCGGTTTGCCTTCATCCAGTAATGGTTGGATTTTCTCCAAAATTGCTTTAACAGCAATCGCTTCTTTGTCGCCACTTTTTGCAGATTTTGTTAAACGGGTGATGGCTTTGGCAACGGCTTCAAGGTCAGCCAGTGCAAGTTCTGTGTTGATGGTTGCGATGTCATCTAGCGGATCAATTTTACCATTTACATGAATCACGTTTTCATCTTCAAAACAACGAACCACGTGTGCAATTGCATCGGTTTCACGGATGTTGGCAAGGAACTGGTTACCCAAGCCTTCACCTTTAGAGGCACCTGCAACCAAACCTGCAATATCAACGAATTCCATAGAAGTTGGAATCACGCGTTGTGGTTTTACAATGGCGGTCAATTTGTCTAAACGTGGATCAGGTACAGGAACAATACCGGTGTTTGGTTCAATGGTACAGAACGGGAAGTTTTCTGCAGCAATCGCAGCTTTAGTCAATGCATTGAAAAGTGTAGATTTACCAACGTTCGGCAAGCCGACAATACCGCAATTAAAACCCATGTAATGACTCACAAAGTATACTTTAAAAATTGTGGCTGATTTTACATGAAAGCCACCACAAAGTCAGGTCATGGCTTTCATGTTTATTGAAAACAACTGAAATGTATATCCTTTAAATTTTACGTTTGTCCAGTTGGTTGGCAAGGGTGTCGCCCGTTGTTTGAATGAGCATGACTAAAACAATCAGTACAACAATAACGGCAAGCATGATTTGCATATCAAAACGCTGATAACCATAACGGTAAGCAATATCTCCCAAACCGCCTGCGCCAATAGCACCAGCAATTGCGGATGAGTTGATCATGGTAACTAAAGTGACGGTAAATCCTGCCACAATACCGGGTAGCGCTTCTGGAAGCAGTACATGCCAGACAATCTGTTTGCGGTTACAGCCCATGGCTTGTGCAGCCTCGATCAAGCCCTGATCGACTTCACGCAAACTGACTTCCGCAATACGTGCAAAGAAAGGTGTTGCAGCTAAGGTCAAGGGAACAACGGCTGCCCATACCCCATAACTGGTGCCAACGATAAGTCGAGTCAATGGAATCAGTGCGACCATTAAAATCAGGAAGGGAATGGAGCGGGTAATATTTACGATCCATCCCAAAGACTGATTAATGCTTTTCGAAGGATAAATACCGTATTCCGAAGTATTGACCAAAATCACGGCCATCGGCAGACCAATCAGCAAGGCAAAAAATGCTGAAACCCCGACCATCACTAAAGTATCGATGGTGCCAGTAATCAACAGATCAATGAGTTGGTCGTGCATAGCCCAATACCTCTAGATGCGCAATCTGGTTTTTTAATTGTTGCGTGAGTTGCTGGAGATCAATATCTAGATCAGCTATACCAACGATTAACGTACCGACTAAATGATTTTGTATGGTATCAATATGACTTTGATAGAGATGTACCGAATGCCCAAAGCGATTTAAAATTTGTGCAAGATCAGGAGAATGTCTAGCTTCACTGGCATATTTCAGTTTTAAAATGGTATGTGAAGCCGCATTGTCCTTTTCTGGATAAACGGTAAATGGCAAATTCAGTTGTTCCAGATTGAGTAGCTCTTGGGTAATCGGCTGTTCTGGATTAGAAAACACAGACCAGACTTGCCCAGACTCTACAATTTCGCCTTTCTCAATTACCACCACCTGATCGCAGATTTCACGGATCACCTGCATTTCATGGGTAATCAACACAATGGTAATTCCCAGTTTCTGATTGATTTCTTTGAGCAGGGAAAGCACAACCGAGGTACTTTCAGGATCGAGTGCAGAAGTCGCTTCATCGCAGAGTAAAATTTCAGGATGACTAACCAAAGCACGGGCAATCCCGACACGCTGTTTTTGCCCACCCGAAAGCTGTGACGGATAATGTTGCGCCTTATCGCTCAGCCCGACCAGTTCCAGCACTTCATTGACGCGCTGTTGAATGTCCGCCTTATTAAAGTTGGAAATTTTCAAAGGCAGGGCGACATTTTCCCAAACGGTTTTTGCCGACATTAAATTGAAATGCTGGAAAATCATGCCAATTTTTTGGCGCAACTGAATTAAATCCTGATGACTTAAGGTGGCTATTTCCTGTTGATGAATATGAATATTGCCTTCATTGGCCTGTTCCAATCCATTTAGGGTACGAAGCAGCGAGGATTTGCCTGCACCACTTTTACCAATAATGCCCAGAATCTTGCCTTGTGGAATATCTAGATTAATATTCTTTAAGGCATGTACCTGTTTGTCCTGTACATCATAAAATTTATTCAAGTGCCGGATTTGAATATGCGGCACGGAAAAATCGATTTGTGAACCGAAACTCACCATGGTTATTCTCCTTATTTCCAGCCTTCAAACCACATGCCTTGGCCAAAATCTTCATTCAAAATTTCGCGAACTTTGGCAGAGTTTTGAAAGGCTTGGACAAAAGTCGCCAGTTTTTGGTCTTGATCCGGGTAGTCTTTACGCGTCACAAATAAAATGGCGTATTTTTTATCCACTGGGTCGACAATTAGGGCTGAATTTGGGTCAGCGACTTTGGCCATTTTTAAATAATGCGGGAAGCCCATAATCAGGTCAGCTTCGTTATACGCATGCGCTGTTTGTGGACCTTCAACTTCAATTAACTTGAGCTGTTTCGGGTTGCTGGTGATGTCCTGCAATGTAGTCAATTCATTGTTGATATCTTTTACAGTAAGCAAACCTGCACGAGCCAATAGCGTCAAGCCACGGGATAAGTTCACAGGATCATTCGGCACCACTACTTTGGCTTGATCTGGAATTTGATTAAGCGAACGATATTTTTTGGAATATAAACCGACATGACTGCCAGAACCTTTGCCAAAGGCATGCAGGTTATAACCCGTTTCACGTACGGCATTGGCCAGAAACACACTCTGCTGAAAGAAGTTGGCATCAATATCGCAGTTCTGAACCGCAACATTGGGTGCTTGCCAGTCTGAAAACTCGATCAGTTCGACATTAATACCTTGGGCTTTAACATCGTCAGCCACACTTCTTAAAAGTTCAGCATAGGGTGGGCTAATACCTATTTTAAGGGTGCTGCTGTTTTTATCGCTATTGATCCAGCGATAGCCTGTCAACCCGACCACAAGTGCAATCACTACTGCTGCGATGACCCAAAGTTTGGTATTGTTTTTAACTGTATTTGACATGATCTTATTTCCAGCCCGGGAACCAGAGTTTGGCACCAAAATCGGTATCTAAAGCTTGTTTCACTTTTGCAGAGTTCTGATAGATATCAACAAACTTTTTCAGCTTGTCATTTTTATCTTCATAGTCATCACGCACGGCAAACAGGATGGCATAGCGTGTGTCAGTGTTAGAGTCAAATAACAAGGCTTGTTCCGGATCAGCCGTTTTCGCCAGACGTAAGTAATGCGGGTAGCCAAAAGCCAGATCGACATCATCAATGGCACGTGCGGTTTGTGGGCCTTCCACTTCTACAAACTGTAATTTTTTAGGGTTGGCCGCAATGTCTTTCAGGCTAGATAAATAGTTTTCAGGATCTTTAAGGGTAATCAGTCTTGCCTGTTGTAAAAGTAATAATGCACGACCCTGATTCACTGGATCATTGGGAACGACCACTTTGGCATTGTCTTTTAATTCATCAAAGCTTTTGATTTTCTTTGAATACAAACCCACATGCGTTGCAGCTCCTTTAGCGAATGCCTTGATCTTAAAGTCGGTTTTCTTTTTCGCGTTATCCAGAAAAGGCTGATGCTGAAAGAAATTGGCATCAATATCGCCATGATTCAGGGTGATATTCGGTGTGTTCCAGTCAGAGAATTCTACCAGTTTCACATTTACGCCTTGTTGTTTGGCCTCATCAGCTGCGACCTGTAACGGTTTGGCAAAGGAGGGACTAATACCAATCACTAGTTCATCAGGAACAGATTTTTTTTGTTGATTCCAGACTGCCAGTCCAATAATTACGGCGGCAATAATCACCCCAATAATGGTGAATTTGGTTTTCGCTGTTTGTGCCATGTTGCACCTCAAAATTTATGCGGATTGTTTTTGCTTTAAGTTAGAGTTCGAAGTTGAGGCGGAGCTTTGACATCGAAATTGCTGAACAGGATGTGAGGCAGACAGTCGGTCGCCTTGATTAAAGAGTTTGTGTCTTAAACTGCCGTGTTCATATGCGGTTTTATAACGGTCACGCTGTTGTAATTCAGGAATCACCAGTCGGACAAAATCATAGTGCGATTCAGGGGCAACGGTACGGGTCAGGTTAAAACCATCGATTCCTGTTGCATCCAGCAGTTGAATCAACTTTTCAGCGACAGTCGTACCGCTGCCGACAATTAAGGGATAACGTCCACCAAGTACATGCTGCGCTTTTAAATCATTTTTAGTGATTTTCTGTTCTTTAAACTTATTGTTCACTGAAGCAATGCTGTTGGTCTTTTGATAGGGAATGGCTTCGTCATCGGCAAATTTAGATAAATCAATACCGACTGAACTGGAAAAATGGGCAAGACCCGCTTCAGGACTGGCATAAGCAATATATTCATCCAGTTTTTGCTGAGCCAATTGATCAGTTTCAGCAGTCACCACGGTAATGCCGACAAAAATTTTAATTGCTTCAGGATCACGTCCTTGATCGGTGGCTTGCTGACGAATTTGATCGACCTGTTTTTTGATTTTTTCCGGTTGATCGCCCCCAATGAACATGCCTTCTGCATGCTGAGTCGCAAAAGCTAAACCATGAGGAGACGCGCCCGCCTGAAATAAAACAGGGGTACGTTGAATCGATGGTGAAACCTGAAACACACCCTGACTTTGGTAAAACTGACCTTGATGCTGAACTGGATGAACTTTAGCGGGATCGGTAAAAATACGATTCTGTTTATCTTTTAAGATGGCATCGTTTTCCCAGGAACCTTCCCAGAATTTATAGCAAAGCTGTAAAAACTCTTCGGCTTGCGCATAGCGCAGATCATGGTCTTTCAAGCCTTTTTCACCAATCAGGCGTTGTGCGCTGTCTAAGTAACCGGTGACAATATTCCAGCCGATACGGCCATGGGTCAGGTGATCTAAACTCGCAAAACGGCGGGCAAATTGATAGGGTGATTCATAGCTTAAATTCACCGTAATACCAAAACCTAGATTTTGTGTCACGGCAGCCATAGCTGAGACCAGGGTAGAGGGATCATGGCTCGGCAGCTGAATTGATTCTTTTAAAGTCAAATCAATGTCATTTTGATAGACATCATAAACCCCGGTAATGTCAGCAATGAATAAGCCATCAAACAGACCCTGTTCTAGGGTTTGAGCCAAATCCGTCCAGTAACTGAGTTCATTAAAACGATGTGACTCATCACGTGGATGGGTCCATAAACCGTGGTTGATATGCCCGACACAGTTCATGTCAAAGGCATTGAGCAGAATTTTTTTTGCTGTATTTGGCGTTGAGGTTGTTGTCATTACAATGTCCCCCGACGTGGCGGTAATACACCGTTTAACACATGATTGGCTATGAAATAGTATTTCCATCGAGAGGCATCATGCAGGGTATGTACACGGGCATTGCGCCAAAAACGGTCCAGCCCATCTTCACGCTGGCTGCCACGACTGCCTGCCAGTTCAATCAATTTTGACGATGCTTTCAATGCAGTTTCAGTACTGTGTGCACGCACCTTTGCGACATCGATTGAAGCTTTAGCAATATTTTCAACGGTCGGTTGTGGCTTGGCAGCGTCAATAGAACGTGCTGCCTGTTTCAGTAACACTTCAGAGGCACGCACATCGGCAACAATACGACCCAGTTCAAACAGGGTGAGCGGATCATCAGTGGCTTTGTCTACACCTGAATCAATCCATGGGCGCGCTTGACGCACACGAATCAGGGTTTCTTCAAATGCTGCACGGGCAATTCCGGTTTCAATAGAAGCATGCATCAATTGGGCAAACGGGCCGGAAATGGTCGGCTTTAAATAGGCAGTATCAAATGGAATAACATCTTCCGCTTCTACAAAAACATTACTAAATTTAACGGTGCCGCTGCCGGTGGTACGTTGTCCAAAACCCGACCAATCATCTACTAATTCCAGGCCTTGACTTTGACGCGGAATAAAAGCCAGAAATTCACGGCCATGTTCATCTTTGACCAAGGTCGGAATGCGATGTGCAAATAAACTGCCGGTGCAATAAAATTTTTCACCATTCACAATATATCCGCCGTCGACTGCACTGATTGCAGTTTGCTTTTGTGCAGCAGTTTTGGTTTTAAATTCGGCCAAGGCATTGCCAAAACGGGCACCTTTTAAAACTTCGGCATAGAGTTTTTGTTTTTGTTGTTCTGTGCCGGTATTGCGTAAAATTTCCAGTCCATAAAAATGATTTTGCGGAATCTGACCAATTGAACCATCTACACCACTCATTAAGGCGATGACTTGCGCCACGGTATAGCTTGAAACCTCTGCACCACCATATTGCTTGGGTACGGTAATGGCCCATAAGCCGGATTGGCTGTACGCCTCAATTTCTTCAAAAGGCAGAATTCGCTCGGCATCACGTTGTACAGCATTCTGTTTAAACTGTTCTACTAAAGCACGTGCAATTTCCAGCGCTTCTGCATCAGACTGAATAATATGTGCATGAACCAATTGTTGTGCTTTATACTGGTTAAGTTCTTGATATAAAGTCATTTTTATTACTCCTTAAATCCAGGCGTGACGGGCAGGTAGCTTATGATTGAGGTAGTAGTCACCTAAAGCATGCAATTTCCATCGCACGGGATCATGTAAGGTATGCACACGGGCATTGCGCCAATGTTGATCAAGGTTGTGCTGACTCAGACTAGAACGGCTGCCACCAAGTTCCAGTAACTTTTCAGAAATGTGCAAAGCAGCATCATTGGCATAGATTTTTGCTTCAGCCACTAAAATAGAGGCTTTTGCTGCTTGTTCATCCGTTACGGAATCGAGTTGATCCAGTTCATCTAAATACTCAGCCGCTTCATCGAGTAACAAGATGGCAGCATCCAGTAACACATTCGATTTACCGACTTCTTGCAAGGTGTAATGTTCAAAACTGGCTTTTTCAACTCGTGCATCGACAATCGGACGTGCTTTCTGTACGGCTGTAACGGTATCGGAAAAGGCTGCTTCAGCAATGCCGACATCTATCGCTACTTGCATCAGCTGAGAATAAGCACTCCGATAAGATGGTTGCGCTGATAATTTACGTTCATCAAAAATCAGTAAGGGATCGACTTCAACATGGTCGAGTTTGACCGTGCCACTTGAAGTGGTACGCTGACCAAAGCCATTCCAGTTATCAACAACTTCAACACCGGCAGCATCACGATTCACAATGGTTAAAACCACATGACCTTCTGGATGAATGGCTTTAATCGCCAACCAGTGGGCAAAACTACTACCGGTCGAATAAAACTTTTCACCGTCTACAAAGTAATGACCATCTTCAAGGGTTAACAGCGTATTTAAGGTTTTACTGTCTTTGGTATGACGTTCCGGGCCGCCATTGGCCAAGCGTTTGCCTTGTAAAATTTCTTGATAAATAAACTGTTTTTGCTGCTCTGTCCCCATAATCTGGATCATATTCAATAAGGCAATCTGGTTTTGCGGAATTTGTCCCACACTGGAATCCGCTTTATTGAGAATACGAAATACATGTGCCAAGGTTTTATTGGAAACGAATGCGCCACCAAATTGTTTTGGTATTCGAATGCCACCTAAGCCTTTCTGACTGAATAAATCAATTTCAGCAAAAGGCAAGAAGCGTTGTTGATCACGGTCATTGCGACCTTCCAATGCAAAATCTGCGACATGATAAGCAGCATGAATGGCTTCAAGATCGTTTTCAATTACATGAATATTTTCTGAAATTAAACGAGACATAATGACACCTTAAATCGATATCAAAACGCTACAAGTAAGTAGCTTTAAAATTAAGTAATTGCTTTAGCAAAGCTTATGAAAAATGATCTTTAGGATAAAAAATGATAGTTTTTGAATGAATTCGAATATGTTAAGTATTTAAAAATCTTCATAAATTAAATTTATTAAGTTTTTTATTTAAAGTTTTTTTAGTGGTTTATCTGCTTTAAAGATAATCAAGACAAAAAAATGTATAAAAATAAAGGGGCTAGCGTTAAAGATTAAACGGCTATTTTTGAATAAAAAGTACATTGTATTTCTAAGATAGGATGTCTAAAGTATCCGACCAAGGGCGCTGGTTTTTTATAGCCAGAGCTAAAAAAACAACTGTGGAGATTTTATGCGAATTTTATACCAGTTTCCTTTATCTCATTTTTGTGAGAAAGCTCGCTGGTTGCTCGATCATAAAGAATTAGATTATATTGCCCATAATCTGATCCCAGGTGTGCATCGTGCATTTGCACAATTAAAAACAGGGCAAAACCGTTTACCCATTTTACGTGACCAAGACCGCTGGATTGCGGATTCGACTGAAATTGCACTGTATTTAGATGAAGTCTATCCAGAACATTCTTTGCTACGTGCTGATTTGCAACAGCGTGAGCTAGCTTTAGAAATTAATCATCAAGCCACAGAGTTGGGGATGCATGTGCGTCGCTGGGGCTTGGCGCATACTTTGACTGAAAGCGAGGAATCTCTCGATATTCTGATTGGTGAAAAAGGCTATTTACGCCAATTTGAAAAATATTCAAAACCAATTATCAAAGCATTGTTGTCTAAAGGTTATCAGCTGAATTCAGATAAAGTGGCAGAGTCTAAACAGCGCATGGATGATTTGGTTGAACTTCTGAATCAGCGCTTAATTGAAAATCATGGACGTTATTTTGTCGGTGAGCGTTTAGGTTTGGCTGATATTGCTGTCTGTTCAATGCTTGCACCACTTTTGGAAATCCCGGGTACGCCTTGGGAAAAAGAGCATGGTGAAGATTTGTCTGAAGAATTTAAAAAATATAAAGAGACTTTAACTGAATTGCCGATCGGGCAATATGTACTGCGGATTTATCAAACCGAACGCAATGCTCGCGTAGACTGGCGTGGTATTTAAAACGTAATTCAGAGGAACATACACTCTATAGTGCTTATTTTTATGCTTACTCAGTGACTTACCAAATCCCACTTAACCAAATGCAATCGGCTGACCGAGTTCTAAATTGGGTGTTAATGTTGGTAAAGATGATGCATCTTAACTCGGTCGTGTGCTGCTACCCAAAATTTTGCGAATTGAATTTGTAATACTCTGAATCCCTTCGACGATGCTGCCGAAATCAAAACTGTTTTAAAGCAGATGAAATATCTTCTATACCGCCAAAATTTAGCTTGTTGTCATTATTGAAATTACTTAATACTCAGCTTAAGTCTATAGCATTGAAGTCGCATTCACTTAGACTGCCAAGGTCAGTTCGTGAGGGCAGAAATGTCGATATGGTTACTAATTAAGCCGCTTAGTGAAGTTTTTGTTTGCGTTTCCGCAGTTACACAGGACCCAGGTTGGTTTTTATGAGGCTTAGAAATTTAGAAGCTGTACCCCTTGCTTGTGTAATATATGTTTTTAAAAATGCGCTATTTTTATTTTTACTAGGACGCTTCTCTTTCAATCTATTTTTATACAGCTGTAGAAGATAGCTGGTGGTCGTGTTTTGGATACTCCAATTGATCAGTTTTATCTTAAAGTTAGTCCTGAATTCAAAGCATTTAAAAATAAAGATTTAATAGACATTACCATGGGGCATTTTTTTATAATTAAATGACCCATAGTCATCTAACTCAGCATGAATCAAAATTTTCTCTATGAATGAATTTGGTCTTTGGAAAATATTTTCATAATATTAAAAATTTATGAAAAATAAGTGATTATTGTATGACGGATATAGGGTAGTATTTTACGTATTTATTGGATATTGAGAAAGAGTATAAAAATGGAACTGGATCGTTTCGATAAACAAATTCTGGAAATTTTGAATCAGGAAGATGCGAATTTAAATGAACTTTCAGAACGGATTAATCTTTCTGTAAGCTCTGTGCATCGAAGGATTAAGCATTTGATTGAAGCCAATATCATGACGCATTTAAAGCGTGATATTAACTATGCCAAGTTGGGTTTTAGCCTGCATGTTTTATTACAGGTATCTTTAAATAAACATGACACCGATACTTTCGCTAAGTTTTTAGAAGAACTGGAAAATATTCCTGAAGTAATTAATGCCTTTTTAGTCACAGGTCAATCTGCCGATTTTATTGTCGAAGTGGTCGCAAAAGATATGGAAAATTACAGTGAAATTCTTTTAAAACGTATTGGTAAAATTGAGCATGTGGTGGCATTGCATTCGAGCTTTGTGATTAAAGAATATAATGTGTTGAACTGTAGCGGCTTACTCAACCGGGTATGAGGCGAAAATTTATTTTTATATTGGAACAATGATTATTTGTTTTTTTAAGCTTATAAAAAACGCACCATGCGGTGCGTTTTAGATTAGAAAAGATATTAGCCTTCAAGTTGCTCTAATACTTCATCTGAAAATTCTACGTTAGTATAAACGTTTTGAACATCATCAAGATCTTCAAACATATCAATCATTTTCAAAATCATTTTGGCTTGATCGACGTCTGTAATTTCAGCTTTAGTTGATGGACTCATCACAACTTCAGCGTTGTCAGATTTTAAACCTGCCGCAGATAAAGCATCCTGTACGTCACCAAAGCTTTCAGGGGTCGTGATGACTAAGATTTGATCTTCATCAACTTCAATATCTTCAGCACCCGCTTCTAAAGCCACGTCCATGATTTTATCTTCTAAAGAAACGTCTTCAAAAGTAATTTCACCACGTTTGGTAAATAGATAAGCCACTGAACCTGCTGTACCTAAGTTACCATTGGTTTTAGAGAAGCAATGACGAACGTCAGGTACAGTACGGTTTAAATTGTCTGTCATTGTCTCGACTAGAACAGCTACACCACCCACACCATACCCTTCGTAAGTGACTTCTTTTAAGTCATCGTTATCTTCGCCACCCGCACCACGTTGAACAGCACGGTTGATCACATCACGTGTCATATTTACAGACAATGCCTTTTCGACAACAGCACGTAGACGAGGGTTACTTCCCACATCGGGACCGCCGAGTTTTGCAGCTGTGGTTAATTCACGAATGTATTTGGTAAAAACTTTACCACGGCTCGCATCTTGTTTTGCTTTGCGATGCTTGATATTGGCCCACTTGGAATGACCCGCCATGCGAAATATGCTCCTTGTAGATTGGCTTTATGCCTAATCGAATGTGTCAAATTCTACCATAAGCCCTTTTTTCTTAGAAAGGGCTAGGTTTTGAGTTTTTTAAACAAATGTCACTTAGATCTTATCTTCAGTAATTTTTTTAGGTTCTGGAATAACAATATCCAGACCTACCTTATCTTTATAGAGTTGTTTAAGTAAAGCTAAGTCATGGTTGATTTCAGTCGGGTATATTTTTCCTAAAATGCCACCTTGCTTGGTATTTGAATTGGCATACATTAAAACGATAGGAACACCAGCTGCTTTGGCAATATGCCAGAAACCTGTACGTATCGGTCTTCTTGTTTCACCAGTTTTGGCACGCGTGGCTTCAGGTGCAATCACCAGATTGAATTTTTCATTTTGCTGAAAATGTTCAACCATAACAGACACGATATCCTTATTGGATTTACGATCGACTGCAATACCGCCAATGGCTTCTAATAACGGTTTCATCGGACCCTTAAATAATTCTCTTTTAATCAAGGTATGAATTTTCATATCATAAATCTGAAAGAGGGCAAGGGAAAGAACTGCATCCATCATCGAAGTATGTTCAAAGCCTACAATGACCTGTTTATTCTCAAGTACATCGGGTTCAACATGATAGGTCCATCCCGCAAGTTTAAATGCGGATTCACCAAGTAATTTTTTTAACATAGGAGGAAATTAGACAATTCGAAAGTCAGCTAATTTCTGCTTGTTCGTATTTATAGTCAAGAGGATATGTGTTGAAAATGAACAAATAAATACAGATGAATATAGTTTTAAAAATGCATGTATTAATTGTTTTTATATATAAACAGACCTTAATAAATATTTTAAAAATATTACTTAATATAAATTAAGTCTTAATAATGAGTTAAAATGACTATTCAGATCAAAAAATAACTATTAGACTTTTGTCGAAGATATAAGTTTCTGAACAGATGGTTCAACTTCGCTTCTGTTTAATAAGGATTGAAAAGAATGATGTATTTTTCGACTTTTTTATTGGCGTTCGGGTTGTTTACGCTGGTTATTGTGTGGTCTTTGATCGAAATTCTTCTAGAATCCCGTAAAGAACGCAGTTTTGGTTCTTAATTAGGTTGCTAATCTAATGTTTAGAAAAATTAATTCCTCTTTTTAATTTTTGAATAAATACTGAAAATAAGGGCTAAGTAATTAAATTAAGACCTTATAAGTATAATAAATTTATCATTCTTTTAGCATTTAATGTTGAATATTAAAATTGCCTGAGTGGTATAGCAGATATTTTTATTATCTGGATTTATTTTTTTAAAATAAAAAATTATGATTACTTAATTTTATCAATCACAAGTTTTTTAAAATATAAGTTATAAATAAATGATTAAAAGAATTGTTGTGTTACTGTGCAATTAAAAGCGAAAATGCTTGTTTTTTGAAAAAATCTTCGTTAGTATTGCCTCGCTTGAACTTGTTGATATATAACAATTTCAGCTTATAAGGGCCTATAGCTCAGTTGGTTAGAGCAGCGGACTCATAATCCGTTGGTCGACAGTTCAAGTCTGTCTGGGCCCACCAAATAAATCAACCCCTTACGTGTACTAATCGTAAGGGGTTTTTTAATGTCTGAATCCATGTAAGCACTATGTAAGATGCTACCTTGTAATCACTGCAGAGAAATAGAAGATGATCTAGTAAAAAAGAAAAAATAAATTGATAAAATTAGACCGCATAGCTATTTCGATAAGTTGGCTTTTTTCATCAGCAAAAAAGTAAGATAAAATGAGGAGTGAAAAAATATGTGCAATCTTACTCCGCTGACCAAATTAGATGGTCATTAATTGCTGATTATTAATCAATCATTAAAGGGTTGGAATATAAACATTGGTTAAGAAAAGTAACTTAAGCTAAACATCTTCAAACATAAAAGTTGTATTTTCTATACTTTTTTCGATGTTTTTGAAGGTATATTATTGTTATTCCAAGAACTTAAAAACAACAATAAGAAACCTATGAATTGAAAAGCCTACTTAATTAGAGAGAATTAAGTAGGCTTTTTATTTATTCTTGTAAAAGTTATTTCTTTTTTACGAAGTATAAATTTCATTACAAAAAATTAGTAAGGATTAAATTAACTAAATAAATTTTATAGGTTTTAATTCAATTTTTTCAAAAATATAAATTTAATTTTTGGTATATTCCATCATTGAAACGTAATAATAAAAAAGTAAATTGATAAGTCTACTTAACTATAATATCAATGATATGCAAAATAGAAGACTAGCAATTTTGCTCGGAATATTAATGATGGGATCTTTATGCCTCATGATATCAGTATATGTTCAGGCACAAAGGCAGAAGAGAGAAGATATTCAACGAGTTATAAAAGAGGCAGAAGAGGCTCTTAAGAACCAAAATTTCGGATATTAGTGCGAATTGAAATTTTAAATTTTTTATTAATTATTAAATTGAATTTTAAAGTATTTTTTTGCCAATGATTAAAAATCAAGTTTATATAGAATATGTATTTAGAATCTATCGCTGTAGTTTCTGATTTTAAATTTTAACCTCCTTAGCAGGAGGTATTTTTTTGTCTGAAATCAAGGAGAAGTAAATGCTCCAATTCTTCCGAAAACTATTTTGCTTACATGCTTATGAATTTGATTACCATCATCAGCATGGATATACACAAGAATGTCGTAAATGTGGTAAACATGAGTCATTAATTAATTGATTGTCTGACTAGACGGGTGGTTTACGCCACATAAAACCTTACTAAGGATCTATTATTATTTGGGTTTTTCTTTTTTATTTGTAATACTTATAACATGATGGGCATAAATTAAATCTTACGTAGATACGCCTAATATTTAAGAGTTAGTTACACAAAGGATGATTGTTGGGTATTGAATAATTTTATCGAATGTTTGAGCATAATACTTTCTTGTTTGAATAAGTGATGGATCGCCATGATAGATGAAGAAAAGCCTTTAGATTTCGAAGATGATAGTGAACCTCAAGATTTCGAAGATGAAGAATTTATCGATGATAAGAAAGAGGATGAGATGTACAACACTATTACGAAAGATGGTTCGAGTGTTGATCCAGCAGATGATGGGGTACGTCATATCCGTCCGGAGGACGGAGATCCCATAGAAGTCGAAGAGTAGAGTATAGGCCCAATTTAATGTTGGGCTTTTTTATTGCCTATCGAAAGAACAGTAGAGCACTTTATTCCTCAAAAATAATCAAAATAGAGAAACAAATGTTCCGCAAACTTCTCCTAAATATTAACCAATTTAGTGAGATTTTTCTTTTTTTATTAGTGATTTAATTATACGAGAGTATATACAAACTAAAAACTGCAGTTCTGTTATGAAGAACTGGCAAAATATCAAAGTTTAATCCGTTCAAATCCTAAGTTTCATCAAATGATGACTAGGATGAAATCAAGAATGGACTAAAGAGCATTTTAATACCTTATGAAATTTACTGTTCTAACATTTATTTAAAAAATCAGAAAATTTTCCTCTATTTCATGTCTATAAATTAGTCTTGAAGTTAAATTTAGCTTTAGTGGCAATATATTGAATGATTTGATTAATTCTTCATAATTAATTGATGTAAATTCTTTTTCTTTAAAAAAATTATTGTGTCTATACTTTATTTTTATTTAATTTTTTACTTATTGAATAACAAGATTTATTACAGCTGATGAAATACTACTATAATTTTAATAGATTTTTTGATTCTCCTGCCGTGTCGAGATCAGTTTTAATTTTGTAATTTGCTCTAAAAATTGTTGCTAAGTTATTTGAATTATCTCAAAAATATGGTAATAAGTAGTGGTGATGGTTTTTTAATCACACGGTTGTTTCAGGATGAAATGTATTTAAAAAAACTGAATTTTAAAAACAAGCAAAAGGGAGTTTAGAAAATGCTTCAATTACTTATGAAATTATTTTGTTTACATGTGTATGAGTATGAGCACATGGAGGAAATTGGGGAAAATCATAAGGAATGTAGGAAGTGTGGGGTTAATAAGCCACTTTAATTGAATTCTATTTCTAACAAAGAAGTGAGCTTTAGCTCACTTCTTTGTTTCTAGCGCAAAATTAGTAATAATGGATAAGTAAAAATTTTTACTTAGGCAAGGCTAAGGCCAATGAACAAAGATTTTAAAGCAAAAACTTATATTGTGAATGAGCATCTTGAAGATACATTAATGTGGTTATGTCATCATCAAGACAGTTTCGATTCATTCACCTATGATACGATTTCTAAAGAATTAGTCGTGTATCATGCCAATGGTACCGATATCATTCGAGTAGGGGATTATTTAAACAGCAGTTATGGTATTTTAATTACGGCACATAATTTTGCAGAATAATTTTTCCCAGAAAAAAAGACCACTAAGGTAATGCTGCTCAGTTAAGGGGTTTGACCATAAACTCCTTAGCTTTTAGGTTATTCATCGCGGAGTCTTATTTTTTTAAATCAAATATTTGAAGTTCGTCAGTTCTTTTGTTTAGCCAAAAGAACCAAAAGCATTCGTCATTCGCAAAACTCGTCCACTACTACTGGGTAGCAAATCAGTTGCAGAAACATTAGCTTATTAATGTAATCCTGCCTCAAACAGTTGCGAATGACGTTTCCGTGTATCAAAAACATGATGAGTCCAAAAATAAAAAATGCCAGTCAATTTCTTAATAGACTGGCATTACTCAAAGAGGACTTTTTTATTAACAATAAAAATGAATCATTTAACTTGCCATTGCATCTACAGATAACTCTTTAACCGTCGGTTTGGCCTTTTCTGCAACCAAGCCCAACTTATCAAATAATTGTCTGTCTTTACCTTCGCCAGCATTTGGAGTAGTCAAAAGTTTTTCCCCAGAGAAAAGAGAATTGGCACCTGCCATGAAAGCCAAGGCCTGGTCCGCATCTGATAGAGACTCACGCCCAGCAGAAAGACGAATATAGCTTTTAGGCATAATGATTCGCGCAACCGCGATAGTACGAATCCATTCGGTGATGTCGAGTTTCTCTACCTCTGCAAGTGGTGTACCTTCAATAGGAACGAGCATGTTGATAGGTACAGATTCAGGATGAAGGGGTAAGGTTGCGAGTTCGTACAAAAGACCAATCCGATCTTTACTGTCTTCACCTAAGCCGACAATTCCACCACTACAGACTTTCATACCTGCTTGACGGACATGATCCAAAGTATTTAAACGATCATCATAAGAGCGGGTGGTAATCACATTGGGATAATATTCGCGAGAGGTGTCGAGGTTATGATTATAATAGTCTAACCCCGCCTCACTCAGGCGTTCGGCTTGCGATTGATTGAGCATGCCTAACGTCATGCAGGTTTCCAAGCCCAGTGCTTTCACTTCACTAACCATTTCCAATACATACGGCATGTCGCGTTCATGTGGATTACGCCATGCAGCACCCATGCAGAAACGTGAAGAACCTGAAGCAAGTGCTTCTTTGGCTTCTTGAATCACTTTATCGACAGCAATACGTTTTTCAGCTTCAAGTTTTGAGTCATAACGTGCTGACTGTGAGCAATATTTACAATCTTCAGGACATTTACCGGTTTTAATTGAAAGTAATGTGCTGACTTGAATTGTATTTGGATCAAAGTTTTCACGATGAATGCGTTGTGCTTCAAAAACTAAATCCAAAAAAGGCTGGCTATACAAAGCCTGAATTTCTTCACGTGTCCAGTCATTACGTACATTCATTGGCGAAAATCCATAATCATCATTATTTATTATTTATCATACCTAATTTAAACTAAATCTAAAGGCATAAAAAGCCAAATTTCATAGTATCTATCGATTATTTTTAGTCAATATAGCCTATTATAAGATTGTATATTTAGTTACAAAGTAAGTCTTATTTCTCTTAAGATAATCGCAAAGTTTTCAATGAGATTTTTTAGTTTGTTTTGAAATGGATGCTATTTTTTTTATAGAGATAAAACTTTGCTTATATCTGAAAAATAAAAAAACTGAAAAATGCTTTGAAGTGGAGGGAAAACCTAACTCGATTTAGCCAACTGCTCCTGAATTGCCCAGTCAATATGGACTTGCACAATCTCATCATGTAATTCGCGAGTTTGTTTTAAAGTTGCCACAATTTGATTAGAAAAAGGTGCATTTCCTAAGCCAATCGCAATATTTCGCATAAAACTTTGATAACCGGTACGACGTATTGGACTGCCTTCAGTGTTGGCTAAAAAGGTTGGTTCATCCCAGTGCCATAAATCCAGTAAATTGATCTGATCTAAACCATGTCGGGGATTAAAATCGTCAATCGTGGCTTTCTTGGCAAAACTATTCCATGGACAAATCAACTGACAATCGTCACAGCCAAATACACGATTACCAATGCCACGACGTAATTCTTCAGCAATAATGCCTTTATATTCAATAGTTAAATAAGCAATACATTTACGCGCATCCAACATATAAGGTTCAACAATAGCCTGAGTTGGACAAATATCGATACAGGCTGTGCAAGAACCGCAATGATTGGTTGCAGGGGAGTCGAAGGGTAAATCCAGCGAAGTAAAGAGTTCACCCAAAACAAAAAAGGAACCTGATTTTTTATGAATCAATAAGGTGTGTTTACCGGTCCAGCCCATACCTGCATTTTCTGCTAGAGATTTTTCAAATACCGGTGCAGAGTCAGCAAAAGGACGCGATTCAAAATTTCCAACCTTTTCACGAATGATGCTGGCTAAAGTTTTTAAACGGCCGCGCATGGTTTTATGGTAATCGCGACCACGGGCATAGCGTGCAATAATGGCGGCATTAGGCTCATCTGGGACATAACGCGGTTTAGGGGTTTCTACCAAATAATTCATTCGTACGCAAATAATGCTTTTGGTGCCGGGAACCAGTAGAGTTGGATCAGCACGTTTTTCTAAATTTTCTTCCAGAAACTTCATATCACCATGATAGCCACGCTTTAAATATTCTTGAAAACGTGGCAATTCTGCTTGAGCATCCGGTTTTGCGATGACACAATCGCTAAAACCTAATGCCAAAGCTTGAGCTTTAATCCACGCTTTTAGCGCTTCAGGATCAGTTTGATCTAAAGGTATTTTCTGTGACGCTGTGGATGTTGCCATAATTTAATAAGAAGGGAAGAACAATGCGTCAGCCAGTTTATCATAGCCCAGTTTATTTGAGCCAAAGTATTCAAGCATGGGAGCAACGCTGGTTTGCCAAGCAAAACGGTTCTTATGCCTTGATGCAGCAAGTCGCGTGGATGATTGCGCAGCGGCTGGTTCCCCTTTTTCAGCATCAGAAAATACAAAATATCGCAGTGTGTTGTGGACAGGGAAATAATGCAGGTGATGGATATTTAACGGCTCAATATTTAAAACAGGCGGGTTTCAAGGTCGAGATTTATGCCGCTGAATTGGGTTCTTCTAAAGATTTGTATACGGCTTATCAAGACGCTATCGCTGCTGAAATAAAAATTCATTCAGGTTTTAATTTTCAAAAACAATATGATTGTTATATCGATGCTTTATTTGGCATCGGTTTAAATCGTGAACTTAGTCCAGAGTGGCAGCAGATTATTCAAAGTATTAATGCTCAATCCGCTTTGAAAATTGCGATTGATGTTCCCAGTGGTTTACAGGCCAATAGCGGTCAGCCCCTACCATGCGCAATTAAAGCCGATTACACTTTCTCAGCCTTGGGGTTAAAAGCAGGACTGTTTACCGGACAAGGCAAAGAGTTTGCAGGACAGATTGAAGTTATTTCCCTGATTCCGACAGATGCAGAACTCAGTCCAATTGCCGAACTCTCGCCTGATACAATTTCATTGCCCGAGCGTCAGGCATTTGGCCATAAGGGCAGTTATGGTCATGTACTTGTGGTTGGTGGACATGCCGATATGGGCGGTGCGGTGATGATGGCCGCCGAATCTGCTTTTAGTGCAGGTGCAGGTAAAGTTACTATTGTCTGTCATGAAAAACATCACACCGCTATTTTGGCACGCTCACCGAATATTATGCTACGTGATATCAATGCTTTGACTAAAGCCGAGATTCAGCAATTATTAGAGCATGTCGATGCCGTCAGCTTTGGTATGGGCCTAGGACGTGATACTTGGTCAGAACAACAATTTTTTAAATGGTTCCCGAAGATCAACACAGCTGAACATTTACATGTGGTGCTCGATGCCGATGCTTTATGGTTCTTGGCCGAGCATCCGGAATTATTAAAAGCGGATTCTTATGCGACACCGCATCCGGGTGAAGCTGCAAAACTTTTAAACTGTTCAGTGAAAGAAATTGAACATAATCGAATTGCAGCGATTCATCAACTGCAAGAAAAATACGCAGGACAATGGGTACTTAAAGGTTCTGGCAGCTTAATTTTGCAAGATCAGCTCTGGATTTGCACGAAAGGTAATGCAGGAATGGGAACGGGCGGTATGGGAGATGTGCTGGCAGGTATGGTGGCCAGCTTAAAAGCACAATTTGGAGAGCAAATTCATCTACATGAAATTGTCACCTTACATGCTTTGGCAGGGGACTGGTTGGCGAAAAAAGGGATACGAGGTCTGCAAGCCCATCATATGAATGAGGCGGTTTATCATGTGGTCAATGGGAGTCATGATGAATAAGGCGATTAAATTAATCATTCATGGCAAAGTCCAAGGGGTGAGTTACCGGCGCTGGTTTGAACAGCAGGCTTTAACATTAGAACTCACAGGCTATGTAAAAAATCTGGCTGGCGGTGAAGTTGAAGCCATTATTGTTGGGACGGAAAATCAGCTCCATACAATAATCGAACGTAGTTATATGGGGCCATCACGTGCCGAGGTTTCAAAGATCATTCAAATTGAACTTGAGCAGGCATCGGAGTTCATTGCATTTACAATTTTGTAGTGAATATGACTTTTATAAAAAATATAAGAGGGAAATGATGGAAAAATATCTGGTTGTGGCAATTGTTATCGCAATTTGCATTGTTATGGTGATTTACACGCAACGTGGTGAAAGTTCAAGTCGCTCAGGCAATACCTCATTTAAGGACATTGTGCAAAAAGAATTCGTGAAATATAAGGTCATTGAAAGGAATCAAACCATTATGATTTGTGAGATAAACCATCGCAATGAACCGGATGAACTGGTTTTGATCCGGATTGATCCCAATCAGAAAAAGAATAGGCGAAGCTTTGGTCGAAGAGTCACTTTTACTTATCCCAAGCAACCCTCGATTGGTGAAATGCGTAAAGATTTCGCGCCGTATCTTTAAATATTCTAGTTATCTTCTTCTGCTGGTACGGCCACGACCGCGTGCCATACCACCTAAGGCATTCAGTACCGCCATTTTACTCATACTGCCTGAAGCATGGGCATGACAAATTGCAGCGGCTAAAGCATCGGCAGCATCCTGTTGCGGTTTAATGCTTAAATTTAAAATGCGCATCACCATCATCTGAACTTGTTCTTTATCTGCTGCACCATAACCCACTACCGATTGTTTAATTTGTCGTGCTGTATATTCAGCGACTTGTAAATCCAGATTTACCAAAGCAGCAATGGCAGCACCACGGGCTTGACCAAGCTTTAACGCAGAGTCAGGATTGACTGCCATAAAAACTTGTTCAACTGCAGCTTCTGTCGGGCCATGAAATTTAACAATACGTTCCACCCCTGCAAAAATTCGTTTTAAACGTTCCGGCATTTCAGGAGTTTCGGTACGAATGGTTCCTGCATCCACAAAAGTCAATTTTTGCCCATCTTTTTCGATAATACCGTAGCCAGTTAAGCGAGAACCCGGATCGATACCAATAATTAATGACATATAAAGACTTTAAAAATAGAATAATGCCCATATTGTTACATAAGCGTATCAAAAAAGCTTGATCGTGATTAAGCACTTGAATATTGCACCCTATTTATTTTATTGAGATTTGATTAATTTTTATGAAATTATTTCTTATTGTTTTAGCTGGCTTAATCCTTGAAGTCTTTGTCTGGATTGGCGTGGGTGACCTCGTCGGCAGTATGTGGTACGTATTTTTCTGGTTTGTAGCCGCATTTTTCATCGGGATCAATATGATCCGTACCCATGCGTCTGGTCTGCAACAGATGAAACAAGGTCAAATGGTAATGGACCCAAGTCTAACCAATAATTTACCAAAAATTATTGCGGGTTTGTTGTTATTGATTCCAGGCTTAATTACTGATGTACTTGCCCTGTTAATACTCATTCCCCCAGTACAACAAGCTTTGAAAGCTGTGGCAATGAAAACCATGATGAAACGCCAACAAGCCATGATGGATAAAATGATGGGTGGCATGATGGGCGATATGAATGGCATGGGCGGGGGTGCACAAGGTCAAAATCCATTTGCAGATATCATGCGTCAAATGCAGGACATGCAACAGCAGCAAGGTGGTTCACCGCGTCATGACTCTAGTGTGATTGATGGCGAAGCGCGCGAAGTGACGCCTGATGCGAAAAAAATTGAAATGAAAGATGTGAATAAATAAGTTTATTGATTTATATTTTTAAGCCGAATCCTGATGATTCGGCTTTTTTATTGGCTCTAAATTTGTATGTAAATTAGATGGCAAGACATGCAAAAAATTGAACAAACGATATAATACGTTTTTTTAAAATCTCCTCTATTTCTATGTCATTGCTTTTGACCATTTGTGCATTGCATTTTGTTGCACAGCTTAGCCCCGGACCGGATGTTCTACTGATTGCTAAAAGTTCGGCATCGACTTCAAGAGCCAACACTTTAAAAATTATTTTCGGTATTTCAGTCGGTATTGTAGTTTGGGTGGTGCTGACTTTACTTGGCTTTACTGTGCTAATAGAACAATTTCCATGGATACAACAAGTTTTAATGTTGATTGGTGGACTGTTTTTGGCTCGAATGGGCTGGGCAATGTTGAATGGCGGTTTAAAAAACCTGAAGCAAGAGACCCGTTTAGATGATGATCAACAGGCTGTACCTGATTCTAAAAACCATTTTTTATTGGGACTGTTTACCAACTTATCCAATCCTAAAACCCTGATTTATTTTAGTAGTGTGTTTTCTTTAGCTTTAAGTTCATCCGCATCAACACATTTAAAAACCCAGCTTGCAGTGATTATTCCACTACAAACTTTTTTGGTCTTTGCACTATTTATGCTCATTATGTCGATGCCAAAAATCAAAAATGTTTATCAGCGTTCAGGAAGTTATATTGATATTATTTCCGGCGGATTATTCCTGATTTTTGCAATTTGGTTGGGCTATGACGCATTAGCGATGTTTTAATCTTTTTTAGCTAGATCATCAACGGATTGCGAAGATGGGGGAGTGGCAGTGCTGACTTCCTCATTTTTTTCGCCTTGAGCATAGCGATTGGGTTTTAAGGTCGCTTCAGTATTTTCTGAACCTTTATAGCTGCGGCTACGGTTGGCACGTTCGCGTAAACCACCTTTCTTAATCAGTTGAACCATCATACACTCCAGATTATTGTCTGCCATTTTACCTAAAAAGGTGAGAAGTATCTGTTTTTTGCAACTTTCATATTCAAAGTTTGTTTTATTGCATTGTGTTACAAATGATGTCTTTAATATTTGAATAGATTGTTTAATTTTCAATATAAATTAGTAACTTATAAAAAAAACTGAAGAGAGATATTTTTGGTATATTTTAGTTATTGATAAATAGCCTTGTATCTCGCTAAAGAGTCACATAAGATTTTATTGATATTACCTTCCATCAAAAAAAATAGGGTGGAAATATAAAAACAAGAATGTGCGTAATGTAGGAGCATAGCTATGCTATATCAATATCATTGTGCGTGTTGTGATCAGGTTATTGAGTCAACCCATCATAAAGAATGCACAAATTGCGGTTCACATAATATTAAAAGTCCGTATGGTTTCTGGATTTTCTGTATTTTAACCTGCCTGGCAGCAGTCATCATTTTTAAGATCGTGCATGTCTATTTACAAGATCATCAAGAAACGCCTGTGCAAATTTCATTATTAGAAGTTTTACAACAGGGAGGAAAGCCGAAATAATGATTTTTTACGTAAAAAAAAGCCCACATCTGTGGGCTTTTTTATGAAAAAATTACAGGCCAGCAGAGGCTTTAAGCGCTTCCACTTTATCTGTTTTTTCCCAAGTAAATGCAGTGTCTGAACCTTCGCGACCGAAGTGGCCATAAGCAGCAGTTTGCTTATACATCGGTTGAATCAGGTCTAGCATACGAGTAATGCCGTATGGACGTAAGTCAAAGTGTTCACGAACCAATTGAATAATCAATTCTTCAGATACTTTTGCTGTATTGAAGGTGTTGATTGAAATAGAAGTGGGTTCAGCAACACCAATTGCATACGACACCTGGATTTCACACTTGTCCGCAAGGCCAGCAGCAACAATGTTTTTCGCTACATAACGACCCGCATAAGCAGCAGAACGGTCAACTTTAGATGGATCTTTACCAGAGAAAGCACCACCGCCATGACGTGCCATACCACCGTAAGTATCTACAATGATTTTACGGCCGGTTAAACCGCAGTCGCCTACAGGACCGCCAATCACAAACATCCCAGTTGGGTTGATGTGGAATTTGGTGTCTGCATGGAACATTTCAGCAGGAATCACTTTTTTCACAATTTCTTCAATTACCGCTTCTTTTAAAGCAACTTGTGAAATTTCAGGATCGTGTTGAGTCGACAATACCACTGCATCTAAACGAACAGGCATGCCATTTTCATATGCAAAAGTCACCTGGCTTTTCGCATCTGGACGTAACCAAGGCAAATGTCCACTACGGCGTAGTTCAGCCTGTTTTTCCATTAAGCGATGTGCATAAGAAATAGGTGCAGGCATTAAAACATCAGTTTCACGGCTTGCATAACCAAACATCAAACCTTGGTCACCCGCACCCTGATCTTCAGGTTTTAGACGGTCAACACCTTGAGCAATCTCAGGAGACTGTTTACCAATCATATTGATAACAGCACAGGTTGAACCATCAAAACCAAGGTCAGAATGGTGATAACCAATTCCATTTACGGTTTGGCGTACAATTGCTTCGAAGTCAACATTTGCTGTTGTTGTGATTTCACCGGCAAGTACTACCGCACCCGTTTTTACAAGCGTTTCACAAGCAACCCGTGCATATGGGTCTTCTGTTAAGATTGCATCCAAAATAGCGTCACTGATTTGGTCAGCCATTTTATCCGGATGGCCTTCGCTTACAGATTCCGAGGTAAATACAGCGTACTCGCGCATAAGTCCTATCACAGTTAATTTTAAAGACCCGATATGTTACATCGAGTTAGACTTTTGGACTAGTTCTACACGACCAAAATGACTGAAATTATTTCAATTTCACAACTTTTTAATTGATATATGCATCTAAAAAACTGATAAGCAGAAGAAATTTCGCTTTAAAGAAAAAGTTTTAACGAGAAAAATTTTTATAGAGCAACTATTTAATTAGATGTTCAAAGCTGCTTTATTGAAATTAAAATCATATTAACTTTATTTTAGGTTAAAATTTAATTATGTTAATAGTATTTATTATCAATATTTTACTTTAAATAAATTGAACTTTATGATCGCAGTTAGAGGAGTAGATCAAAATTATAGATCCAATAAAAACCGTTACAAAACATTCATTTTAACTCATTAAATTTTCATTAAATATTTTCAAAGATGAATTTTATTCAGCTTTTGTGTCTAGCGGGTATTAATTGATCAATTTTATTTCATAAAACTTTATAGGTAGCATTATTTGATGATAATCCCTCTATGAGCAGGTAAATAATAAAAATAATTCCTGTGAGAAGGGGGATGTGTGAATAATATTTTAATTAAATATAGTGAAAGCGATTTATCGTTAATAAGTCGTATATCAGTTTTAAATTAAATTACACCGCTCTTCACTCACTCGCCAATACTTAAAAGCGATGTCAAATTGAGCTTTACCAACCATTAAAATATATACAGTCACGAATAAATGTTGAAATGTTGACTATTAGGCTTTACCCCTTGCTGTTTTTTTAAGACAATATAGCCAGCTTTGAATTTTCCTATTCATCATCTTCTTTAAACGATTTAGTTGGACTCTGACCTATGACAACCCCGCTTAACGAACGTCGTATTGCAAATGCAATTCGTGTATTGGCAATGGACGCTGTGCAAAAAGCAAATTCAGGACATCCAGGTGCTCCAATGGGGATGGCAGATATCGCTGATGTAGTATGGCGTGAATTTTTAAATCATAACCCGACAAATCCACAATGGGCCAACCGTGACCGTTTCGTATTGTCGAACGGCCATGGTTCAATGCTTCAATATGCATTATTACATTTGACCGGTTATGCACTTTCAATTGACGATTTGAAATCATTCCGTCAATTACATTCTAAAACACCGGGTCACCCTGAATTGGGTTATGCACCGGGTATTGAAACCACAACTGGTCCACTCGGTCAGGGTATTGCCAATGCAGTTGGTTTTGCTTTGGCAGAAAAAACTTTAGCGGCTCAATTCAACAAAGATGATATTCAGGTTGTTGACCATTTCACTTACTGTTTCTTGGGTGATGGCTGCTTAATGGAAGGTGTTTCACACGAAGCATGTTCATTGGCAGGTACTTTGGGTCTAGGCAAGTTAATTGCTTACTATGATGACAACGGCATTTCAATTGATGGTGAAGTTGAAGGCTGGTTCTCTGACGATACAGAACAACGTTTCCACGCTTACGGCTGGCAAGTAATTAAAGTTGATGGTCATGATGCTGATGCGTTACGTGCTGCAACTTTGGAAGCAAAAGCTCAAACCACTAAACCGACGCTTATTATCTGTAAAACAGTGATTGGTTTAGGTTCACCAAACAAACAAGGTAAAGAAGATTGCCACGGTGCGCCGTTAGGTAATGATGAAATCGCATTAACTCGTGAAGCACTTGGCTGGAAAGAAGAAGCATTTGTTATTCCTGCAGACGTCTATGCTGCTTGGGATGCAAAAGATAAAGGTGCTAAATCTGAAGCTGCTTGGAATGAAGTATTTGCTGCTTATGCTGCAAAATACCCAACTGAAGCTGCCGAACTTAAACGCCGTTTAAGTGGTGATTTACCAGCTGACTTTGCTGTTAAAGCAGATGCCTATATAGCTGAAGTGAATGCAAAAGCTGAAACTGTAGCAACACGTAAAGCGAGCCAAAATGCACTTCAAGCATTTGGTCCGTTACTTCCTGAAATTTTAGGTGGTTCTGCCGATCTTGCAGGGTCCAACCTGACGCTTTGGAAGGGTTGTCAAGGTATTCAGGACAATCCTGCCGGTAACTACGTACACTATGGCGTACGTGAGTTCGGTATGACTGCAATTGCCAATGGTGTTGCACTACATGGTGGTTTCATCCCTTACGTAGCAACATTCCTGATGTTCATGGAATATGCACGTAATGCAGTACGTATGTCTGCACTGATGAAACAGCGTGTGATTCATGTTTATACTCATGACTCAATTGGTTTAGGTGAAGATGGTCCTACACATCAACCTGTAGAACAAATTGCATCACTACGTGGTACTCCAAACTTAAATACTTGGCGTCCATGTGACACCGTAGAAGCAGCGATTTCCTGGAAATCTGCACTTTTACGTTCTGAAGGTCCAACTGCCTTAATCTTCTCTCGTCAGAATTTGCCATTCCAAGCGCGGACTGAGGCACAAATTGCAGACGTAGCCAAAGGTGGTTATGTATTGGCTGAAGAGAAAGGTGAATTAAAAGCAATCATCATTGCAACAGGTTCTGAAGTGTCTCTTGCGATGGAAGCGTATGCACAACTTGAAGGTGTGCGTGTAGTTTCTATGCCATGTGCTGAAGAATTCGTTAAACAAGATGCGGCTTACCGTGAAGCGGTGCTTCCATCTAACATCCGTGCGCGTGTAGCTGTTGAAGCTGCGCATGTGGATTACTGGTGGAAATTTGTAGGTCTTGACGGTCGTGTGATTGGTATGACAACTTACGGTGAATCTGCACCTGCGAAAGACTTATACCAATATTTCGGTATTACGACTGATGCTGTCGTTGCTGCTGTAAAAGAAATTACTGCTTAATTCTAAAAGATTAAATCAATGAAAACGTCTCTTACGGGGGGCGTTTTATTTTGATAAATTTTTGACGATATTGGTCTAGCAGTTTTTACGAATAAGTATATAGTGATGCCATTCATTGAGTATTCATGGTGAGATGGCATTTATTCAGCATAAGTGAGGAAAATATGAGCCTTTATAACCAAATTAGTGATGAAATCACTTTAATGGAACCAGGTGAGCAAAAGTGGATCGGTCAGGATCTGCCCCTTGAAAGCATGATGGCCGTAGTATTGATGCTCAAAGAACTGGACGAAGAAAAAGTGATTAAGGTGCGTCGTCAAAATCGTGAAAAACATACGGGTCTTAAGCAAGTCGATCGTGTGTTGGTTGAAAAGTTATAAGAGATTAATGATCTTAAAAAGCCCTCATGGGGCTTTAATTATTTTAGCGATATGTTAATTATCTTTAATTGCTTTTGGAGGGTTCATCCATTTAAAGTTAAATAGACCAAGTCAGTCAATTGTCTGTAAAGTCACCTAATCTTCTTGCGGTATTGTGTCTCTAAACTGTATATTTTTGTATTAAATAATTCAAATATCATTCAAAAAATAATGTAAATCAGACCCTGAGCTAGAATAATAAAAGTTGATTAAAAATAATTTATGAAAATTATCAACTGATTAACATCAACGCGTTTATATTGAGGCGAATGTCTTCTGTAAAAGCAAGTGAGTGTTCTATTCTTGCAACATATCGTTTTATCTATACCAGTGAATTAAAATAAGAAACCTATACACTAACAATCATTCCAAAGAGAGATAAAATACATGAATTTCAAAGCAATAACTTTAGGTTTGGCGGTTGCATCTGTTGCAACTTTATCTTTGGCAAAACCCGTTGCTTACCAAATTGATCCGCAACATTCTGCAACTGTTTTCTCTTGGAGCCACTTTGGTTTCTCTACACCTTCAGCGAACTTTTCTGACATTCAAGGTACGATTAACGTTGACAATGCAAAACCAGCTAACTCCTCTGTAAATGTTAATATTCCAGTATCAAGTATCAATACCAATGTAAAAGCATTGGATGAGCATATTCAAACTGCAGACTTTTTTGATGCTGCCAAGTATCCGAACATCACTTTTAAAAGCACTAAAGTTCAGGCTTTAGGCAAAAACAAATACAAAATCACCGGTGATTTAACAGTAAAAGGCGTAACTAAACCTGTGGTTTTAGATGCTGTTTTAAATAAACAGGCAGTTCATCCAATGACTAAACTGCAAACTGTTGGTTTTAATGCAACCACTTCATTTAACCGTTCAGCCTTTGGTATAGGCGGTTATGTTCCGAACGTGGGTGATAAGGTTACTGTGAATATCACTACTGAAGCTTCAGTGCCTGCGAAAAAATAAGCCTAACAAGCGCTTAAACAAAAAAGCACCCTTGATGGTGCTTTTTTGTTTAAATTATTTTAGATGCGTTAATCACGGTTTAAGATCAGCAGACAGCCAAAACTGATAAAAATTCCGCCGGTAATGCCGTCAATTTTCTTACTGAATTTTTGATAATAATAATTAATTTTTGCTGTAGAGAAAACCAGAGCAACAGCAGAAAACCATATCAGACTTTCAATAAAAACCAGCGCGAGCAATGAACTTTGCTCGAAAATACTGACATTTGTGCTAATGGCGATGGAAAAGACGCTGCTGAAATAGACGAGTGCTTTGGGGTTAGCCATGTTGGTCAGAAAACCCTGAACTAACAGTGTACTGTGTGATTTTTTCGGCAGAATTTCATTCTGGTTTTTCGAGATAGGCACCGGATTTTTATTGAAAGCGGATTTCAGCAATTGTATCCCTAAATAAAGCAGGTATAGACCGCCTAAAGTCATCAGCACCTGTTGTAGCCAAGCAATTTTCTGAAATAAAAAATGCAGCCCACTGATTGCACAAATGGACCAAACCAAAATACTCAGCGAGACCCCTAATGCAGCGCATAAAGCATGCGTACGTGATTGGCGGATTGCACTTTGGGTGACAAAGAAAAAATCTGGACCCGGACTGATCAATGCAAAGAAATGAATTACAGCAATACTGATTAAAGGTGTCATCATCAGAGACTTATATAAATGAATGACACCGTTATAAATGAATTAAATCATAAATTAAAGTCTATTTACTCATCAATTGGTTCATATAATTTAGCAAAATTTCTTTAGCACCGGTTTCCAAGGGCAGGGCATATTTTTCGTTATCTGCACGTAACGCTGGAATATTGATATTGGCTTTACGTAATTCACAAGTATGACCAATGAGCCATTTTTCCAGACTTTCTGCTGCAACTTCCAGATGGAACTGCAAAGCTAGAATGTTTTTTCCAACTGAAAAGGCCTGATTCGGATAAACGTCAGAGCTGGCCAGTAATTCAGCCTGTTCAGGTAAATCGAAAGTATCGCCATGCCAATGTAATACAGCTGTATCACTTAATGGTGCAAGTAAGTTGTTTGGAGTATTTGAAATACTCAGTTCACTCCAGCCAATCTCCTTTTGATGTCCTACATAGACTTTTGCCCCCATAGCATGTGCAATGAGTTGAGCGCCTAAACAAATACCCAAGGTCGGTAAATTTTCCTCTAAACGTACTTTTAGTAAGTCTATTTCTTGTTGTAAGAATGGGTAGTCATCTGTTTCATAAACACCAATCGGACCACCTAAAATAATGGTTAAACCTTTGTGCTGAAATGCTTTGTTTAGATCATCTACACCGGCTTCAAAATAACGCACCCGAAAGCCAAGTTGGTAAAAGATATCTTCTAAAGCCCCCAAGTCTTCAAAGGCAAGATGTTGAATGGCATAAATCGTATCAGGGAAATCTCGAGATGCTGTAGTCATACTATTTTTTCAGGATATTTGGAATAAGAGAAATTTAGCCCGAATCTGAAGAAAAATGAAGGTTTCAAACAAAATGATTTGGTTAATGCGCTGCATTAATAAAAAAGCGAACCGAAGTTCGCTTATTTATGCTTTACATACCTGGGTTGTTAGAAGAAGCCCATCGGTTTGGTCGCATAGCTTACCAACAAGTTTTTGGTTTGTTGATAATGGTCCAGCATCATTTTATGGTTTTCACGTCCAATCCCGGATTTTTTATAACCCCCGAATGCCGCATGTGCAGGATAAATATGGTAGCAGTTGGTCCATACACGACCGGCCTGAATGGCACGACCAGCACGGTAAGAGGTATGAGCCGAACGAGACCAGACACCGGCACCTAAACCATAAATGGTATCGTTGGCAATTTTGATTGCATCATCAAAGTCTTTAAAGGTTGTAACAGCAAGTACAGGTCCAAAAATTTCTTCCTGGAACGTTCTCATGTCGTTGGTGCCTTTCAAGATGGTCGGTTCGATATAGAAACCTTGCCCTACTTCATTGCGTTCGCCACCACCTGTCAATATTTCAGCACCTTCTGCACGACCTGTTGCAATACAGCCCAAGATTTTATCTTGCTGCTCTTGCGATGCCTGAGCGCCAATCATGGTGTCAGTATCGAGTGGATGACCGGTTTTAATCCGTTTAACACGCTCAATGGCTTTTTCCAGAAATTGATCGGCTATGCTTTCTTGAACCAGTGCACGAGAAGGACAGGTACAAATTTCACCTTGGTTTAAGGCAAACATGGCAAAACCTTCTAGCGCCTTATCTAAAAAGTCATCCTCTTGTGCCATTACATCTTCAAAGAAAAGGTTGGGTGATTTACCACCGAGTTCAAGCGTGACTGGAATAATGTTTTCGGTGGCATATTGCATGATTTGCTGACCGACTGAAGTTGAGCCGGTAAAGGCAATTTTGGCAATACGTGGATTGGTTGCAAGCGGACGACCCACTTCAACTCCATAACCATTAACAATATTTAATACACCTTCAGGCAGCAGGTCCTGAATCAATTCAACCAATACCAAAATACTGACCGGAGTTTGTTCAGCCGGTTTTAAAACAATACAGTTACCCGCAGCCAATGCCGGTGCCAATTTCCAGGTCGCCATTAAAATAGGGAAGTTCCAAGGAATAATTTGCCCCACCACACCTAAAGGTTCATGAAAATGGTAAGCAATCGTGTCTTCATCAATTTCTGAAATGCCGCCTTCCTGAGCACGGATACAGCCAGCAAAATAGCGGAAATGGTCAATCGCCAAAGGAATGTCTGCTGCCAGAGTCTCGCGGATGGGTTTGCCGTTATCCCAAGTTTCAGCCACTGCTAAAAGCTCTAGATTGGCTTCTAAACGGTCTGCAATTTTTAACAGAATATTGGAACGGGTAGTGGGAGAGGACTTGTTCCACTGTTCTTTGGCTTTATGCGCTGCATCAAGTGCCAACTCAATATCTTCAACACTTGAGCGTGGAACTTTGGTGAATACTTTACCGTCGACAGGAGAAATATTGTCAAAGTATTCACCTTTTACTGGAGCTACCCACTGACCGCCAATAAAGTTTTCATATTGGGCTTTAAACTGAACTTTTGAACCATCTTGATTAGGATCGGCATAACGCATATGAATTTTCCTTTGCTTATTTTAGTGTTTTAAACCGCATCTACAGCTTTGGTATAAGGTACTTTTGTACATTATTTAATTAGCATACATGGAATAAGGTTGGAGAAAGGTTGGAGACAAGAAGGTTTACAATCTTTTCAATCAGGCTTACAAGAATAGCTATTACAGTGGATGTAAATCATGAATTGTTGTGAGAATAAGGAATGATGAATAAACAAAGTTTGATCCAGAAAAGACAGAAAATTGAGCATTTTAGACAAAGTAGCAGTCTTTCTCCCTTACATGCAGAACAGCTCGGGCAAAGTATTGCCAGTTCTTGGCAACGCTCAACTTCTGCTGAAATTCCCAAAGATCGCGCAGCTGCGCCGTTGGTTCATTTACAAAAAGAAACTTACCCCACGGCTTTGGAACATGCATTGCAATATTGTGCACAAGATTTAAAACATATTGCAGAACAATCTTCCATGGTACTGGCGGTAGGCGATATCGGCAGCACTATTATTTGGACAGCATCGAGTCCACAAATGCAAAGTGCAGCAGAAAGTGTGCACTTTATTGAAGGCGGGCAATGGCGCGAAGAACTGGTCGGAACCAATGCTCTAGCACTTTCTTTAAAAACCCAACAATCGAGTTGTGTATTTTCCAATGAGCATTACATGTCGTCTATTCATGATTGGGTCTGTTATGCAGCTCCCATTATTGATCCTTATTCGAAACAGGTGCTTGGAGTGATTGATCTTTCCACCACTTGGCAAAAACACAATAGTTTGGGTTTGCTGGCGGCTGAACGCTGCGCCTCAATTATTCAATCTGCATTACTGGAATATCAAAAGCAGCGCTTGTTTGTTCGGGCTTTTTCCGTGCCGCAAGTAATGTTCAATGGCAAAGTTTTGGTGCTCACCCCACGGCAAATTGAAATTTTGACTATTTTGGCACTATGTCCGCAAGGCTTAAGTTTGGATACTTTGCATCAAGCCTTATATGGGGAGCGTAAAGTCAGCATGGGCACTTTAAAAGCAGAAATGTCACAATTACGCGATATTTTAGGCGGAATGCTCGGTTCCAGACCTTACCGTTTACTGGCGCACGTTGAAGCTGATTTTTTACTCACCGAGCAATCTTTAGATGCCGGATATATCGATTCCGCCTTAAAATTGTGTACGGGCGTTTTTTTGGCAAAAACTGAAAGTCCTTTTTTATGTGCTTGGCGAGATTGTCTAGAGTCACGTTTAAGTGATGCCATTTTTAAAGCTAATGAAACGGATGTTTTGCTTAAGCACGTGGCACGTTTTCCTGAAGCGATTGATGCAGTGGAACGTCTGATTGAATTGATGCCCAAGACGCATCCTGTGCATCAAACCTTATTAAAGTATCAAGATGGCTAAGGCTTATAGCGCTTTTCTTTAGATCTCTTTCATAAATAAAAAATTGTTCAATATTAGGTTTTATAAAATCGTCATTGCCGCATTTGACTGATTTAATTTTTATACCTTTGTATAGGCAATATTTCTACTTTTGAAAGGTCAAAATGAGAACATCAAAATATATTTTGAGTTCGCAAGAAAAACCTTTTGTTTCGCACACCCAACATTCTGAGTCAGTTTTAAGCACTGCTTTAAAATGCAGCGCAAGGAATAGGAACCGTGGGGCATGCATGCCACATTCATAAAACCCATACCTATTAAAATCCATTTTTGATTTTGACTTTACAATTTATTGGTAGTCTTTGAAAAATGATTTATGAAAAGAAGTCTTTTAGAAACCTTTTAATGCTAACCATTCAAATAGCTGTTGATAGACATTTTCGCGCACCGATTTTTCCGACAGCACCAAGTCATGCAAGCCATTTTTTATTTCGCAGATGGTGACATCACCGTTAATTTTTTTAGCATATTTATCAATATGTTTTACGTCCAAAATCA
Source organism: Acinetobacter sp. GG23 (assembly GCF_057766365.1). Taxonomy (NCBI): domain Bacteria; kingdom Pseudomonadati; phylum Pseudomonadota; class Gammaproteobacteria; order Moraxellales; family Moraxellaceae; genus Acinetobacter; species Acinetobacter sp. GG23. Next base: position 71,616 of record NZ_JBYMDJ010000013.1, read on the forward strand.
AATCACTACTTTGTGCATATTTATGCCATTTTTTTGGATTTTTAGTTTGATCTGAATGCATCACTAAGGCAGGGACTTTTAAGGTCACGCCTCGATGAATTTCCTTTTGCGCTTCAAAAATTGCCCGTATAAAACTTAAACGAACCAAAGGATAAGTGGCTTTTTTCCATTCAAGATTAAAGTCCCATTCTCCTTTTAAGCTTTTGTGCAAACTGGTCACATACCATTTATTCAGTTGACTGGGGAATTCTAAATCTGGACAAATTTTACCGACACGGCTTATATTGGGCAGGCCCAGTTTTTTCTTGATTGGATTCATGTTGAAATCGTAAAAAGGGCTATTGACCCACAATGCTTTAATTAAAGGATGATCCGGATGATGCGCTGCATATAAAGTCGTGGTGAGACCGCCAGTCGAATGTCCGCATAGTAAAATAGCCTCATGATCTTCTGCGCCAATAATGTCTAAGGCTTGGCTGATTTCAGCGTCGTATTCAGCAATCTCACGTACGTTATAATATTTTTGATGGGGAAGGTGAGAGCGACCGTATTTACGTAAGTCGAGTGCATAAAAGTTAAAGCCATGCTGATTAAACTGTTCGGCCATTTCGGTTTGGAAAAAATAGTCGATAAAGCCATGAATATATAAAACAGCCTTGTTGGTTTTTTGCGCTGCTTTTTTACGCACCAATGTAGCTATAACTTGACCTTCATAATCCTCAGGGAAATTTAAGGTGGCTTGTTCATAGCCTGAACCTAAGATATCAACTTGATAAAGCGGTTCAATTGTCTGTTCTGTCATTATTGTGCTCATTTGGAATTATCAATTTTCTTTTATCCTTCATGATGAGCAGTGATTTGTCAAATAACTTTAAGATTACTAATAAAAAAAGGGCAATCTAAATTTCCACCTCTTTAAGAAAATAGAGTTTAGATTGCCCGAAATGTAAGTCAGAGATTGGAAGAGAGGACTTACATGGACGTTTTACACCGCTGCTTTAAAAATATCGACCACTTGAGCGTTTGCCTTTAACGCGGCTTTAAAAATATTCACCACTTGATCATGGGTTGCTTTGCGTGGGTTGGTTAACATACAGGCATCTTTTTGTGCATTTTCAGACATCACATGAAGATCTTGCTCTTTCACACCAAGTTCCGACAAACTTGAGGGAATACCAATCGATGCTGATAATTCACGAATTGCATCAATAGCTGCATAAGCTGCTTCGGTTACGGTCAGTCCAGCAGTATTTATACCCATTAACTGTGCAATTTTGGCATAACGATCAGGACAAGCAATCAGGTTAAATTCACATACATGCGGAAGTAAAATCGCATTACATACGCCGTGGGGTAGATTGTAAAAACCGCCAAGTTGATGTGCCATGGCATGTACATAACCTAAAGATGCATTGTTGAATGCCATTCCAGCCAGATATTGTGCATAGCTCATCGCATCACGTGCTTCAAGGTTTTCACCATTGGCAACAGCAGGGCTAAGCCATTCACTAATCATGCTAATGGCTTTTTCAGCACAAGCATCGGTAATTGGATTGGCTGCTGTCGATACATAAGCTTCAACAGCGTGTGTCAATGCATCCATGCCTGTTGCTGCGGTTAAGCTGGCAGGCTTAGCAACCATCAGTTTAGGATCATCAATGGCAATCAATGGAGTACAACGCCAGTCTACAATCGCCATTTTTACATGGGTATCGGTATTGGTAATAATACAGAAGCGCGTCATTTCAGACGCTGTACCTGCTGTGGTATTGATAGCGATCAATGGTGTCATTGGTACTGTGCTTTTATCAATCCCTTCGTAGTCACGAATATGACCACCGCCCGCTGTGACTAAGCCTATACCTTTGGCACAGTCATGCGATGAGCCACCGCCTAAAGAGACAATGAAATCACAAGCATGGTCGTTATAGGCTTGTACGCCGTTATGTACGTTAATATCGGTGGGATTTGGTTCTGCACCCGGGAAAATGTGACTATCTACGCCGGCATCTTTTAAATAAGCTGAAATGGTATCTGCGACACCAAATTTAAAAAGACCTGCATCTGTCACAATCAGGGCTTTTTTAGCACCTAAATTTTGTGCTTTAGCACCAATTTCTTTGGCACAGCCTGGACCAAAAAGAGAAACACAGGGAATATAAAAACCGTTCGTTTGATCTGCAATATTTTTAAAAGCCATGGTGCGATTCCTTCTACCATTGGTATGTTGTTATCGGTGACCCTCACCGTGAATTGAGTATCAAAGGAACAGGATAAAAATCCTACCTACCAAACACCTACCCTTTTAAGTAATTGAATTTTTATTATTTTTTGGGTTTAATTATTTAATCAGAACTTAAAGCATATTTTTTATATAAATGTACAAGATAAACCGGGAGGGTTTAGACGGAATTTGATAACCAAAAATGTAAGTTCGTTTTAAGGTGGTGATTTTCTGATTAATGCATAGAGCTAAAGGTATTGTTTTAATAAAAATATAATTTTCTATTTGGTAAATAAATTATTTATGTTATCTATTGAATAATCAATGTTTTTGCAAATTGAAAATTCAAAAGTTAGTGTTTTTCATGGGGTAAAGGAATTTAAAACTTTATAAAAGCAAGTTGGAAGATATAGTTAAAAATACTTGATAATATTGTTGAGAGTAAATTATAGTCAATTTATATGATTTTTATATTAAATTCCTAAGGATGGGGGGAGGTTTAATGAAAGTCGAACATACGAATGATGCCACATTATTATTACATGCAATCCATAAAATTCTACTTAAAGAATGGGATCCTTTAGGAATTCGTAGTATTCCTTTGATGCGTGACGAATATGAAGATTATTTACCTAAACTCTTTATGATGATTTGTGACAAGGCAGATGAATCAGAGATTTTTGAATATTTATGGCGGGTCGAAAATAAAATCATGGAAAAAAGAGGCAATAGGCAGCATACCTTGCGTATTGCCAGTTTACTCAAAGATTTGCAATTGAAAAAATAAAGTCAAATTTTTTAGTAGCAAGCAGAATCTTTTTAAATACAAATGATTGACTGCACGGATGTTGATGAGGAAAACCGGTGCATGAGCACCGGTTTTTTTTTAGAATTTCTTTTCCAGACTCATTAATACACTGGGAATTGCTTGATTCACACGTGATTCATAAAGGCTGCCATTGGCCTGACTGGTGAGGCGTTCTTTATAATCTGTGCTGAGAATATTGCGTGCATTGAGTGTGGTTGCCCAGCCATCGGTAAAGCGTTTGGTGATGCTGATATCCATGTTGACACGTTCATTGCTGGTACGCTCATAAGGCTGGTTATCCAGAGCACGGGTAAATTCTGGAATATAGTTCAGGTTGACACTGGTTGAAATGCGCCAAGGCTGATAGTTATAAGATAGACCGGTACTTGCAGTATAGGGAGCAACATCACTCACCAGACGTTCCTGATGGTTTTCATCTTCCACTTTGGCACGTACCGTAGACAGTTGCCCATTCAACATAAATGAATGACCATTTGCAGTTTGTTTCAATGCATAGCGTCCAGCAATTTCAACACCATAAGTGGTGGCATTGTCCTGATTTTGTGGGCGTTCTACAAAGCGCGTACCTTCTTGGCGAATTACTTTTTCAATATAGTCATCAATTTCACGTTGAAACGCGGTGATATTGATTCCACCAGATGGCGTGTTGTAGCCCAGAGTGGATTCAAAAGCAGTAATTTTCTCAGGACGTAAATTTGGATTACCGCCACGATCTGGATTGTTCAGGCTACCGGCATCACTATCGGTAGAAATGGAAACCGTGGGCAATAAACGGTCTGCCTTAGGGCTACGGAAGGCTTGGCTGATATTGGTTTGTAATGACCAGGTATCGTTAAGGTCAAAACGATGTGCCAGAACAGGACTGAAGTGGTGGTCGCTATATTCAACTAAGCCCGAACGGTTAATCCATTCCTGACGTGCACCCAAAGTCACCGTTTGGCGATCAGTAAATTTCCAGCTACCTTCCGCATATAATGCGTATTGCTGTTCGTCTAAACTCTGGCTGACATTGCTGTCGAGTTCATTGCTACGTGCATCTGCACCAAATTTAAGTTGACGAGTTTCATTGAACTTTCGAACACCATCATAGGCAATACCATATTCATTGACCGTTTCATCGGTATAAGTGTTGAAGAGTGATGACTCGGTCGATTCCGTTTCATTCTGCTGTTCAACTGAAAGACGAATCTTGTCAGAATTGCCCTTGTCTTTACGTTCATAACGAGTGTTTAAGCGAATGCTATCATTTTTGTCATGCTGAAACTGGTCGCCACGAATACCATCACTTTCGTTATTCCGATAGAACAATTCTGCAACCAATTTTTGCTGATCATCCAACTCGTATTCAACCCGTGGCGCCAGCATTTGTGACTTGCGTTCAGTCGTACGTTTTTGCTCACGTGTTTCGGTACTGGTTTGCGTCTGTGTAAACGATGTGCTGTCATTCCACATTTGATTGGCAGAAAGACTATATAACCATGGACTATCACGTCCATCGAGTTGAACGCTAATATTTTTACGTTGTTCTTCTTTTTGATCTGATTTTGCCAAGCCATATCCGACACGGACATTGCCGCCTAAGCCTGCATTATTTATCGGTTCTTTTAAAATAATATTAATCACGGCAGAGGAAGAGACGGAAGCTTGGGCGACACTTGGCTGTTTGGTGATTTCAATACGCTCAATCATGTCGGGAGTAATGCTGTCGACGATAGACATTCCACCACGTGGACCGCCTTGTACAGGTTCACCATTGATTAAGAATACCGGGGTGCCGCCACCACGAAAACGCATACCTGAGGCACCTCCACCCCCACGTGGACCTTGGCCGGGTGTCGGCATTTGAAAACCAGCTGCACGACGTAAGGCATCATTTACCGACTGATCGCCAAATTGCAGCATTTCTTCGCGAGTAACAATAGTTTTCGCAACTGCACTGATATCAGGATCTTTTGCCGTTGTCGGGGTTGCTTCAAACTTTAAGGTTGCCAAAGTTTGTACTGGAGCAGTTTGGTTAGTAGCGCTGTCTGTTGTATTTGTAATGGTATCAGCAGCCCAAGTTGGGGAAATAACAGTAAACAATGCACAGCTTAAGGTGCTTAATTGCCAACGCGGTTGTATGCGTTTCATTATTTGATGTTCCGAATGTAATTTTAGGTAAGATAACGTAAAAATGTGGAGAAAAATTGTGGAAATCAGCAGAACAAAAAATAAAAGATAGAAATCGGATTGAATGAATAAATACCAGCAAATGAATGATTTAGATCCTAAGATTGTGATTTTAATTCTTGGTTCAGGAAAATGATTGAATTTTAATCACTGAAACTAGGGCGATAAATAAAATCCTCCTTTATCTTTAACATGACTCACTGAATCTTGCGTTCAAGATTAATATCCATTTGTAAATTAAGTGCTCATTTTTTTAATAAATACAATCGAGCCTTATAAATGAAGCAGGCATTTAAGTGCATGGTATAGGCGCTGTCATACTATTTTAAGAGGATGAAGATCCTTATATATTTTGAGTCAGCAGGACAAAAAAATCTTTATTGCGTATCAAACAGCGTTGGACGTTCAATTCTTTCTCATATTTTGTATGGACGCATAACATCAATTAATTATTAAAACGATAAAATGCAGTTTTGGCTGATTTTTTCAATAAGTGCTTCGCTGATACTGATTTGATCCCATTTGACCATTTGCTGAATCAGCCATTTAAAGTCTTCTGCTTTAGGTTGAGATGATTCATTGATAAAATTACGGATAATATTTTGAATGGAATGAAATTTTTGTACATGAATGCTGTCTGAACATTGAAACTGCACAATATTTAAGTCCATCAGCATTTGCCAGACTTGCGTATAATCCTCGAGATCTTTTAGTTCTTGTTGCGCTTTTTGAATCGCCTGAATCAAGGCACAGTGTGTATTCGGATGTTGCATCGCCCAATCCGCTGTTACAGCCAGAACTTTATCTGCCACTTGAGGAATAACATCTTGGCTAGAAGCGATCACTTGACTAATCCCTAACAATTCCCCTTGCGTATTCCAGGGTTCGCCGACACAAAAACCGTCAATCACATGATTGCTTAAAGCCTCGACCATATAAGGCGGTGGAAGTATCGCGAGTTTCATGTTCTGTGCAACATCACGGTCCGCGAGTGCGAGCCATTCTCTTAAACAATAATGATGAATCGACTGTTTAAATACATGCGCCAGTTGAATGTTTTTTTGCTGTTGAATCGCAGCGACTAATTTTTGTGCCGATTGTTGGGCATTATCTGGAGGGAAAATCTGCAGGTCAAAACATAATTTTTGATTCAAACTGATAAAGGCACGGTTATGACTTAACACCAAAGCCGTTTGCAGGGGAATACCAAGCTGGTCTTCACCCAGCGCTGCGGCAGGCAGCATGGCAGACAGGCAATGCGCAGCATCTAAAAAACCAAAAGCCAATCGGTCTCTTAAACTTGCCCATGAAGCTTCCTTGACTAAAGTAATATCCAGACCAAGCTCATCGAAGAAGCCGCGCTGTTTGGCCCAAAGAATGGCCACACAGTCAAGCAAGGGAATATAGCCGATCTGGATTTGAGTTTTTTCTAAATCTGTCATGGCTTAATCCCTGAGTTGGTTTTGTAATAGTTGTTGGGCATCCAGTAAACGCCGTGCCATTTCTCCAATGGTCATGCGATGACTCATGGCATTTTTACGCAGTAATTGAAAAGCCTGATCTTCACTGAGTGAATGCAATTGCATCATCAGTACTTTGGCTTTTTCGACATCTTTACGGTCAGCCAGTTTATTTTTGGTTTCTTTCAGATCACCGAGTAATTTTTTATGTTTTTTAAACTGTTCAATCGAAATTTCTAAAATACTTTCCAGTTTAGATGGGTCAATACCGTCGACGATATAAGCCGTTACACCGGCATCAATGGCACTTTTGATGGTGTCTTTATGGCTATTTTTGGTAAATAAAACAGTCGGCAAATCGAACTGGCTGACACAGCTTTCAATGATGTCACGATGTGGATGGTCCATATCCAGCAATATCACGTCGGCATGCAATTGTTCTAAACGGAACATGCTTAAATGGTCAATGGTCAGGCAGGCGACAACCTCGAAATTGTGCTCGATCAGAGAGGCTTTTATATAATTGGCACGTTCCTGATGGTCATCAATCAGTGCGATTTTCAGTTTTGGCATAGTGGCTAAAATATCATCAGGCAAGGCCTGAAAGAAAAGTCATAGCAAATGTAAAGCAATTAAAATGCCAAAACAGTTAAAACTGTATTAATTCGATAAAAATCAGATATAAAACTTAACTGTTATCGGATTGTGCACCGTATTAATGCAAAAATGCGCTACAAGGAAGCACAATCACAATTCATTTCCTTAGCTCTAGCGTTGTTAATCAGATGAACGTGCTGTAAGGATGAATATCAAAAATGATTAATCCATTATAAAAAGTTATAAAAAATATTGAGTTAATGATGTTTTTTTTATGTTGGCATGGACATTGCTTAATTTATATTGAGTCAAAGACGACTCTAAAGAATTTGTAGACGGCCAACGATGTCCGCTCTGATCGAATCTGGTGTGCAGCGATCCGCATAGCAGATAAACCAATACGTTCAGTTCAGGAAGGAGAAGGTTATGTCTTCAAATTTATATGAAAAAAAAGCCACAAAAATAGGTCTTTTTAATTTTAACAGCGCAGCGATGAGAGCCTTCCACATGAGTTGGCTCGCTTTTTTTGTCTGCTTCTTTGCCTGGTTTGCCTGTGCACCACTGATGCCTGTGATTGCAGGTGAATTTCATCTTACTAAAGACCAGATCGCCAATATTAATATTGCCGCAGTCGCAATTACCATTTTGGTTCGCCTGATTGTCGGGCCTTTATGTGACAAGTATGGACCACGCAAAACTTATACTGCACTACTGATTATCGGCAGTATTCCTGTCTTTGGTGTGGCCTCTGCCAACAGCTATGAATCTTTCCTTTTCTTCCGCTTATTGATTGGTGCGATTGGTGCCAGCTTTGTCATCACGCAATATCACACCAGTATCATGTTCGCTCCGAATGTGGTGGGTACTGCCAATGCTGCATCGGCAGGTTGGGGCAATGCCGGCGGCGGTGCGACACAAGCCTTGATGCCGTTAATGCTTGCTGCTTTGGTGATGTTCGGGGTGGAACAGGCGATGGGTTGGAGAATTGCTTTATTGGTGCCGGGTATTCTGATGCTGATTGTCGGTGCAATGTACTGGAAATTTACCCAAGATTGTCCACAAGGCAACTTTAAAGAACTTCGTGCGCAAGGCATTCAAGTCGGTAGCGATAAAAAAGGCGGTATGGCGATTCTGATGCACGCTGCACGCAACTACCGTGTCTGGATTTTATTTGGTGCTTATGCAGCGTGTTTCGGTATTGAAATCTTTATTCATAACATCGTGGCGATGTACTACGTCGAACACTTTAGCTTTGGTCTCAAAGAAGCAGGACTGGCAGCAGGGATCTTCGGTTTACTGGCACTGTTTGCCCGTGCTTTGGGTGGAATTGTTTCAGACAAAGTTGCAATGAAAAAAGGCCTGGATGGTCGTACTAAAGTGCTGTTCGGCATGATCCTGATGGAAGGTTTGTTCCTGATCTTGTTCTCACAAATGAATACCGCAGTTCTCGCAATTCTGGTCATGACCGTATTTGCACTGTTTACGCATATGGCATGTGGCGCAACGTATGCCCTAGTGCCATTCATTGACCGTGATGCCTTGGGTGGTGTAGCCGGCATCATTGGCGCAGGCGGTAACGTCGGTGCAGTCGCAGCAGGTTTCTTGCTCAAAGGTATGCTGGATATTCAAACTTGTTTGATGGCACTCGGTGGATTGGTCGTGATTGCAGCAAGCTTTGTACTGATGATTCGCTTCTCGGTTGAGCATAAACAGAAAGAACAAAAACTGTTTGAAGATGCAGTGCTTGAACGTAACAACATGGCGCAAGGTTAAGGAAAGGGATTAAGGAGAATTGATATGAAATTAGTCATGATTGGTCACGGTATGGTAGGGCACAAGTTCATTGAATCGGTTCTTGAACATGCAGGTGACGAAGTTGAAATCACGATTCTGGCAGAAGAGCCACGTTTAGCCTATGACCGCGTGCATTTAACCGAATATTTCACTGGAAAATCTGCCAAAGACTTAACCCTTTGCCGTAGCGATTTTGCCGATGCGTATGGCATTGATTTACGCCTCAATACCAAAGCCAATGCAATCGACACTTTAAATAAAACGGTTATCACCAATCATGGCGATGTAATTAGTTATGACAAGTTGGTACTGGCAACCGGTTCATATGCTTTTGTCCCTCCTATTCCAGGCAATGAGCGTGAGAACTGCTTTGTTTACCGCACCATTGAAGACTTGGATGCCATTCGTGCCGCGAGTTTAAATGCCAAAACCGGTGTGGTGATTGGTGGCGGTTTACTCGGTTTGGAAGCGGCCAAAGCCTTACGTGATTTAAACCTTGAAACCCACGTGGTCGAGTTTGCACCTCGCTTAATGGCGGTGCAAATTGATGACCTCGGCGGCAAGGTTTTACGGGCAAAAATCGAAAATCTAGGGGTGAAAGTTCATACTCAAAAAGCTACACAATGCATCGAAGCCGGTGAAAATACTACGCACGTGATGAAGTTTGGCGATGGTTCTGAACTTGCAACCGATATCGTTTTGTTCTCTGCCGGTATTCGCCCACGTGATGAATTGGCGCGTCAAAGCGGTCTGGTGCTTGGTGAGCGTGGCGGTATCGTGATCAATGATTATTGCCAAACCTCTAATGCTGACATTTATGCCATTGGTGAATGTGCACTTTGGCAAAATAAAATTTATGGTCTGGTGGCTCCAGGTTATGACATGGCACGTATTGCTGCGAAACATGTTATGGATCAAGTCTGCAATTTATTTGCCGGCGCGGATATGAGTACCAAGCTGAAACTGATGGGTGTTGATGTAGCATCAGTGGGTGATGCGCATGCCATGACGCCGAATGCCTTAAGTTATTTCTATGCCGATGAAGATGCCATGATTTATAAAAAAATCGTGGTGAATGCGGAAAAAACCAAGCTACTCGGTGCTGTTCTGGTGGGCTGTGCCAAAGAATATAACGACCTGCTACAAATGATGCTGAATGGCCTGGCTATACCAGAACATCCGGAAAGCCTGATCATGCCGGGTTATGCACAGTCATCAGCAAAAACAGGCGGTAGCGGTGTTGATTTACTGCCAGACAGCGCAACCATTTGTTCATGTAATAACGTGTCTAAAGCCGATATTTGCAGTGCTATTGCCGATGGTTCAACCTCACTGGGTGCACTAAAAAAATGTACCAAAGCCGCAACGGCTTGTGGTGGATGTGCACCTTTAGTTACTCAAGTATTGAAATCTGAATTGCAACGTCAAGGGGTGACCGTAAACAATCACCTTTGTGAACACTTTGCCTATTCACGTCAAGAGCTGTATCACCTGGTGCGGGTCAATGAAATCAAAACTTTTGATGATCTGATCGGGCAACATGGTCACGGTCTAGGCTGTGATATCTGTAAACCGACTGCGGCGAATATTTTGGCATCTTGCTGGAATGATTTTGTACTCAAACCAAGCCATGCCGGTCTGCAAGACAGTAATGATTACTACCTCGGTAATGTTCAAAAAGATGGTTCCTATTCAATTGTGCCCCGGATCGCAGGCGGTGAAATTACCCCGGAAGGTTTAATCACTATCGGGCAGGTTGCGAAAGACTATGGTCTATATACCAAAATCACTGGTGGACAACGGATTGACCTGTTTGGTGCGCAAGTGCATCAACTGCCTGAAATCTGGGAAAAACTCATCAATGCAGGATTTGAGTCGGGTCATGCTTACGGCAAATCATTGCGTACTGTGAAATCTTGTGTCGGTAGCACTTGGTGCCGTTATGGTGTCGATGATTCTATGGGCTTGGCCATCTTCCTGGAAAATCGCTACAAGGGCTTGCGTTCTCCACATAAACTCAAAATGGCGGTCTCTGGCTGTACCCGTGAATGTGCCGAAGCACAAAGTAAAGATGTCGGGGTGATTGCTACAGAAAAAGGCTGGAACCTGTATGTATGCGGTAATGGCGGAATGAAACCTCGCCATGCGGAGCTACTTGCTTCTGATCTGGATACTGAAACTTTAATTCGTTATATCGACCGGTTCTATATGTTCTACATTCAAACAGCAGATCGCCTGCAACGTACTTCGGTATGGCGCGACAACCTGGAAGGCGGTCTGGATTATCTTAAAGCCGTGGTGCTTGAAGATTCTTTAGGACTGGCTGCCGAGTTAGAACGCCGTATGGATCATGTGGTCGGCACTTATCAAGATGAATGGCGCACTGCGGTTGAAGATCCGGAAGTACGTAAACGCTTTATCACCTTTATTAATGCCAAGGCTGAAAAACAGAATGATCCACATATTCAGTTTGCTATTGAACGTGGACAAATCCGCCCAAAAACTGCGGTTGAACGTGATGTGACGCGTATTCCGGTAGTTGAAGCCTAAGCATTTTCATGGAAATGAAGGAGAATAAATATGACGATTTTAAAAGAAATGAATGACTTGGATTGGGTTGAGATTTGTAGTCTGGATGACATTACCCCGAATACCGGTGTGGGGGCTTTAATTGACAATCAGCAAATTGCCATTTTCCGTGTCGGTAATGAAAAACGGGTTTATGCTTTAAGTAACCAGGACCCATTTAGTCAGGCATTTGTGATGTCGCGCGGCATCATTGGCGATTTGCAAGGTGAGCGTGTCGTGGCATCTCCCATCTATAAACAACATTTCAGTCTGGCAACCGGGCGTTGTCTGGAAGATAAAGATAAAAAGCTACTGGTTTTCCCAAGCAAGATTGAAAATGGAAAAGTCTGGGTCAGTCCTACATCGCAAAAAACCTATATTACCAATAACGGCACTTCCCAAGAAAAGATGAAACTGGTGCTAGTGGGCAATGGTCTGGCGGGTATGCGCTGTCTGGAAGATTTGCTGGATATGGCACCTGAACGTTATGAAGTGACCGTAATCGGTGAAGAACCATGGGGCAACTATAACCGCATTATGCTCTCACCTGTGTTGTCTGGCGATAAAACCATTGATGACATCATGCTGCATCCGTATGCCTGGTATAGTGACAAAAACATTCGCTTCATTGCCGGTGATGCTGCGGTAAAAATTGATCGTCCTCGTAAACAGGTTTATACCGAAAAAGGCATAATTGTAGATTATGATCGTTTGATTCTGGCGACAGGTTCCAAGCCGTTCATTCCGCCCATTCCAGGTAGTGACTTAAAAGGTGTGCTCAGTTTCCGTGACATTTACGATGTCAACACCATGCTTGATTACTGCAAATCTAAACAGAATGCCGTGGTGATTGGTGGTGGCTTGCTTGGTTTAGAGGCTGCTTATGGCCTGAAACAACGTGGCATGAATGTGACGGTTTTACATTTGATGGACCGCATCATGGAACGTCAATTGGATAGCCGTGCAAGCAGCTTGTTAAGACAAAGTATTGAAGCGAAGGGCATCAACATCATGACTCAAGCCAATACAGAACAACTGATTGGCGAAGACGGTCATGTGACACACATTAAACTTAAAGATGGTACTGTTTTAGATGCTGATCTGGTGGTTTTTGCTGTGGGCATTCGTCCGAATATGGCATTGGCGCAAAGTGCTGGCTTACGTTGTAACCGGGGTGTGATGGTGAATGACACCATGCAAACTTTTGACCCGAGTATTTATGCGGTGGGTGAATGTATTGAGCACCGTAATCAAACCTTCGGTCTGGTTGAACCACTTTGGGGTCAAGCCTTTATTTGTGCCTCACATCTGGCCGAACACGGCAGCTTAACCTTTAAAGCACCGACGGTTCCGACGCAGCTCAAGGTCAGTGGCTGTGATGTATTTTCGGCAGGCCGAATTGATTTAGAAAATAGCGAACCGCAGGACGATTATGAAGACATTATCTTGAATGATGAAAAACGTCAGATCTATAAACGCATTATTATTCAAAAAGATAAAGTCATTGGTGCCGTATTGTTTGGTGATACTGAAGATGGTGCATGGTATGCAGAACTGATTTCCGATCAAACGCCAATCAGTAATATTCGTAATAAATTGCTCTTTGGTAAAGATTTTGCATTAAAGAAAGCAGGTTAATTACATGAGTGGTATTTGTTCAATTTTAAATATTTGCACAGCCACACTTTGCACTAATAAGTAAAGAATAATTGCGTAGGCATGATCTTACTTTTGAAAGATCAAAAGTAACAAAAATCTTTGTTTCCCATACATTACGTCCTGTAATGATGGGAAACGGTGGCATCCATGCCACCTCGACAGAATACATACTTACGTGAACTCTAAAGATTTAGATAGCTTGGAAAATAGAAGAAATTATTCAAGTGAATTTATTCGATAAAAAGGAGCATCCATGAATAGTATCCCTGTGATGGAACTGCATAGCTCCACAGAAATAAGTAGCAAAATCACCAATACCACCTGTCCCTATTGTGGGGTGGGGTGTGGCGTAACTGCTACTGTGCAGGACACGGCATTAGGTCAAAAAGTTTCGGTTGCAGGAGATGTCAATCATCCATCCAATTACGGGAAACTGTGCATTAAAGGTAGCAATCTGGCTGATACCATTGGCTTGGAAACCCGTGTTCTCCATTCTATGCTCGGTCGCAAGCAACAGCGTGAAAAGAGCGACTGGAATACAGCAACGGATTTAATTGCCGAAAAATTTCAGCAATGTATTGATCAATATGGTCGTGACAGTATTGCCTTTTATGTCTCTGGGCAATTGCTGACTGAAGACTATTATGTGGTGAACAAGTTCGTCAAAGGTTACCTTGGTACAGCCAATATCGACACCAATTCACGACTTTGTATGTCATCTGCGGTTGCGGCACATAAACGTGCTTTCGGTGAAGATATTGTTCCGGCAAGCTATGAAGACTTTGAGCATGCCGATATGGTAGTGCTGGTCGGTTCCAATACCGCTTGGTGCCATCCGGTGCTATATCAACGCATCATGAAAGCTAAAGAGCAACGTGATTTGTTTGTGGTGGTGATTGATCCACGCTTTACCAGTACCTGTGAAGCAGCAGACTTACATTTGCCGATTTTACCGGGGCAGGATGTCGCATTATTTAACGGCTTATTACAATATCTGGCGCAAAATGGTCATGCAGACCAAGATTTTATTACTGCACATACTCAAGGTTTGGAACAGGCTTTGGCGCATAGCCAAACTGAATCATCTATTGAAGATGTAGCAGTGCGTAGCGGTATTTCACTTGAAAAACTACAAGTTTTTTATGAGAAATTTGCCCAAACTGAAAAAGTGATGACCCTGTTTTCGATGGGGGTGAACCAGTCTTCACAAGGCGTGAACAAAGCCAATAGCATAACCAACTGTCATCTGTTCACGGGAAAAATTGGCAAACTCGGTGCTGCACCATTTTCCATGACTGGGCAGCCAAATGCCATGGGCGGACGTGAAGTGGGTGGGCTGGCCAACATGCTGGCAGCACATCTGGAACTGGAAAATGAAAGTCATCAGCAACTGGTGCAAAATTTCTGGCAAAGTCCTTATATTGCCAAGCAGGCTGGCTTTAAGGCCGTTGATCTATTCCATGCGGTAGAAAGTGGCAAAATTAAAGCCATCTGGATTATGGCCACCAATCCAGTCGTAAGTTTGCCGGATGCAGATCAGGTGAAACGTGCTTTAGACAAGTGTGAGTTTGTGGTGGTGTCCGACATTTGCCAAGACACCGACACCACACAATATGCCGATGTACTTTTACCCGCTTTAGGCTGGGGAGAAAAAGATGGCACAGTCACCAATTCTGAACGCCGTATTTCCAGACAGCGTGCATTTTTAGAAGAGCCAGAACAGGCTAAAGCCGACTGGTGGGCGATGAGTCAGGTCGCTAAAAAAATGGGCTTTAGCGGTTTTGAGTTTAACAACAGCTATGACATTTTTCTGGAACATGCACGACTCTCCGCTGAGCAGAATTCAGGTTTGGAACACCGTGGGAAAACGCCAAACTTCCGTTATTTCAATTTAAAAGGCTTAACTGATTTAACCTTTAATGAATATGATGAACTGCAACCGTTGCAATGGCCGCTTTGGTCTAGGCAGCAAGCCGATGGTGCTGTGGCACGCATCTATGCCAAAGGGCATTTTAGCCATGTCGATGGCAAAGCCAAATTTATCGCCATTACCGCGATAGACCCGGTGAATCAGGTGTGTAGTGAATTTCCTTTGGTGCTGAATACAGGCCGGATTCGTGACCAGTGGCATACCATGAGCCGTACCGGTTTATCTGCCAATTTAAGTACCCATCGCGCAGAGCCGTTTTGTGAAATCCATCCCCATGATGCCCTGAAATATGGGATCAAAGATGGCGAATTGGTAGAAGTCAAATCGAAATGGGGCAACTGTGTTTTACGCGCCACGGTCAGTGATGATATTCGTCGTGGACAAGTCTTTGCGCCCATTCACTGGAACGATCAGGTAGCTTCCGATGCCCGCATTGGCAAGGTGGTCAATCCTGTTGTGGATGCCATTTCAGGAGAGCCTGAGTTTAAACATACACCGGTGATCATCCATCCATTTTATAGCCAATGGCAAGGCGTATTTTACGTGCGTCAGGGCTTTGAACAAATAGTACAAGCTTCGATTCAAAATACGGTGTGGTGGACGAAAATTACCACGGCCAAAGCTGTACGCTATGAACTGGCAGACCGTAAAAAATTTACCCAGACCACTGAGCATTTGAAAGAGCTGTTACCGTTTCAGGATGAAAGTTTTGAATGGCTGAATATTGAAGATCA
This sequence comes from Acinetobacter sp. GG23, assembly GCF_057766365.1. Taxonomy (NCBI): domain Bacteria; kingdom Pseudomonadati; phylum Pseudomonadota; class Gammaproteobacteria; order Moraxellales; family Moraxellaceae; genus Acinetobacter; species Acinetobacter sp. GG23. Next base: position 87,580 of record NZ_JBYMDJ010000013.1, read on the forward strand.
GACTGCGCATATCAGTCACAGTATTGTATTGAAAGATGGTCATTTAATTGCCAGTTTGTATATTGCCCCTAAAGCTTTGTTGCCAGATCGCGACTGGGTCGCAAGTCTGTTTAAACGTGAACGTTTAAGTGCCATGCACCGTAAAGCATTGCTTGCCGGTCAACCGATGTCGATGGCCAACAATGAAGGGCCACTGGTCTGTAGCTGTTTTAAAGTCGGTAAAAACCGCATTATCGATACCATTAAAACTCAAAATATCACCGATGAAAAACAGATCACTGCATGTTTAAAAGCAGGCGGCAATTGCGGTTCATGTCTGCCTGAAATTCGTGGCTTGATCAAAGCCTGGCAAACGGAGGCAGTTGAATGAAGCAAGTCATAAAAAAAGCAGTTTATCCTGAGACTGATTTGGTGATTTTAGCCGGTGGACAAGCGCGGCGCATGAATGGTATCAATAAACTGTTGCAGAAATTTGATGATCAAATTCAACTGATCAAGATTCATCAACAGCTTAAATCCGATGTTGCACACGTATGGATCAATAGTCATCGAGATGATTCGATCTATCAAAAAATGATTCCGAGTATTGATTGTTATCAGGATGAGGAGGCTGGCTTTCTAGGACCACTCATGGGAATAAAAAGTGCCTGGTCACATGTACAGGCAGACTATGTGCTGTTTGTACCTTGTGATGTGACTTATATCCCTTCAAAAGTGCTACTCAAACTACATCAGGCTTTAGCCAAAAATAGCTTGGCAGAAGTGGCTTATGTCGAAATCAACGGCAAGGCACTTTATCCATTTTGTCTGGTTAAACGTAATAGTCTGAATATCCTTACAACCCATCTTGAACAAAAACAGCGCAGTTTGAGGCAGTGTTTTTTAGATTTGCACGCTCAAGTGGCACATTTTAAAAATCACGCACTATTTTTTCACAGTATTAACTCATTGGATGAGCTGCAACAGCATCAACAACTTAAATTTCTGCATTAAAACTCAATAGTTCGCCTTTGGCACAAAGTTGGAACACTTATTGCAAATCTAATCATCACAAGATTGGGCGATTTAACACTAGTGCACGATAGGTGTGCAGTTGTAGCCAAATGCCTGAAGATGGATGTTCAACATGAATATGATGACAGAGCTTAAAACCGAAGCGAAATTTGTCGACCAATTTGGTCGTGGCAAGCGCAAACTGCGGATTTCAGTAACCGATCGCTGTAATTTTAAGTGTGTCTATTGCATGCCGGAACATCCAGAATGGATGAAAAAGCACGACTTGCTCAGTTTTGAACAGCTTTACCATTTTTGTGATTTTATGGTGCGTCGTGGTATTGAATCTATTCGCATTACAGGCGGCGAACCACTAATGCGTCAAGGGGTGGTGCATTTTGTTGCTCAGCTTCAGCAGCTAAAAAAACTGGGGCTGAAACGCATTTCGATGACCACCAATGCCCATTATTTAAAACAATATGCACAGGCGTTAAAACAGGCAGGACTGGATGATTTAAACATTAGTCTGGACAGTCTGGATGCCCATCAATTTAAACAGCTTACAAAAAAAGATTTATCTCCTGTACTCGAAGGAATTCAGACAGCACAAGCGGTAGGGTTGCCGATCAAGATCAATAGTGTATTGATGAAGGGCATTAATGAAGATCAAATTCTGCCTTTGGCACGCTGGTCGGTTGAAGAAAAAATTGTCTTACGTTTTATTGAATTTATGCCACTGGATGGTGACCGTAAATGGTCGAGCGAATATGTGGTCAGTGAACAACAGATTTTAGATAGCCTGCGTACTGAATTTGCTGTAACTCAACAGCGAAGTGACTCTGCATGTTCAACTTCAGAGCCGGCACGACAGTATTTTATTGATGGTCATCCGATCGGAATCATATCCACCATCACTAACTCATTTTGTGGAACTTGCGACCGGGTACGTTTAACCGCACAAGGTGAATTTTATAACTGCCTGTTTGCGCCTCAAGCTTTGAATCTAAAAACTGAAATTAAAGCCCTAAATTCTTCCGAACCTTTGAGTGAACTGAGCTTGCATGCTGCGTTATCACAATATATCTGGAACAAAGAATACGGCTTTCATGCGATTGAACAGCGTTTAAAACATCAAAGTATGAATAAAAGCAGCCGCAAAATCAGCATGCATATACTTGGAGGTTAAGATGTCACAGATCACAATTAAAATTGAAGCCTTCGGTGCGGTAGAACGCCAGTTACCTGCAAACCTGGAGATGATCTGCAGCCCATACAGCACGGTTGCGCAAGTTTTGGCTCAAGTTGGGCAGGAGTATCCGGCAGCTTTTACCATGATTGAACGCTGTGCCTGTGCCATTGGTGAGGACATTATCTCACGCCAAACACAACTAAGTGCGGACAGTAGCCTGGTTCTGCTTTCACCCGTTGCAGGAGGCTGAAATGAATGTATTGAAACGATTTTCACGGATTCAGGATACCGCCTTAACCTTAGATAGCTTTGATGAGATTCAAACTTTTCCTGAATGTGGTGGTATTGGTATTTTTGTGGGCACAGTACGCAATCATCATGAAGGTAAAGCGGTTAAAGCACTGAAATACACATCTTATACACCCGTGGCGGAAAAAATGATTCGCCAGATTGAGCAAGAGATCCAAGCTAAATATGGCGTGTCTTATGTGCGGGTGATTCACCGGGTTGGCGCTTTGGATATTGGTGAAAAGGCGATTATTGCGATTGCATATGCTGCCCATCGCCGCGAAGCCTTTGCCGCCTGTGAAGAAGCGGTAGAACGGGTCAAGCATGAAGTTCCGGTTTGGAAAGAAGAATTCTATATGGATGGCAGCAGTCAATATGTGGAAGGCTGCTGTATCCGTAAAGATGCCGTGGATAACATCCATGCCCATCATCATCCGATTAAAAAATCTGAATACGAAGAACACCTATATTGTCATCATTAGATAGAAATGAGTTTTTGATTTGCTCAAGTTTTAGCTCAGTTGAAATGACTTTGAAAAGCCAAAAAGAAACATAGGAATACGTAATGAAAAATGTCGGGATGAAGGCAGAGAGTTACCGGACTGCA
>NZ_JBYMDJ010000014.1:0-52441 GCF_057766365.1 Acinetobacter sp. GG23
CTCGTCGGGCTCATAACCCGAAGGTCGTTGGTTCAAATCCAGCTCCCGCTACCAAGTTTCTAAAAGGCTCACAAAAATGGTGGGCCTTTTTGCACAGTGGACTTTGGTTTTTCTGTGTACACAGGGGCGATTACGCCCTTTTTTATTGGCTATCGTGTAGTGTCGACATCCATTGGTCAAATTGTCATGTTTCACTACTAATATAGTTGAGTTAGTCTGAACTGGTCATATTGACCATTGAATCGCACAACAATGACGAGAGTAAATGAAGCTATCAAATAAAACTCAAGCACTCCAAGACCTTATAACTCCTGCAGTGCAAGCTTGTAATGTAGATCTTTGGGGAATTGAATTTATTCCTCAGGGTAAGCGTTCTTTATTGCGTATCTATATTGATAAAACCAACGAAAATAACACACAACCTGTTATGAATGAAGATGGTGAGCTTGAACAAGGTCAGGGTATTGGCGTACAAGACTGTGTTCGCGTAACCCAGCAAGTAGGCGCAATGCTTGACGTGCATGATCCAATTTCTGGCGAATACTCACTTGAAGTGTCTTCTCCAGGTTGGGATCGTCCTTTCTTTCAACTTGCGCAAATGCCTGCCTATATTGGGCAGCAAATTGCTTTACGTCTGATCAGTGCTGTAGAGAACCGTCGTAAATTCCAAGCGAAACTGATTGCTGTTGATCTTGAGAATGAAATTATTCAAGTCGAAGTTGAAAATCAACACGTACTTGAAATCGACAGTCATAATATCGACAAATCAAATTTGATCTTTCAAGATTAATTCATTCAATCAATAAGAATCTGAACGAATAGGTGACTTATGGCTCGTGAAATTCTTACCGTAGTAGAAACGGTTAGTAACGAAAAAGGTGTAAGTCGTGATGCAATTTTTGAAGCGCTTGAACAAGCTTTAGTTGCTGCGACTAAAAAGAAATTTTACGAAGGCACCCATGCAGAAGAAGCACGTTTACGTGTGGAAATCGATCGTAAGACGGGTGACTACCGTACTTTCCGTCAATGGGAAGTGGTAGCGGACGAAGATCATGAAATGCCTGCCTGTCAGGATGCAATCTCGGATCTTGACCCGGAACAATGGGCAATCGGTGATATTCGTGAGCTTGAAGTTGAGTCGATTGACTTCGGTCGAATTGCTGCACAAATTGCGAAACAAGTGATTGTGCAAAAAATTCGTGAAGCTGAGCGTGCTTTAGTCGCTGATGCATATGAATCTAAAGTTGGTGAACTTATCTACGGTGAAGTGAAAAAACAAACCAAAGATGGCTTCATTATTGACTTGGGTGACAATGCTGAAGCATATCTTGCTCGTGAAGAAATGATTCCTAAAGAAATTCTTCGTCCTAAGCAACGTATGAACGCCATTTTATATAGCGTGAATCGTGAAGGTCGTGGCGCACAATTACTATTGTCACGTGCACGCCCAGAAATGCTGATTGCGTTAATGAAGAAAGAAATTCCTGAAATTTCTGAAGAAATCATTGAAATTAAAGCAGCTGCACGCCAACCGGGTGTTCGTGCTAAAATTGCTGTGAAAACCAACGATCATCGTATTGATCCTGTGGGTGCATGTATTGGTATGCGTGGTACACGTATCCAAGCGGTACAATCAGAATTGAACGGTGAACGTATTGATGTAGTGGTATGGTCTGATGATCCAGCACAGTATATTGCTAGCGCTTTAGAGCCTGCTGATGTATCGAGTATTGTGATTGATGAAGATGTCCATAGCGCAGATATTATTTTTGCAGCAACGGATCAGTTGGCACGTGCCATTGGATCACAAGGTCAAAATGTTCGTTTAGCTTCTGAATTGACTGGCTATAAATTGGATATGATGCTCGAAGAGGAATTCTACGCGCGTCAGCAAAATGAAGCTCAACAGTATCTCGACATGTTTGTGACACGTTTGGATATTGAAGAAGATTTGGCAATGGCTTTGGTTGAAATGGGCTTTACTTCTCTTGAAGAAATTGCTTATGTTCCAGCTGAAACATTCGATGAAATTGAATTAGATGCTGAAACTGTTGAATTATTGCAAAGCCGTGCCAAAGAAATTACCTTGGCTGATGCTTTAAGACAACAAGAAGACATCCAGGAACCAAGTGCAGAACTCATTGCAATGGCTGGGATGACACAGGAAATCGCGTATGCACTTGCAGCTCGCGGTGTGGTAACAGTAGATGATTTGGCAGACCAGGCAACGGACGATATTGCAGATATTGAAGGTTTAGGTGCTGAAAAAGCGGGCCAATTCATTATGAAAGCGCGCGAATCATGGTTTAACTAGGAGGAAATATATGCCGGACAAGTCGATTAAAGAGTTAGCTCTCAGCGTAGAACGTCCTGTTGAGAAGCTCCTAGAGCAGGTTCGTGACGCAGGCTTACCACAACGTAAAGCTGACGATATTATTTCCACTGAACAACAAAATACTCTCGTTAACCATTTGAAGAAAATTCATGGTCAAAACGATGGGAATGCAGGAAAAATCACGTTGAAACGTAAAACAACCAGTACTGCTAAAGTGGCAAGTACATCAGGTAAGGCGAAAACCATTAATGTAGAAGTTCGCAAGAAGCATACATTTACCAAGCCAGACCCTGAACAAATTAAAGCTGAAGCACTGGCAAAAGCGCAAGGTCAACAAACTGCAACTACTGCAGCAGTTGAACCCAAAGCTGCTGCGCCTGCAGATGCTGCAAACCAAACTGGCGTGTCTAAAGCAAAACAGGCTTTAGAAGCAATGCGTGCTGCTGCTCAGCAACAAACAGCTAAGCAAGAAGTTTCCAAGGCTGCTGTTGTGGTAACGCGTAAGTCGAATAACAAACCGATTGTGAAACAAACGGTTAAGCAAGTTGAAACAGCTGAACAGAAAAAAGTACGTGAAGCTCAATCAGCGCAATTAAAAGCAGTTGAAGAAGCAGCACGTCGTAAATCGGCTGAAGAAGCTCAACAACGTACGCTTGAACAAATGCGTCAGATGGCGTCTAAGTACACCTCTGAAGATACCACTGCAACAATTCGTGTGGTCGATGATTCTCCATTGGCGGCTGGTCTTGTTGGTCAGGCTTATGAAGATTCATTTGCGAAAGAAGACCGCGAAATCAAACGTGGTACCAATACGCCAACTGCACGTGCACCGAAAAAAGGTGGACGTCGTGGTCAAGAAGAGCAAAGCTTCAGTAAACAGCCTAAACGTGGTTTGAAAACCAGCCAAGGCAACAAGCATGGCTTTGAAAAACCGGTTAAAAAACAAATTTATGATGTTGAAATCGGTGAAACCATTGTTGTTGCAGACTTAGCTGCGAAGATGGCGATTAAAGTTCGTGAAGTCATCAAATCGCTCATGAAAATGGGTGAGCTTGTGACTCAGAACCAAGCGATTGAGCAAGAAATTGCGGCACTCGTAGTTGAAGAAATGGGGCATAACCCTGTTCTAGTTTCTGATACTCAAGCTGAAGATAACTTACTTGAAGCAGCTGAAGAAGCGCGTGGCGTTCAAACCACTCGTGCGCCAGTTGTAACCATCATGGGTCACGTTGACCATGGTAAAACATCGCTTCTTGACCGTATTCGTCGTACCAAAGTGGCTGCGGGCGAAGCGGGCGGTATCACACAGCATATCGGTGCATATCACGTTAAAACGGATAAAGGCATTATCACTTTCTTAGACACACCGGGACACGCAGCGTTTACTTCTATGCGTTCACGTGGTGCGAAAGCGACTGATATCGTGGTTCTGGTTGTTGCTGCTGATGATGGTGTAATGCCACAAACTGCAGAAGCAATTGATCATGCGCGTGCTGCAGGTACGCCAATTATTGTTGCAATCAACAAGATGGATAAAGAATCTGCCGATCCAGATCGCGTATTGAATGAATTGACTGCTAAACAGATCGTACCTGAACAATGGGGTGGTGACGTACCTGTAGCCATGGTTTCTGCACATTCTGGTCAAGGTATTGATGAACTACTTGATCTTATTTCGATTCAATCAGAAATGCTTGAATTGAAAGCATCTGAAGAAGGTGCTGCACAAGGTGTGGTCATTGAAGCACGTGTAGATAAAGATCGTGGTGCGGTTGCTTCTATTCTTGTACAAAACGGTACATTGAATGTGGGTGATTTGGTGCTTGCTGGTTCATCTTACGGTCGTGTTCGTGCGATGGTGGATGAAAACGGTAAACGTATTAAATCAGCAGGACCTTCGATTCCAGTAGAAATCTTGGGTCTTCCTGAAGCGCCAATGGCGGGTGATGAAGTTCTTGTTGTTAACGATGAGAAGAAAGCACGCGAAGTCGCTGATGCACGTATGGCACGTGAACGTGAAAAACGTCTTGAACGTCAAAGTGCAATGCGTCTTGAAAACATCATGGCGTCTATGGGCAAAAAAGATGTGCCTTATGTGAACGTGGTGCTTAAGACTGACGTACGCGGTACCTTGGAAGCATTGACCGTAGCATTGCAAGCATTGGCAACAGATGAAGTACGCGTTCGTGTAATTGGTTCTGGTGTTGGCGCAATCACTGAATCAGACGTAACTCTTGCTGAATCTTCTGAAGCAGTTCTGCTTGGCTTTAACGTACGTGCAGATACTACAGCACGTCAAAAAGCGGATGCAGACGGCATTGATATTCGTTACTACAGCATCATCTATGAATTGATTGATGACGTGAAAGCAGCGATGAGTGGTAAGTTGGCTCCTGAGCATCGTGAAACGATTCTTGGTGTGGCTCAAGTACGTGAAGTATTCCACTCAAGCAAATTCGGTGCGGCTGCGGGCTGTATGGTTCTTGAAGGTATGTTGCATCGTAATAAACCGATTCGCGTATTACGTGATGACGTGGTTGTATTCCAAGGTGAGCTTGAATCTCTTCGTCGCTATAAAGAAGTGGTTGAAGAAGTTCGTGCCGGTATGGAATGTGGTCTTGCGGTGAAAGGCTATAAAGACATCAAAGCACTCGATAAGATCGAAGTGTACGATGTTCAATTGATTAAACGGAGTCTTTAATGGCGGGTAGTCAGCGTCTTAAGCGTATGGGTGATTCAGTTCAGCGCGAGTTGTCTGAACTGATTCGTCAGGAGCTGAAAGATCCACGCTTAGGTGGTCTTGTGACCATCTCTGCGGTGAAAGTTAGCGCAGACTTAGGATATGCCGAAGTTTATGTGACTGTAATGGGTCGTGAACTTGGTGATGACCAAAGTGAAGCCGCCAACAAAGAAACTCTAGATGTATTGAATAAAGCATCTGGGTTCTTGCGTCACGAATTGAGTCGTCGTATCAAGACACGTATTACGCCACGTTTGCGTTTCCATTATGACAAAACCAATGCTTACGGCAATTATATGTTTGGTCTGATTGCAGAAGCAGTGAAGGATTTACCGCCTGCTGAAGCAAAGCAAGATGATGAATAATTAATGTCATAAAAAAGCCACCTCCGGGTGGCTTTTTTTTATTTAGATGATTTTCAATAATTGAATACTTTTACTTTTAAGTTAAATAATTGATTTTATAATTAATTTAAAGACTGTTTAAAAGATTTGACGGGCTGAAATTTCATTGTGAAAGCTATAATATGATGAATAAGCTGTTTTTTATCTTTTCTGTACTTATCATTTCAAGTTGCTCAAGTGTACCGTCTATTCAATTGGCTTCAAAAAGTAGGTCTTCATTTGAAAATACGGTTTTTGGCGGCGGGAATGTGATATGGGATCAGTCGACAAAGAGGAGTGAAGATTCATATCGTGTTTTCCGGAAAGCAGCAACAGGTTTTGTATCATTACAAACTGTGCAAGAAAATGCCCAACACGCATCAATTACTTTTTGCGCATCTAAAGATAAAGCAATGCATGCAGCCTTACTGAAACTGTTGTAAAGCCTCCATATATATTGGGGGATTTTCCACGGGTAGAACGACTATTTGAGTGAATTGAGAAAGCTGAGAATGGAAATAATAATCTCGCTGTAGCTAAATATGAGGAACTTACAGCCTTAAAAAATTATTAGATGAGGGTGTGCTCACTAAACAGGAATTTGAAAAAGAAAAGGTTAAAGTTTTGGCTGAAAATTAATTAAATTGACTCAGTCTACTGTAACTTCAACTGAGTCAAAACTTAAAGTAAAAATTTTTTTCATTCAAGCTCGGCAAAATGAACCTGATTTCAGGCCAGATCATCATGTGAGCTATTTTTGTCTTCAGTCGGAGCACGACGACGGCTGCGTTGCCAAGGTAAAGGGCGCTCAATCGCTTCAGGCACTTCACCACCGGTTGAGCGTAAGCGCAAATGTAAAGCGGCTTGCGCCATCAAATTTGCAGATACGGGCGCGGTAATGAACGCCAATAGAGTCAATAACAGTTCCGCAAAACCAAACCGACCCTGAAATGCTGCAAAAATCATGGCTGCAATTAAAAAACTGCCTAAACCTAAGGTGCTGGATTTTGTCGGAGCATGTAGACGCATAAATAAGTCGGGTAGGCGAACCATACCAATACCGCCAACGAGCATGAAGAATGAGCCAATCAATAAAAAAATCGAAACCAGAATTTCCATCGCAAGTTGCATCTCTGTTTCTCCTAATCGACCACATGGCCAGTAGTAAAGTAGCGTGCAAGGGCTGCGGTAGAAACGAATCCAAGCATGGCTACTAATAACGCCCCTTCAAATAAGGCAGTACTGGTCCAGTAAATACCTAAAATCACAATTAAACAGGTGGCATTGAGGAATAAGGTATCTAGCGCCAGAAGGCGGTCCACAATGGATGGACCCATAACTAAACGGACCAGGCAAAGAAACATCGAGATAGTGATAGCCACCATGCATATGCCGAGTGCATAAGGCAAAATGCTCATGAATCTTCTCCTACTTCTACAGCAAAAATAGCCATGAGTGCCTTTTCATAACGATTTTTAATTTCTAGAATATCTATTTCGGTATTATCAGTACTTAAGGCATGCACTAAAATATCACCGCGATCATCATCAATTCCTGCAGTCACGGTACCCGGAGTAGTGGTAATAATCAGCGCCAGTAAGACATTGACTTGTTCATGCTGCGTTTCTAAAGGTACGCGAAACCATTTGGGATGCAGTTTATGGGTTGGTCCCAAAACCAATTTAGCCACTTGAATATTACAAACAATAATGTCCCACAGCACCACAAAAAATAATTTTACAGCCAGTCGCCAGTTGATATTTGGCGTACGGGTAATAAATGGATTAACCATTCGCGGAATCAGAATCCCGAGCAACAAAGCCATAAGAAGTGTTGCTGCATCTAGGTTATGCGTCAGCATAACCCAGCTTAAAGCCACAATCACCGATACAAATGGATGCGGTAACCAATTTTCCCGGAAAGATGTTTTTTGCATGGTTAAGGCTCCCTCGGTTTGAGCTTGGCATCATCTGGATGGACAGGTTCCTGCGTTTGCTGTTGATTGATTTGGCGTTGTTTATACTCGGATATATGCTCACCTTGTAGCGTTTTTTCAGAAATGATATAGGGAATCAAATGCGCATTAGGATCAACCGTTTCACCGCCATATTTGGTTTCAGGCAGGTTTTCAGGATCATAAGGTTGAATGCTAATGACCTGATTAAGATTGTCTTTATGCAGGATAATACCTTCATAGAGGACGTTATTTTGCATTTGTTCAGCCGTGTTAAACATATATTGCTGAATAGGGCCGGCACAGATCATATAGATGACTAAACCCGAAAGCAGTAAATAGATGGTTTTATCATTTCGTGCAGGTGATTGTTCAGGCAAAGCTTGATAGGCTTTAAACTCTTCTTTATTTGGATTGTCTTCAGGCACGGTTGCACGCCAAAACAGCACAAAGCCAATTCGGGTAAATGCAATAATACTGAGTAAACTCACCATCAGCACCACAATAATAATCACCAGTTGATAAGGTGAATGTGAGGTGGCTTGCAAGATAAAAACTTTGCCTAAAAAACCGCTGAATGGCGGTAAACCGGCCATCATCAATGCAATTAAAAAGAACACCAATGACACCACTTTATGTTGTTTCATTTGCGGTGCAATATTGAAATGGTCTTTAAATACGCCACGTTGTGAAGTAATCCAGCCCGAGAGCAAATAAAATGCAGCCCCGATCAGGGTGCTATGCACTAAATAATAAAGTGCCGCAGCCCATGCCAAAGTATTAAACAATGAAATCGCGATTAAGATGGTTCCGATCGAAGACAGAATCATAAAACCAACGAAGCGACGTAAGCGTTCTGCACCAATCGCCCCGATTACCCCATAAATAGAGGTGATAAGACCAATCGGCAGTAACCAGCTCGCTAAAATGCTGTGGCTTAAATCATCGTCAAAAACGGTACCATTAATTCTGAGAATCGCATAAATGCCGACTTTAGTCATGATGGTAAAAATTGCTGCAACAGGCGTTGTTGCCACGGCATAGGTTTTCGGTAACCAGAAACCTACCGGCAACATGGCGGCCTTAATCCCAAATACGACAAATAACAGTAAGCCGCCTGCGACTGCGAGTTTGTGTTGGTCAGGTTCTAAGAGTGGAATCAGACGCGCGACATCTGCCATGTTTAAACTGCCGACACTGCCATAGATCATGCCTAAACCAATTAAAAACAGGGCAGAGGCCAGTAAGTTAATGGTGACGTAATGAATTCCGAGTTGAAAACGTGCCTTGCCTTGTCCATGTACCAGCAGCACATAAGATGCCATCAACAAGATTTCAAAAAATACAAATAGGTTAAATAAGTCGCCTGTCAGGAATGCACCACATAAGCCCATGAGCAAGAAATGGAACATGACATGAAAATAGCGTCCTCGTGTATCCCATTCATGACTGGCATACCATAAAATAGGAGCCGCTAGGGCATAGGTAAGAACCAGCATCAGGGCAGACAGCTGATCTAGCACCAAGACAATCCCGAATGGGGCAGACCATTCACCTAAACTATAGATACTGATTTGCCCATTACTGGCCAAGTTTAAATACAGAATAGCCGTGGTTAGGCCCAAAATGGATGAGATGTAACTAATCCCGCGACGCCAGGGTTGACGCCAGTCCTCTGATAATGCACCTGCGCCTGGATTCCCCAAAAGTACCAAGATAAATGCGGTAAAAGCTGGAATTAAAATGCTAAAAATAGGGGTATGTTCAGTCCAAAACTGGATGACAGCATTCATTAAGGCTCATCCTCACGCGGGTCAATTGGCACAATATCCTCTTTAGAGTCAACGTGATCTGTTCCGGTTTCATAACGACTGCGTAAAGCCAGCTGTATAATAAAGGCGGTAGTTGCAAAGCCAATGACAATCGCTGTTAAAACTAAAGCTTGTGGTAACGGATCGGTTGCCTTGGTGGTTTCAGTCAGAACCGCTGGAGCATTGACCTGAATCCGCCCCATGGCAAACAGGAATAAATTGACCGCATAACCAATCATGGCAAGGCCCAGAACCACAGGAAAGGTACGGGCACGCAAAATAAGATAAATTCCCGTTGCTGTCAGTAATCCAATAGCAGAGGCGAGTAAAAATTCTAGACTGATCATTTTATTCTCCCTTCAATACTGGGCCAGCCATGCTGGAATGACGAGAGTCACCTAAGACTGAAATCATCAGCATAGTTGCACCAACAACCGTGACATACACCCCGACATCAAATAAGGCAGCAGAAGCCAGATGAATTTCACCTAAAACTGGTGGTGAGATATAGATGTGTGCGCTGGTGAGGAAGGGACGTCCCCAGAACCAGGCACCCATTCCGGTCAGTCCGGCAATAGTTAAGCCGGAACCAATCCAGATTTCATATAAGCGTCCGGACTTGGCTTTCAGCATTTGTTCGGCCTGATCTTGACCCAGTGCAATATATTGAATCAAAAGGGCAAGTGAGGTAATTAAACCGGCAATAAATCCACCCCCCGGCAAGTTATGACCGCGCAGGAAGATGTAAAGACTGACCACTAGGGCCAATGGTAAAACCCAGGATGCAGTGATACGGAACATTAATGGAGAGGGGTTAAAACGGTAAGTTAGGCCTTGGGTGATAGTGGTGCCGTGGGTACGCATGCCATCCATTAAACACAAGGCACCAATGGCAGCAATACCGAGTACGGTAATCTCACCAAAGGTATCGAAACCACGGAAGTCGACCAAAATCACATTCACCACATTGGTTCCACCGCCCAGTGGAATCGATTGCTGCATGAAGAACCACGAAATCGAGTTGTGATCACGGGTCAAAATCAGCCATGCAATCCAGCCGATACCGAGACCGCCACCAATGGCAATGATTGCATCACGCCAGCGACGTGAGACACTGGATTCATACGGGGTAAGCTGTGGCAATAAGGATAAGCTCATTAGCAAGAGTACGGTGGTAACCACATCAACTGTAATCTGGGTTAAGGCCAGATCGGGTGCAGACAAGGTCACAAAAACCATGGTCACCACTAAACCGACAGCACCGCTGATCAGGACTGCTTTAATCCGTTCATGATGGAACCACAACATCATCCAGCAGGCAGAGAACAAGATCAGCCAAAGCACAATCGCAATTGCAGGTGCATGAGTTAATTCACGTGTACCTGTGGTGAGTCCCTGATTAAGCAGTGGCATGGCCAGTAATGCAGCACTAAATAATACAATCCACGTTAAATAGCTTTGCAGTGAACCATTTTCAGTTTTACGTTTAAACTTACGTGAATTGACTAACAGATGCTTTAAGAATAAATCAAACAGGATTCTGCCTTGGAATTTACCCAGTAAAGGATCAAGGTCAATCTCACGGATTTTACCGTTTTTGGCAAAAGCGAAATAGAAAATTACCCCACCCAATAGCGCAATAATACTCATCACTAAAGGGGCATTGAAGCCATGCCAAATTGCCAGATGGGTGCCTGCAAAGTCAGGTAATTGAGTGCTGGCACGCGTGGTTGAATTGACAATCTTTTCAACCAAAAGGGCAGGGGCCAAACCGACTAAAATACATAAAACAGCCAGGACAAGCGCTGGTGCACGCATGCCGAAAGGCGGCTCATGTGCATTTTGATTGGGGACTTGTGGTCCAAGCGGACCATCAAAAAAGACCCCATGCACCAAACGTACTGAATAAGCGACCGCGAAGATCCCTGCCAGTGTGGCCATAATTGCCGAGAAAATCATCACTGGCCCAGAGAGATTGTTCAGTAGTTCAGTAAAGAACATTTCCTTTGACAAGAAACCGTTGGTCAGCGGCACGCCAGCCATAGAGGCAGCAGTAATCATGGTCAGGGTTGCAGTAAAGGGTAATAATTGCCAGATCCCATTTAACTTGCGTAAATCACGAGTTCCGGTTTCATGGTCAATAATCCCGGCAATCATGAACAAGGCTGCTTTAAAAGTCGCATGATTAATGATGTGAAAAATGGCTGCGGCAATCGCGAGCGGCGATCCAATTCCCAAGAGGCAGACAATCAAACCTAAATGACTAATGGTAGAATAGGCGAGTAAGCCTTTTAAATCTTCTTTAAAAATGGCAAAAAAAGCCGCCATACACAGGGTAAATAATCCCACGAAAGTTACAATATTATGATAAAGCGCTGCACCGACAAAAATGGGGGTAAAACGTGCCAGCAGGAAAATTCCGGCTTTGACCATGGTAGCCGAATGTAAATATGCCGATACAGGTGTTGGCGCCGCCATGGCATTGGGGAGCCAAAAATGAAAGGGAAACTGGGCACTTTTGGTAAATGCACCGATTAAAATCAGCAATAGAGTAGGAACAAACAAGGAATGGCTTTGAATTTTCTCTGTCATCATTAAAATTTGGTCTATCTGGTAAGTTCCAGTAATTTGACCGAGTAGAATAAAGCCACCGAGCATCGACAGACCACCCAGCCCGGTGATCGTCAACGCCATACGCGAACCACGTTGCGCAGCCTCGTAATTGCTCCAATAACCGACCAAAAGGAACGATGAAATACTGGTCAGTTCCCAAAAAATCAGCATTAAAATTAAATTATTCGACAGCGAGATGCCTAGCATGGCTGCCATAAAGAACATCAGTAACAGGTAAAGTTTGCTGAGAGAGTTTCTTGGACTTAAATAATAATAGGCATAAATATAAATCAGGGTACCGATACCGCTAATCAGCAGAGAAAATAACAGGCCTAAAGCATCCAGACGAAAGCTTAAATCGATGCCTAACTGGGGTAACCATGACCAGCTTTGGGTGATGGTTCCGCCATTAAAAACATATTTTGCTTGAGTCAATAACAAGATGAGACTGCTTAGACTGACACCAATTGCCGCTAAAGCGGTTAGCCCGCGTGAAAAATTTTTCAGCCACGAGACAAGGGTTGTGCCTAGTACTAACGGTAACAATATAATAATCGGTAGCACACTGATATCCATTGTCGTGATTAGGTTTGTAAAACCTAAGGGTGAATCTTATCTTTCAAGGACTACAGGACCAAAAGGAGCGATCCAAAACTTCTCAATCTTGAAAGCCAAATTGAATTCAAAAAACTGAAAAACAAGCTGTGTTGCGCAACTTGTAAAAAGTGACAGTAAAATCGGATTTTACTATAAAACTTTAAAGATACTTGATTTTATTACATGAGTAAAACAACATCAATTCTTTTTGCGCCCAGCTGACTTTATTATACGCCCGCTCAAGCCTTTCTGAGTGTCGTGTGTTTAGAGAGATTAAAATTTAAAAATAACGCTTTAAAATATCGACTCTTTTAATGCATCCAATATTTTGTTTCAGGGTAGGGAATGGGGTGAAGAGGTATTATTTTGCTGACTCATTAAATGAAGCAATTCAGCTTGTTGTTCTATACTTAAATGTTGTTGAATCTGCTGCAACATAGTTTGTGGGGTGATGCTTTCTAATTCGGGTTCAAGCCATGCCTCTGTTTCAATCACTTCTTCATTAAAAACCAGATTTTCATAAATATGATCAAACTTATCTTTTAAGGGTTGTAACTGCATATCAAAAATCTGTTTATTTTCAAGTTTTAAACATTGATAATCTGCAGCATGTTCCAGTAATTCGCTACGGTTGCCGGTAGCAATAATTTGTAGCCGCGGAAAAGCCTGATGCAAGCGCTGTAAAATGACTTGCGTAGAATTTTGGTCAAGCTGATGATCAATCTCATCAATCAGTAAAATTCCATCCCCTTCAAGACATGGATATAGACTGTTCGGATTGAGCAAGCATAAACGGCGTACGATATCGCCCACCAGAGCAATCCAGTTTTTAACGCTATTGGAAAGTTGTTGATAAAGCATGGTTTTGCCTTGATAACTCACCATCAACTTTAATTTGGGCTGGTACTGGATATAAATATCTTCTAAAGCAGGAATTATTGTGCTTAATGCCTGTTTTAAAGCATCCAGACTGGGTGCATTCATTTGTTTTTGAGCATTGACCAATTGTTGCAAAAAATCTGTATCTTTATTTTTCTGGATAGATGGATTGGACAGCAATTGTTGAAAAAGTTGTGCAATTTGGGCATTTTCAATATCACTAATTTCACGTAACCATTCAAAAAAACGGCTAAAGGTCGTATAAGAAATAGTTGAAATTTCATAAGCATATGAGGTCTGGAAAACGGCCGGATTATTCTTGCTCTGAAGATTCATTTCATTGACAAAACGTTCTGCAGGATAATAGGCAATGAGCGGCAATCCTTGCAACTGATCGTGTTTGATCGCATTTTGATAAAGTTCGACCAAGTTTTCCAATTGCTGGGTTTCGGCTTTGCTGGTGCCAATGCCATGACTATTTAGAGTTTTGTACAGCTGCCAATCGAAATTAGAAAGCGCTTTGGCTTGTGGTTCACTGGCTTGGGTTAAGATACCAATATCATTGGGAATTCTAACCCGAATATCAATTTTGGATTGCAAGCGTGTAAGCATAATGTCCTGATCAAGCATCACTAGACCTGCAGTACGAAAGTCTTTGTAGCGTGCGGCAAACCAGGTCAGCGCCTGATAAGTGAGTTTTAAAATCGCAGTTTTGCCTGAGCTTTGATCGCCAAGAATCAGGGTGATAGGTTTGTCGTTAAATTTCAGCTTGAGATCAGCAAAATGCAGTGCGTGTTTAAGTTGAACAGATTCGATTTTCATAAAACACCTGTATTGCAAAATAAGCTGGAATTATTCTCCCACAGCTTTACGCAGCGATAATGGCATTTGCTTTTTAAGTTGTTGTACCAGATCGTAAATGTGGTGAATATTTAAACTTACTTTAGCACGTGTACAGGCAACGTAAAGTAATCTTAACTCTTCGTCACTAATTTTATGGTCTTTTTCATTGACCTTAAATTGATAGTCATCTTCAATATGTACCCGGTCCCACTCTAAACCTTTGGCTTTGTGTGCTGTCGAGATAATGTAGTCTGCCTGTCCAATCGGGGTAATTTTCGCCAGCGCTCTTTTAAGTGGATCAGTACCGTGATCATCGACCAGTTTCACTAAAGGTTTAATGTCACTGCCGTCATTGGTTTCACAGTATTCATGTACGTCATGCCAGGAATTGAACCAGGCCAGTTCAGGTACATCAACGACACGGCGGCCTTGTTTGAGCATGCTGGCCGCATCGACAAAGCGATTCAGTTTGACATGGTCGGCTTGCAAACTGACCTTGTCGCCATGCAACAAACCGGCAAGCAGTAATTCCATTGCACGGGCATTGGTGCGGCATAAAATCGCATCACGTTGTTTGATATGCGGTTTATTGACTATTTTAGAGTGGAGATGTGGATTACCAAGTAAAGGTACGGTTTCATTTAAAGCACCCAAAATTGCATTGGCATTCAAGGCAATTTCTTCCCCGAAACGAAATGAGGTGGTTAACCGGGATTCAGGTAAGGGCAGCTGTTTCATGGCATTGACTGCACCACGCCAAGCATAAATCTGTTGATGCGCGTCCCCCACATAAATCACCTGGGTATTTCTTTGACGCAGCAAAATTCCCAGCATCAATGGATCAGCATCCTGCGCTTCATCAAACAGTACATAATCTGCCGGAATATTCGGTTCAGACAATGCCCAGAGTTTCAGATAAATATCATGACCAATACCGGCCTGATGATTCGGATCAATCGACTCTAACCAGCGCCGTTCAATGGCAGGATAAAGATGCTTTTGTAGTTCTGTAATATCGTCGGGATGCAACCAGCTCGGTGCCTGCAGATGACGGGGGGCAGGATATTGCGAACTGGTCGAACAGAAATAACTCACCGCATTGGCAACCAGACTGGCCAGACGACTTGGCATCATTACGTACTTTTCATAACGTCCACCCATCATCCGGCGCAGGGTAATCGGTTGCAGGCGATATTCCTTGGCAATGAAACTCGGACTTAAACGCGGTAAACGCAATTTGTCAGTTACGCCACGCGGCGCGCTACGAAAAGCCAGTGAGTGAAAGGTGCGACAGTCGACATTACGATGAAATTTACTTTGTGCTTCTGATGCAATCGCTTTATTAAACGCCAGATACATGCCACGCCGCTCGGGCATGGCATCACTGATCATTTGTAAAGTGGTGGTTTTACCTGTGCCTGCATAAGCAATCACTTTAAAGGATTTGCCTAAACGCCCATTGTCTATAGCAATGGCTTGCTCATAGGTCGGGCTTGGTTTTTGCGAATTAGACACAGTCATGGGCTTAATGTTGACGGTTGGCTTTTTCAACCAGGCCGGATAAGCCTTGGCGACGTGCCAGTTCATTTAAAACCAATTGTGGTTCAAGATCAAAATAGCCAAGCATGACAATGGTGTGGAACCATAAATCCGCCACTTCATAAATCAGGTCGTTTTTATTGTCTTCATGCGCTTCAGCTTTAAAGTCTTTCGCTGCGATGACAGTTTCAATACTTTCTTCACCGACTTTTTCTAAAATCTTGTTTAAGCCCTTGTGATACAGCTTGGCTACATAAGATGAATCTGGATCGGCTGCTTTGCGCTCTGTCATCATCTGACCCAAATAATCCAGTACTTCGACCTGTTCAGACTGGGCCGTTGAGGCATTCATGACCAGCGTATGGGGATTATGTGATTGGGCAGATTTTTCAGCGTAAATTTGGCTTGGATCTTTCAATTGTGCATCGACAATTTCCCAACCATTTGGTGTCAATTTACGGTAGAAACATGATTCACGGCCGGTATGGCAGGCAATGCCGCCGTGTTGTTCAATTTGTAACACAATCACATCGGCATCACAGTCCAGACGGATTTCATGCACGGTTTGAAAATGACCGGATTCTTCACCTTTATGCCACAATTTTTGACGTGAACGGGAGAAGTAAACCGCCTGTTTTTTTTCTGCAGTTAAGGTTAAAGCGTCACGGTTCATCCATGCAACCATGAGCACACGGCCAGTTTGATGGTGCTGTGCAATGGCAGGAATCAGACCTTGTTCGTTAAATTTTACTTCATCGAGCCATTGCACGTTGTTCATGAGAATTTCACCAAAAATATGTTCAAAATTAAAAAGAGCGAATGAAAATCGCCATCGCATAGTGTACGTGATTAGCACTGCTTTGAGAAAAAAATATACGCCGTATGCGCATAATTGCGCTTGATCTCTTTACAATATAAAAGCTTAAAAATATTGTGCTCTATTTTTATAGCATCAAAAGAATTGAAAAGACTGCAGATTTAAAACCCAGAGCAGCACATGCTATATGCATAACCGCCTAAAACGGCTTTATAAATTTTGTATAAATTGCGGGAAATTTTGTTTTTCCACCATTTCGAGAAATTCATCGCCCAGACGCTGGCTTTCTGCCACGCATTGGTTCCACATTTGGATGCGCTGTTTCTGATCTAAACCTTTTAAGGTGAAATCCTTACGATCTGGCAAGCGACCCAAAGGTAAGGATTGCAAATATTCTTGTGAAGGGGAAATCAGTAAAGTTCGTGCCTGATTTTCAGGGTTGGCTTGACGTTTTTTTAACATTTTATCGAACCAGCCGGGTGTAATGCGGTCACTAAAGTGCGGATAAAGCACAATCCCTTGACTCTCAAAAGGCAGGTCGATGTGATAGTCAATTAACCCGCCATCGCGGTAACTGCCTTTGGGTGCATCGGGAATATCACGAATCGCTGCCATAACACCGGGAATAGAAGCAGAAGCCATGAGCCAAGGTGTAACATTATCGCTATTTAAAGTCTGATAATGGGTGACAAAATCATCATCTACTTTAAATTGTGTACCAATTTCAGGTTGGCTGATCACGCGCTGCATAAACAGACGATTGTGTTTACGACCGAGTGCATTACTGCCAATAATGCCTGCCACAGATGCCAGTAATGGCAGCGAATGATCACTCTGAAAAATATGCTGGGCTTTAATTGAAATCACAGCGAGATGATAGTCAGGATGATTCACCAGTTGTTGTTCTTTGCCTTGAATCAGATCAATCAACATGCCTCTGCAAATATTGCCCACATCGTGACGTGACATTTTTTTATGGAAATACAGGTTGGTATAAAGTTCTGAAAGACGTTCAGTGCCTTCTTTAGCGCCCCAAGCCAGAATACTGGCAAAACGCCAGCTACCAATCGATGAACCAACCAAAGTTCTACGCTGCGGTGCTTGCGCCAAGAAATCGCCAAAAATGGCTTGGTCTAAACCCTGAATACCAATGCCTTTTGGACCACCTGCTGCTCCGGGAATAGTATCCACCAAGCGTGCTTGTAAACCTTCTTTTACAATCAGTTCACGAGCAAGGTATCCGGCACGTAAGTTTAATGCAGGCGGACGTTTCTGCAGGATTTGCGTCATGATCTATCATTGAATATACAAGTGTGCTGTTATTTTAAGCTGTTATATATAGGCAACAATGGCGAGAGTCATCAGTTGTTGACTGCTCAGTCATTATATAGAAAAACAGCGGGATGATTTAAATCATCCCGCTGTTTAAACATATCGGTAGAGGAAAGTATGTTTGATTATTTCACTACACGCCAAACAGCAAGTAAGCTGGAAAATACAATCAGCAGAATCGAAACATACCACGGCGCAATAATCGCAATCGATAATAAGATCGCCATCAAACTACCGAAAATCCAGCTGCGTTTTTGTTGATTTTCCATTTGCAAACGCATGCTTTGCAATTCATTTAACTGTTTTGAATGCCAAGCAGACTGATTTTTTAGACCATTCAAACTGTCGATCATCAAGCTAGGTAAATCCTGTGCACCAAGTAAAAGATCAGGAATTTTTTGTCCCAATTCCTTCAGGTTTTTCTGCGGATTCATTTGCGCTTTAATCCAGTCGGTGAGGATTGGTTTCGCCAGTTTCCAGATATCCAGTTCAGGATAAAGGTCTGTTCCCAAGCCTTCGACATGCACTAATGTTTTCAGCAACAGCATTAACTGCGGTGGAATTTCCAGGTGGAAACGACGGGCAATATCCATCACTTGAATCAGGATGCCGGCAAAGTCCAGCTCATGCATAGGCTTCGATACCATGGGTCCCACAGTACGACGCATTTCACGTGCTAAAGCATCTTGGTCTGTACCTGGTGGAATCCAACCGGCTTGATGCACCACCAGAATTAGTTGCATAAAGTCGCTGTTCATCACTGCCAGTAACATGCGTGCCACGGTCATTTGATCGTGTTTGGACAGTTCACCCATAATCGCGCAATCCAGCGCAATAAAGCGTGGATTACTCGGGTTAATGGTTTCAACAAACACATTACCCGGGTGCATGTCGGCATGAAAGAAGTTGTCACGGAATACTTGGGTAAAGAAAATGGTTAAACCTTTCTCTGCCAAGTCCGCGCGATTCATGCCCATACGGTCAAAAGTGGCAATATCGGAAATGGGAACACCAGTGATGCGTTCAGCCACCATCACGTCTTTGCTGTCCATATATACTTCAGGTACATACATCATGCTTGAGCCGGTAAAATAATGGCGCATACGACGAGTGTTGTCGGCTTCTAAAGTCAAATCCAGTTCATTCAGAATGATTTGACGATAGTCCTGAATAATTTCCGATAAATGCAGTGCACGTGCTGCTTCCAAGCGTTTTTCTAAGGCAGCACCGAGCCAATCCAGAATTTCAAAATCTTGCAAAATTTGAGTGCGAATATTGGGGCGGGTGACTTTCACCACCACTTCACGGCCATCATGTAGCGCTGCGGTATGCACTTGAGCAATGGACGCGGCTGCAAGCGGTTGCTCATCAAAACGGGCAAACAGGGTATTTACATCGGCTTTTAGCGATTCCTGGATACGCATTTTGGCAACGTTGTTGTCAAACGGTTTGACTTTGTCTTGTAAAAGCACCAATTGTTGTAAAACTTCGGGTGGAATCAAATCGCGGCGGGTCGAGAGCAATTGCCCGAGTTTAATCGCTAGCGGCCCCATATCCTCTAAAGCTTCTTTCAGCTTGAGTGGATTTTTACGTTCACGGCTAGACCAGGCAGCAGGGTGCATGCGAATCAAGCTGAGAACATGACGGGCTTTTTCAGGTAATTCTTCTGCAGGAAACAACGTGTCGAGTCTATAGTGCGCGGCGATGCGCCAAAGTTCGAGTAAACGTGAAACGTGCGGAATCATAAATGTTTATACCTGGTTTTGAGTTGAATCAATCTGTGCCTGAAGCTGCTGAATTTTGGCTTCGGCACGATCTAAATTTTGATTGAAAATTCGGGTGTCTTGATTTAAGTCATCCATTTGCCAGCGTGGGGCAAACAAACCTGTATCTTCTTTTAATGCATCTTCGGCAAAGAACGCATAGCTTGAAAGCGTAAGTTTTAAATGTTTCGGTGCCAGCTGGATTTTACCCAGTTCATGCGCAAGGGCAGGACCAATCCACGGACTTAAATGCGAGGCTAAATCCGGTTCGGCCTGTTGCATGATAAGTTGAATATCCTGCAACAGGTGATAGTCACCTTGTAGCGGAATATTGCCGACCTCATCCGCCAGTAACAGCTTCAACAGCTCGACTACATTTTTAACCTGTAAAGTCGCCGTTGCTTCAGAAAGCTGGTCATTTTTATCGAATGGACGCTGTTCAAAGATGGAGGGTGTCTCGCTTTGACCTGTGACTGTTGGTTCTAAACGAACTTTGTCTTGATCAAAGAATACATCGACAGAAAGCTGTGGTGAATCAATTACCACACGCAACATTTTGCCTTGTAATTCATTCAGTTGAATACGGGTAATCGCATCCAGATCAATCACATGATGAATTAATCGTTCAACTGCACCGAGTGCCAGAATCGACCACATAGCATGAAACCTTAAAGTTTAAAGCCGCGGTGAACCGCCACAATACCACCGGTTAAGTTGTGGTAATCACAGTTCTGGAAGCCCGCATTTTCCATCATACCTTTAAGGGTACGTTGGTCAGGGTGCATGCGAATGGATTCTGCCAGGTATTTATAACTTTCCGAGTCATTGGCAATAATTTTGCCCATGATCGGTAAAGCGGTAAACGAATACAAGTCATACAGTTTAGAGAACGGCTCAAATACTGGTTTAGAGAACTCAAGCACCAATAAACGACCACCTGGCTTAAGTACGCGGTACATTGCAGCAAGTGCCGCATCTTTGTCAGTTACGTTACGTAAACCGAAGCTGATGGTGAGCAGGTCAAAGCTGTTGTCTGCAAACGGCTCTAGAGTTTCAGCATTGGCTAAAACGAAGTCCACATTGGTACAGCCGGCATCAATTAGACGGTCACGACCGACATTCAACATTGATTCGTTAATGTCTGATAAAACCACATGACCGGTAGGGCCGACTTCACGACTGAATACTTTAGCCAAGTCGCCTGTACCGCCTGCAATATCCAGCACATGCTGACCACGACGTACGCCAGACATGTTAATCGCAAAGCGCTTCCATAAACGGTGAATACCAAATGACATCAGGTCATTCATGATGTCGTATTTACTTGCGACCGAGTGGAACACTTCAGCGACTTTTTGTGCTTTGTCTTCGCTACTTACCGTTTTAAAACCAAAGTGAGTGGTTTCACCGACATTACCGGTGTTTGCGCCACGCGGCAGATTGTATTTAGGAACTGAACCGGTGACAGGCGTATCGGTCAACTGTTGTTGTAAGGTGTGTTGCTGACCTTGGGCTGTCCCTTGCGGTAATGGTTCAGTTAAGAATGGACTCACTTTGTCTGTATTTTGTGCCGACTCGGGTGTAGAGGTAGGCGTTTGATTTTCGTTAGACATAGAGTCACTCCTAACATAAAAATAGGGTTAATGTTGCAGTGCTTGCATGATGACAGATTCTAAGACGTTGTACAGTAATCAGCATGCAATTGTTATGAATAATATACAGAAATCTGCTCTGTGTTTTTATTCGCAGCTCATTGTTATTTCCATCACAGCATAAAGTTATTGAAACGGATTAGGGTCGCCTGCATGAACTTTATGAATGATTTGACGTTCAACCGCAGTAAAATCTTTGACGAACTTCTCAGCCGACTTTAACGGTTTCATCGCTAAAAAGCCATCCTGCATAAACTCATACATCACCTGAAAGTTATATTTTTGAGCAGTGCCTTTACACATTTTAAATGCGGTATAAACCATGAATGAACGCATGTATTTATCTAGGCTAAAACCGAGCTGATCCAGTAAATCCAACTGCTTGAGGCGATGTTGTCCCTGATTCAGTTTAAGGTAAGTCAGACGCATCATCTCATCAGTTAAAGCTTCATGGGGATGATAATCTTCGAGCAATTGCATGGCGACTTGTTCATCTAGCTGTACGGCTAAAATCGCCAGTTCCACTCCAGATGTGCCGGTTTTAATGGCATTTTCCGGAATCAGCTTTTCTGCTTTATGGGCATATTTGGCTAAACGGGCAATTTGCTCTGCTAAAGCATCAAAATCTGGACCGCCATACAGTCGATTCAGAAAGTATTCGGACATTAAAATATTGTGTCGTTCTGCAAATTGTTTGACATGCGTGTTTTGCATGCGCTGTTTTTGCCAGGCTTGCACATCTCGAAGACGTTGGAAAATGTCAGGGTTCTGATGATAATTCAATTGGTAGTACAACTCTAATAAATCATCTAATGCAGCCAGTTTTGACATCATGCGTCTCTATTATTTTTTAGATAGACGAATATTAGAGGGAGATTGATGAAGTCGCTATGACAATGTGATAGAAAAATGATTTTAACTCGGTCAGTTTGATGTCGAAACAATCAATTCTAAGCAACATAAACTGAACATCTTGCTCTGTTGTGTGGTTTTGAGCTTCGCTATACTGCAATGAAGAACAATAGATTAGAGAATAAGATGCCTTCAGAAAAAACAGAAATTCAGCTCATGGATGAAGATGAACTCTCCTTGAGCCTGGTTGAAGCGCAATATCTTTTAAAAAATACCCGCGACCAAAAAAATGCCAAGAGCGTACTGGTTTTAGTCAATGGAATTGAATTGGCAGGTAAAGGGGAGTCGGTTAAGCAACTGCGTGAATGGGTCGATCCGCGTTATTTGCGAGTCAAGGCCGATCCACCGATTATGCTGGATCAGAAGCAAACTTTTTGGCAACCTTATGCACCTTTCATTCCTGCTGAAGGGCAAATCATGGTGATGTTTGGCAATTGGTACAGTGATTTGCTGGTCACCGCCTTGCATGTGTCTAAACCGCTAGATGAAACTGTGTTTGATGCCTATATTGAAGATATGCGGGCGTTTGAGCAGGATTTAAAAAATAATCATGTTGATGTGATTAAGGTCTGGTTTGACCTGTCTTGGAAATCTTTGCAGAAACGACTCGACAATATGGATCCGAGTGAAGTGCACTGGCATAAATTGCATGGTCTGGACTGGCGCAATAAAAAGCAATATGACAATGTACAAAAGCTGCGCCAGCGCTTTACCGATGACTGGACGGTGATTGAATGTGAGGATGAAAAAGCACGGGATCAGCAATTTGCACGCATCATTTTAGCTGCCTTAGAGAATTGTCCAGAACATTTAGCTACAACCCAAGTCGAGTGGAAACAAGCGATTGTTCCAGAGGCTTTATTGCATCCAGAAAACCAGCCTTCAAGTAATGAAGACTATAAAAAAGAGTTGAAAAAACTCTCCCTAAAAGTGGCCGAAGCCCTGCGTTTTGATGACCGTCAAGCCATTATTGTTTTTGAAGGGATGGACGCGGCAGGTAAAGGCGGTGCAATTAAACGGATTGTCAAAAATCTGGATCCACGTGAATATGATATTCACACCATTGCCGCACCTGAAAAATATGAATTGCGTCACCCGTATTTATGGCGATTCTGGAATAAATTACAGACCGATGAAGATATTACCATTTTTGACCGTTCCTGGTATGGGCGGGTATTGGTCGAGCGAGTAGAAGGTTTTGCCAGTGAGGTCGAGTGGCAACGCGCTTATGATGAAATTAACCGTTTTGAAAAAGATTTAGTCAAGAGTCAAACGGTGGTGATTAAATTGTGGCTGGCCATTAGTAAGAATGAACAAGAAGCGCGCTTTAAAGCACGTGAAGATACCCCGCATAAACGCTTTAAAATTACCGTAGATGATTGGCGGAATCGTGAAAAATGGGATGACTATTTAAATGTCGCGGCAGATATGTTTGAACGAACCAGTACCGCTTATGCACCGTGGTACATTATTGCCAATAATGATAAAAATACCGCGCGTTTAGAAGTATTACGCGCTATTTTAAAACAACTGAGAGCGGAATAAGCTCTCAGCTTTAAGATTATTTTTGATTATAAGCAGCTTGGATCATGTAAGATTTCGCACATAAGGTTTAATTCACGACATGGGCTTTTTGTTTTTGCTGAATGCCACTGGCAATTTTGTAACATTCTTCTACATGTGCCTCGGCCACCTTTTTCATCACAAAATAACCTAAACTTGCCGCAATAATTTGCCCGCCTAAAGGAATAAACTTAGTTACCTGTTTGGTGATGACCTTGGCTGCCACGTTGTTAAGGGATTTTTTCACGGCAGTACGTGCCACGACCAAACCGGAGAATTCGACTCCACGTTTACGCAGTTCATTCCACTGTACTTGTTTGGTTTCTGGATCATAAACACTGATTTGTTCAGGAGCTAAACCAAAACGTGCATTCACTTCTGGAATGAGTTGTGACAAAATTCCGACGTCGATGACAACATCCAGAAACGGAACGGGAACGACGGCAGCACCTGCAGAAAAATAAGCACGTTTTTTCACAAGTTCTAAGCATTCTGCACGAATGGTTTCCAAATTTAATGTTGGATCTATTGAGTCTGGAACTGTATCTATTTTCATAATGTAAATACCCTGAACTTGATGTTGGTTTTTATATTCAATCATTATTAAGGCGCGAATTTCAAACATGTTTTTGATTCGAGCTGAAATCTAAAAGTGACATAGACAGATGCAGATGTATAGTAAATAATTTTTATGGTTTTGTAGGCATTTCATTTTCTAACATTAAAGGGGTAGCTCATTTATGGCAATTCATGTGATTCAAAGTCAACGTATTGATGTACTGGTACATGCTATGCTGACGACCGTGAATAAGCCTGCGAGTACGCCTTTTCAAGTGTTGCAAACCCAGCATTTTATTGTACCGTCGCATGCAGTTGAAACCTGGCTGACACAAAAACTGGCCGAACAAAAAGGCATCAGTGCCAATACCCAGTTTCATCATCGTATTCGTGGTTTTCAATGGTCAGCCTATCAATGGGTGCTGACTGAGCAAAAAGAACAAGTCCGTAAAGCCAATATCCCGCGCATTATTATTAAGTGGCGCGTTTTTCAGGCACTCAAAGCCTTTATTCAGGCTGAACAAAATTCTTTGGTACACGATCACCCTTTACATTCGATTGTGCAGCGAATTTATGACAGTGCCGACCGTTTAGAGCAAGGCATCGAAAAACAGCTGAAAAAGCAGGGCATGCTGTATTGGGTGGCAGAACAGGTGTCACGCCTGTTTAGCCATTACATGGAATATCGCGGGCATTGCCAGAAAAATTGTCCGCCGAAGATGTGCAGTTGCCAAACCAACTGGTTACAGGCGTGGGGGCAAAATAAAGCACTCTCCATTGAAGACATGTTCTTTAAAACCAATACTGAAATTTCCGAATTTACCTTAAATCAGGCACGTGAACTGGAAGCGTGGCAGCGCTGGTTATGGCAGGAAGTGTTTCATCAGGACTTTGAGCAAATGCAAAGTATTGATGCCATGTTCTGGGAAATTCTGGATGATCCTGAAACACGTAAAGCGGCTTTAAAAAAACTGCCGCAACAATTGGTAATTTTTACCTTACTCGATTTGCCGCCGATGCAACTGGCATTTTTGCGCCGTTTAGGGCAGTACATTGACATCTATATTCTGCATTACAACCCATCACAGGAATATTGGGCAGACAGTGTCGATCCGAACTGGAAAGCGCGTTACGACGTACGGGTCAAAGAACGCTTTATTGCCAAAAATCCGCAAGCCAGTGATGCCGATATTGAGAAATTCTTTCAGGAATTTACCTTAAACTTCAATGCAGAACAGCGTGAATCGCGCCATCCATTACTGACCCGTTTTGGTAAACAGGCGCGAGATCATTTCTCTTTATTATCAAACTTGTCTTCCGGTGAAGATGGGGTTTGGGCTGATGCCTTTGTCGATGAATATCAAGATAATCTGCTCGGTAAAATTCAGTCCGATGTGCTGTATCTGGTCGAACCAGAACAGTATCAATATATTTTGGATGAGCAGGATGATTCGATTCAGATTCATGTCTGCCATTCCAGTTTGCGACAGCTCGAGGTTTTAAAAGAACAATTGACTCATTGGCTGGCACAAGGCACAAAAGATGCACCACGCAGGCCAAATGACATCTTGGTTTTAAGCCCAAGCTTGAGTGAGCTTGAACCCTTAATTCGTAGTGTATTTGCACCGCCACCCAGTGAACGCGACCTGATTCAGCAAAAAACAGGGAGCAGTCATCAACTGTCCAAAGACAGTGTTTATCTGCCGGTTAAAATTGCCGGCGTGACCCAACTGGATGCGCTGAATGCTTGGAAAGCGGTGCTGGGGCGTATTGAGCTGATTCAACGGCGTTTTACTATCGAAGATTTTGCCGATTGGCTTAGCTTAAGTGCCACCCAGCAGCGCTACGCTTTAGAAGTCAATTCGATTGAACGAATCACTGAATTGCTGATAGATGCCGGCTTTAAACGTGGACTGGATGCCCAGCATTTACAGCGTAGTTTGTGTGAGGGCGATGAGGACTATCGTTTTAGTTTTAAGTTTGCGCTTGATCGTTTGGCTTTGGGCATTGCCATTCCTGAACATAGCTTGTTTCAAGGCACGCTGAGTTTTGCCAAAGTCCTGCCAAGCGACTTTGAGCTAATTGCCAAGTTGATTCAGATTTATCATGATTTTGATGCACGTCGTGACTGGATGATTGCACATGAGCAGGGTAAAACTGTACCTGTAGAGCACTGGCTAAAACGCCTGATGCAGGACATTGCCGAGTTTGAAGAAAGTGGTGTTGAATCCTTAACAGCGGTTTATAAAATTATCAAAAAACAGGAACGGATGCTGACACTGGCCAGTTTTTATGATGAACATGATCATCATGCCTTACGCAGTTTAAGCTTGCCCTTGCCTTATTTGCTGGCGGAAATTAATAACACGCTGGAAACCCAGTTGGAACATGCTGAACCGACCGGTCAAATCACCTTTAGCCAAATCGGGCAGATTCGTCCTGTACCGTATAAATTGATTGTGATGCTTGGACTCGATAGCGGCAAGTTTCCAAATCGCAGCCAGCATTTACCTTTCGATTTGATGGATTTACTGAAACCCCAGTTGGGGGACCGTTCCCGTCTGGAAGATGATCAAGGGGCATTTTTAGATAATCTGCTGTTGGCGCAGGATAACTTATGGCTGTTTTATAACGGCTTCGATATTAATGATGGTGAAGTACGTGATCCATCGACTGTGTTGCAGGAACTGGTTCAGCATCTGGCTTTTATTGTGCAGACTCAACAGCCCGATACAGCAGCGGACGCAACCGTGGAGATTAATGGCGTGGTAGTGCCTGAACAATTGCAGTCACTTTATCATGTCCATCCTTTATTGCCTTTTGATCCGGTGGGATTTGAGTCGACTCGACCGGTGCGTTATCAGGATCAATGGTTCTGTGTGGCTGGGCAGCTTCGCCATGCTACGGGACAGCGTTCGTCTTGGGTGAATACGCCATATCAAAATCTGCAGCAAGAGGTTCAGGTGCTGGACAGTCATCAATGGATTCAGGATGTGACTTTCCCTGCACGGCTCTATTTAAAAACCCTAGGCGTAGAAAATTTGCGCCCCGAAGATTTACCTACGGTGCAAGAACCTTTGTTACTGGATGGTCTGGCACGTTATGCAGTGCGCCAGTTCTTGCAAAAGCAGGAGGGTGCGGCGCAACCTGAATTATTGATGGATCAATTGCCGATTGGCAAACTGCAGCAAACTAGCTGGCAGATGAGTGTAGTGGAGCAAGAACGTTTAAAAGCGCGGTTGCTAAAATATGCGCCTGAGGTCACACCGACCACGCAGCAGGTGTGGAAGGTGAATGATCATGTCTATATGAATATTACCCTGCCAAAAAATAGTGCAGAAAAATGGGTCAGTCTGGAAGCATCGAGTGCGCGTGCCAAACGTCGTGCCAAAGTCTGGCTGGAATATCTGCTCTGGCTGGCTTATCTGAATATGGGTGAAGGCGGTGAAAAGCTGACGCGGATTGTGGTGTTTAGTGACCGAACCATTTTATGTCATGGCGTCACTTCGAACAAAGCACGCGAGTGGCTGGATCACTGGCTGGCTGCCTGGAAATATGGGCAAAGCCAACCGCTGGTTTTACCAGCCGCCTTGCTGCTAAAAATTGCTGAAAAAGACAAACAGCATGACTGGCAAGCCAATGAACAGAACCAGATGTGCATTGACGATATGGATGTGCTCTATAAAGACTGGCATGAGGATGGCAAGTTTACCGGTTTTTCGGTCGCGGATAACGAAGCGACTAAAATGCATCGGGACTGGCAGTTTATTTTGCAGGAACAGGATGCGACCGCTTTATTAGAAGATGCCTGTGCGCAATTTTCCTATCAGCTTTATCAGCCCGTGTTCTGGCATCAACAAGTGATTGAGGAATAAGAGTAAATGAATCATCCTCAAACATTAAAAAAGCCGTCGTTTAACCCGATTATGGATATGCAGTTCAAAGGTTTACACTGGATTGAAGCGTCGGCCGGCACAGGAAAAACCTTTACTCTGTCCAGTTTGATGGTACGGATATTCCTGAATCAGTATTTGCCGAATCAGGTAATAGCCACCACGTTTACCCGTGCCGCTGCAGCTGAATTGAAAAACCGGATTCGGCTGCGTCTGGTTGAAACCTTACGTTATTTTGAAAGCTGCCAAAAACTTACCGATGCTGAAATTCAGGCCAAAATAGCGGCTGAAACCGATCCTTTATTTCAAAAGGTGTTAAGCGATTATGCCACGCGGGTGGATTTCGCTCGTGAACGTTTGAAACTGGTGATTGACCAGCTGGATGAACTGTTTGTCGGTACCTTGGATAGTTTCAGCCAAAAGCTATTGCGCGAGTTTTCATTTGAAAGCGGCAAGATTGAACGGGCTGATATCACCGATGATGCCAAGAGTTATACCCATCAACTAATTCATGATGTCTTGCGCGAATGGATTCAATTGCAACCGCAAAATGTGGTCAATTATCTGTTGCTCAATCAAAAGTTGAAGTCGCAGGAGGCCTATGTTCCTGTTGTGGAAAACACCCTGAACTTCGCTTCGGCACAGTTTCAGGAAGTCACTGCGCCAGAACTGGATTTAAACCAGTTTGAACAGCTGGTGGATAACTTTATTCAGCTGGATTTAAGTCTGATTTCTACCTTAAGTGAATATTATTCGGCTGATGGACAATATCATTCGGTGATTGGTAAGAAATGGCGTACAGATGGCTTGATGCAGCGTACGCTATGTGATGATTTACCTGCTTTTATTAAGGCTTTGGCTGAACAGCGCTGTTATGCTTTATTCGCGCCACATTTTGAAAATACCCTGAAAAACTTGACGGATCTGGCGACTAAAAAAGTCTTAAATAAATGTGCCGAAGATCTGCTGCATCAGTTCGAGCAACACGGGCTGATTCAAGCACTGAAAAGTTTTTGCGAGGCTTTGTATAAGCTGAATATGGATCTGGATTTACTGGATGCCTATCTGAAATTTTATCTTAGCCGCGAAGTCAAAAAGCGCTTGCCACAAGTGCTGCAGCAAAAAAGTGAAACCACCTTTGCCCAGCAAATTAGAACCTTGGCAGAAGCCTTGCAAGGCGAGCAAGGGCTGCGTTTTGCCAAGTTTGTGCAGGCCCATTATCCCTTGATTTTGGTGGATGAATTTCAGGATACCAATCAGGATCAGGACGATATGCTAGCGCGAATCTGGCGGGATCAGAAGCGCTATATGCAAGGCTGCATGATCATGGTCGGTGACCCGAAACAGGCAATTTACGGTTTTCGTGGTGGCGACATGCTGACCTATAACAAGGCCCGAGCCGATGTGCTGTCCAAGCAAGGTCAGGAATACAGTTTGCGACACAACCATCGTTCAGTTAAAGCACTAGTAGAAGCGGTCGATGCTTTATTCCAGCGCCAGATGGATTTTGGTGAAGAGGTGTTTTACAGTCCAGTCCAGGCTGGTATACGTCCCCATCCACCGCTCATTGATGCACAGGGTGAAAATCATCAGCCGCTACGCTGGTTGCAATTGAGCGATAAAAAAGCAGAGCCGATTCAGGTCGCATGGAAAATTCGGGATTTACTGAATCAGGGGATTGAAGAAAAACTCTATCTGGCAGAAAAAACTGGCTCCAGATATCTGGTTGAAAATGACATCGCGATTTTATCGAAAAATCATGATGGTCTGGATAAAGCCCAATATGAATTGGAACGCCTCGGTATTCGGGTTAATCGCCCGTCGAAACGCAGTGTGTTTGATCATCAAGTCGCCAAAGATGTTGGCGCGGTACTAAGTGCGATCCTGCATCCCTATGATGAAGGCAAAATTAAGCGGGCCTTACTCAGCCGATTATTGGGCTTTAATTTACAGCAACTGATTCAGCTTGAAGCCCGAGCGGATGGCTTAAGCCAGTTCATTTACAACTTCGACTGCATTCGTGAAATGTGGCTGGAAAAGGGCTTCTTAACCGCGTGGCAGTATTGTCTGAATTTATTTCAAGTCTGGAAAAATCTAGTCGCCACCCAAAGCCGGGATAATGAACGCACGGTGGTGAACTTGCGCCATCTGACCGAATTGCTGAGTCAGCACAGTGAGCAATATCAAGGCGCACAAAAGCTTTATCACTGGTATTTGAAACAACTGCAATCTCCGGCGGAACGCGAGTGGGAACTGGAGCGTAAACTGTCGAATGAGGCAGGGGTGCAACTGATGACTATTCATCAGTCCAAAGGTCTGGAGTTTAAAATTGTATTCTTGCTCGGTGCCGATAAAGACTTCAGGGAAATGAACAAAACCCTGAATTTTTCCACTGTAGAACATGTCCATCCGGTAACTGGAAAAGTGGAGGTGCAGCGTGTGGTGGCGGTGAATGATAAGAACTTGCTGCAACAGGGCGCAATTGATCAGCACAATGCCCGTGCCGTGGCAGAGCAACATCGGCTTTGGTATGTGGCGTTGACCCGAGCCAGTCATCGGGTCTATGCCATGTTGCAAGATCAGGACGGCAAATCGAATCATGGTTTGGCTTTCTGGCGTGGACAAGCAGCGCAAGTTTTTGCTCATCCAGGCAGTGCAGAGGAAGCTTTGCTGAATGATAAGCCGATCAAGTTACAGGTCAAGCAGCAACAACAGCCTTTGCCTTTACAGGCTTTGGAATTTCCAAAACAGCGTTTTTATCCACGTTCCAAAACCAGTTTTAGTGCCTTGGCGCAACATTTAACACGTAAACAAGCCATCGATGCCTTAGCGGTAAATACCGAGCAAATGCTCAGCGCGGCAGATGAAATTCATGTGATTGAACCGGTTGCCACGGTAGCGACTCGACCGCTGTCATGGATCAAGTGTAATTTTCCGATGGGAACCGTGGCTGGAACCTTCCTGCACGAAATCTTTGAACATATTGATTTCAAAGATCAGCAGGACTGGCCTCTGGAAATTCGCCGCCGTTTTAAGAATGACTATCCAGGTTTATGGTTAGAATTATCAAATAAATATGAACAAGAGTTTCAGCAGCAGGATGAAGAGCAGCTGATTGCCTGGATGAGTGAATGGTTGCAACAGGTTTTAGCTACCCCTTTGCATCAGGATTTTCAACTGAATCAACTGACTGAACATGAACATCTGGCTGAATTTCCCTTTTATTTGTCTCTATCAGACCATGTCTTAGCGATTCAACGTATTCATCAGCTCTATGCCGAACATGGTATTGAAATGCTAGATTTCAATCAGGCCAATTCCGCGCGGTATTTAACCGGTTCAATTGATCTGGTTTATTTTGATGGTCAGCAATATCATATTGCCGATTATAAAAGTAACTTTTTAGGCACCGATCAAGCGCATTATGTTGATGGCGAAATTCGGCAGAGTATGTCGCAAGCCAGCTACTGGTTACAGGCAGGCCTGTATCTGGTGGCATTACACCGTTATTTAACGGTACAAATGCAGGACTATGCCATTGAAAAACATTTGGGCGGTGCAAGTTATCTATATTTACGTGGCATGAACGGACAGGCTGAACAGGGTTTTTATCACTGGAAACCAGATGCTGAATTTGTCCTGCGTCTTGATGCTATTTTGGGCTATTTTGCTGAAGATATAAGCAACAAAATCGCTTAATTTAACGAAATTAATAGCTTTTAAACAAACAATTAAGCTGTGGATAACTTTGAGGATAACTGTGTGGAAAATAAACAATATAAAGATGATCAAAGCGCTGAATGGATCAGCACTTGGAGTCGGTTTATTCGCCAGAAGCCTTTTAGTCAGGCAGCACAGGATGAAAATGACCATGATATTATTGAACAGGTTCTGGAAGCAATTCAACAAGGCGACAGTTGTATTTCTGCAACTCAAGCGCAAGCCCACACCCTGAATGATTTAGTGGTTGCAGTAGCCAATATTCAGCAGCATATCGCTCCCTTTGTATATGAAGATCAAAGATTATATTTGTATCGTTATTGGGCGCTGGAACAGTCTTTGGCGCAGCAAGTTGCGCGTTTAAAACAGCAAGCTATTGAAGCTGTTAATATTTCAGCTTATCGAAATTTATTGAGCGATGAACATCAACTAAAAGCCTTAAGTATGGTAGCGAAGCAAGGCTTAAATATCATTACTGGTGGGCCGGGAACCGGAAAAACTTACACCCTGGCACGTATTATTGCCGTGCTGAACCAGGCGATGCCGAGTATCCGCATTGCCATGGCAGCCCCGACCGGTAAGGCTGCGCAGCGCATGAAAGAGGCGCTGCAAAACTCGCTGAATGATGAAAAGTTGCAGGATTTGGTCACTGATGATTTAAAACAACTTAGTCCTATTACGCTTCACCGTCTATTGGGTTTAGGAGAGACTTATCAGCCACGATTTCATGCCAAACAACCTTTACCCTATGATGTGATTGTAATTGATGAAGCCTCGATGCTGGACCTAAGTTTGGCCAACATGCTGCTGTCTGCAGTGCCAGATCATGCACGTTTAATTTTATTGGGTGATGCAGATCAGTTGGCTGCTGTAGATGTCGGTTCGGTGCTGGCAGATTTACAACAAGTTCCCGCTTTAGCCGAGAATCGAGTGAACTTGGTCAGCAGTCGCCGTTTTAAGGAAGGTGCTCTCATTGGGCAAATGGCGAAATTTATTCAGGCGCAACAAGCTACTCAAAATGGCGCAACATTACTAGAAAAGTTTGCCCAGCAAGTGGTTCGTCCAAGTGAAATTCAATCGGTATCTCTTCAGTCCGAAATGGATGACCAGATTCAACTGGAATATCTGCCACCGAATATGTCCAAGCAATTTGATCGAACATCCTATTACGACAAACTGATGTTGGGTTATCAGCATTATGTTAATGCACTGAAAAGCTATTTAACTGCCGATGAACCTGAACTTTGGGTGCAGCAAGTAGTTAAAGTTTTTGATGATTATCGGATTTTGGCCGCCATCCGACATGGCGCTTTGGGTTTGACCCAACTGAATTTGCAAGTCGAACAGCGCTTACTGGAGGCTTTATCATTACAGATAAGCAAGCAAGGGGATTGGTATGTCGGTCGTCCAGTGATGATGACCTATAACGATTACCAGCTGGGTTTATCAAATGGTGATATCGGGATCTGCTTTAAACGCAGTCGAGATGGACAGTCACAATTTGAAGTTTATTTCCCCAGTTTGGAAAAATGGGTGCCGGTTACCCGTTTACCAAAAAGTATAGAAACGGCATTTGTACTGACGATTCATAAATCGCAAGGTTCGGAATTTACTCATACCGCAGTTGTTTTAGATGAAACAGCAAAGGATTTATTAAGTAAAGAGTTACTGTACACCGCTATCACCCGTGCCAAAAAGGTGGTGAGTCTTTTGGCAGATCAAGATGCTTTAGTACAATCTTTAACCGTTAAAACCATGAGGAAAAGTGGAGTATTAGAGAAGGTTAACAATTTATTGGATTCTTGCCTCGATTGTTAATAATAAATAACTAATCTTTATTTTTGTACGAAATTGCTTACATCGATTCGAGAAATTGACGCATAGAGCTTTAAGATCATTTTTGAGATGATGGCTGCACATAAAAAGCTCAACACGGAAAGTTGGGTAAAATCGCCATAAAATATAATAATAATGTCGAAAGACAGCGAACTTACAGTGAAGTAAGTAAAAAGAGGAAACTTACAGCCGCTAAGCCTTGTAGTTTTGGGAGAGACTACAGGGCTTTTTTATATGCAAAAAATACCGCTTTTCACAATATGATTTACTTAATCTGTTATGAACACTAAAAAATATTGATCGGTGTATTTTAACTTGGGCTCAAATGTCAGATTCTGTATGTAATAGATAGTATATGATCAATTAGTTATTGTATTTAAAGGGAAATGATAAATTAATCACAGTATAGCATTAATAAAAAAATAATTAATGTACGTAAAAGCTTACAAATAGATACGCAAAAGGCGACTTCTTTACACAAAGCTTTATGTCAAAATCAATTTCACAGGGAAGTACCAGTTACACAAGGATTGTTTATAATAATAACCGCGAAAAGCGAACATTATTACTATAAATAAAATAATAATTATTAAAACATAAGAAACTACAGCGCAAAAAAGCCCAAGCCTAGCTTGGGCTTTTTTTTATCTTTTATTCGTGTGATATAGGCAATGGATACGACTACTTAAGAGGATACTTCTCAAAATAGAAAAATAATAAAAGATGGAAGGGTAAGGCGTGATTTTATTGCTAAATTGGTAAGTTAAATTTACAGATAGGAAAAGAAAGGCTATAGCGGATCAGTGAATTGAAATAAAAAGATGAAAACACGTTTCTATTTTTGCAATCACCCGACTTTTCCCTTAAAATAGCGCACTTGCTGTAGTGATGCACGGCAGTCAATTGAGTAATCAATTGATTCCTATCATATGTAATTTTTTAAGCATCTCGGAGAAATCGAATGGCTTTAACAAACGCAGATCGCGCAGAGATCGTTGCTAAATATGCTCGCGCTGAAAACGACACTGGTTCACCTGAAGTACAAGTAGCTTTGTTGACTGCACAAATCAATGATTTGCAAGGTCACTTTAAAGAACACAAACACGACCATCATAGCCGTCGCGGTCTTATCCGTATGGTTAACCAACGTCGTAAGCTTCTTGACTACCTTAAAGGTAAAGATACTACTCGTTACAGCGCTTTGATCGCTGCTTTAGGTTTACGTCGTTAATTCGATTAAACTTATTTTTCGGACTATTGCATTTTGAATGCTGTCAGACTGAAAAAGAAAGTCTACCTGGCTCCAACCAGGTAAGGGGAAGGGGCGATGTTTCGCTCCTTCTTTGTGTCTTAAATTAGTGTTTTGAAAATCTGGTGAGGTCGGCTTCTAAGCTTTGTCATTTATACTTACAGCTGAGTAATGTGAATGCCAAACCTTAGGGGTCTCCACTAGAATAGTTGTTCACAAGAACTAGGAAATATAAATACATGTCGATGTTTAATATTATTCGTAAAGAATTTCAGTTCGGTCAACACCAAGTTGTACTTGAAACTGGTCGTGTTGCACGTCAAGCCAACACAGTTGTCATTACTATGGGCGGCGTAACGGTACTTGTTGCTGTTGTCGCACAACCAAAAGCAAAAGCAGGTCAGGATTTCTTCCCACTTACTGTTAACTATCAAGAAAAACAATATGCTGCCGGTCGTATCCCAGGGGGTTATGGTAAGCGTGAAGGTCGTCAGTCTGAAGCTGAAACTTTAATTTCACGTTTGATTGACCGTCCAATTCGTCCATTGTTCCCAGAAGGTTTTTATAACGAAATTCAAGTAACAGCGACTGTTATTTCTTCTGACAAAACCATGGATGCCGACATTGCTGCAATGCTCGGTACTTCAGCTGCAATGTCGATTGCAGGTGTTCCATTCCGTGGTCCAATCGCGGGCGCGCGTGTTGGTCTAATCAACGGCGAATACATTCTTAACCCAAACAACGAACAATTGAAAGAATCTGATCTTGATTTGGTTGTTGCGGGTACTGAATCTGCAGTATTGATGGTTGAATCTGAAGCGAAAGAACTTTCAGAAGACCAAATGCTGGGTGCTGTACTTTTCGGTCATGACGAAATGCAAATCGCGATTCAAGCGATTAAAGAATTTGCTGCAGCTGCGGGTGCGGTTGAATCAACTTGGGTTACTCCAGTTAAAAATGAAACGCTTCTTGGTCAATTAAAAGATGCATTCGAAGCAAA
Organism: Acinetobacter sp. GG23; assembly: GCF_057766365.1. Lineage (NCBI taxonomy): Bacteria > Pseudomonadati > Pseudomonadota > Gammaproteobacteria > Moraxellales > Moraxellaceae > Acinetobacter > Acinetobacter sp. GG23. Next base: position 35,990 of record NZ_JBYMDJ010000014.1, read on the forward strand.
AATTTCTGAAGCCTACACAATTGCAGTTAAACAAGACCGTTATGCGGCACTTGATGCACTTTATGCTGAAGCTGTTGCTCAGTTCGTTCCAGAAAATGACGAAACTGGTATTGCTGACGAAGTAAATGAATTATTTGAAGACTTAAAATACCGTACAGTACGTGACAACATCTTGTCTGGTAAGCCACGTATTGATGGTCGTGACACAAAAACTGTTCGTGCTATTGATGTTCAAGTGGGCGTATTGGGTCGTGCACACGGTTCAGCATTGTTCACACGCGGTGAAACTCAAGCGTTGGTAACAACGACTTTGGGTAATACACGTGATGCATTGATGGTAGATACATTGTCAGGCACTAAAACTGACAACTTCATGTTGCACTACAACTTCCCTGCATACTCTGTAGGTGAAACGGGTCGTGAATCTGGTCCTAAACGTCGTGAAATCGGTCATGGTCGTTTGGCGCGCCGTGGTGTCCAAGCTGTGCTTCCACCTGCTGACCGCTTCCCATACGTGATCCGTATTGTATCTGACATCACTGAATCTAACGGTTCATCGTCAATGGCTTCTGTTTGTGGTGCTTCATTATCACTTATGGATGCAGGTGTTCCACTTAAAGCACCAGTTGCGGGTATCGCAATGGGTCTAGTGAAAGAAGGCGAACGTTTCGCTGTTCTTTCTGACATCTTGGGTGACGAAGATCACTTAGGTGACATGGACTTTAAAGTTGCCGGTTCTGCAAACGGTATTACTGCGCTTCAAATGGATATCAAGATCGAAGGTATCACTGAAGAGATCATGGAAGCTGCATTGAACCAAGCATATGCGGGTCGTATGCACATCTTGAACGAGATGAACCAAGTGATTTCACGCGCTCGTCCTGAAATTTCGATGCATGCGCCTACATTCCAAGTGATTAACATCAACCCGGATAAAATCCGTGATGTGATCGGTAAAGGTGGCGCGACTATTCGTGCAATCACTGAAGAAACTAAAGCTGCAATTGATATCGAAGATAACGGTACAGTTCGCGTATTTGGTGAAACTAAAGCAGCTGCAGCTGCTGCGGTTGCTAAAATCCAGGCACTTACTGCTGAAATTGAGCCAGGTACAATTTACGTAGGTAAAGTGATTCGTATTGTTGAATTCGGTGCGTTTGTAAACATCATGCCAGGTACTGACGGCCTACTTCATATTTCTCAAATTTCTAACGAACGTATTGCCAATGTTGCAGACGTATTGACAGAAGGTCAGGAAATTAAAGTACAAGTTGCTGACGTAGATAACCGTGGTCGTATTAAATTGACTATGAAAGACATCGAACAAGTTTAATGTCTTGAATATTCACATGAGTTAATTCATGTGAACGAAAATATATGAAAAGCCTTGAGCTTGGTCAAAGGAATAACTTTGACTTGCTCGGGGCTTTTTTTTGAGAGTTGACTTAGATTGAGAGATCTAGAAATAAAACGTTATTTGATTGCTTAAGTTTTCAGCGCAGCTCATAATTTTAAGACCGATAGATGGAGTTGCTCAGGTTTCTATCGAGTAACAATAAAAAAGCAAAATTGTGAATAGAGAATTGTTTTAATGCAGGTTTATTATTTCTATCAACATCCGACAGAACATCATATTTTTGTACAAAAACAGCTAAACACTGAAGCTGAACCGGAATTTATCTGGATCGATTGTACTCGGGCTGATGTGGTCACTCGTGCGGAAGTATGGCAAAAAGAAATAAATCAGCATACACTTGTGTGCTTAAACGAATTTCATATCAGGGATATTCTCAATTTAGAACATCCTTGCGCATTTGATACTATGGATGAATATGATTTACTTATTTTTCGTAAACTGATTACCCCAGATGATGAAATAGAAACGGGTGAGCAGGCGCTTGAACAGCATGAAAACACCTTTGGTTTAGCCACCACACCGATTAGTTTTATCATGACACCTCAAGTGCTGATTACGGTGCGTGAGCAAGGTAATAAAGCAATAGAAAATTATATTTCCCGTATTGAAACCAATTTTATCCGTTCTACTCAAGAACAGAATAAGTCACGAAAACTTCCAGTTACACCACTCGATTTATCTTTGCGCTTGCTCAACAGTATGGTGGATGGTTATCTGGATTTGCGTGTGCCACTCACCCGACGGGTTGAGTTTTGGCAGCAGGAATTGTTGCAAGGTCATCGCCGGTTTGCGAAGTGGAATCAGTTATTACAAGAAAGTATGTCTTTCCAGCAAGTGGAAAATCTTTGTGAAGAACAAATTGATGCTTTACAAGAACTAAGAGATGAAATTGTCGATAATTACCCACATTTAAAAGGCCAGAAGAAGTCTGAACGACAGGACATTGTGCTGGTCCGTATGAATGATTTGGTCAGCCATGTAGAAAGAATTCAAAAACATACGATTCGTCTCCGTGCTTCCATTCAAGCAGCAATAGATTTACATTTTTCGGCCATTGCCAATCAAACTAATGAAAATATGCGCATCCTGGCCATTATCACCGCTATTTTTGCACCGCTGACTTTATTAACCGGGGTTTATGGAATGAACTTTGAGTTTATTCCAGGTTTAAAATCCCCAACCGGGTTTTGGAGTATGTTAATCGTCATGCTCATCACCACGGTGTTGCTGATTTATTATTTTTATCGCAGACACTTGGTGGGGCGAGGGGAGCGGAGCGTAATTGATCTGTTGGCACAACAACATAAAGATCAACACGTGAATCTATTTTGGTTCCTGGACTATGAGCCAATTAAGCAATCTGTTAAAGAAACCATAAAAGGAGTTGAAAAAATGACCAAGTTGAAATAGGGATTTGCTTTTTTATAAATTACTTTTTATAAAAAGAAATCCTGTTTTAAGTGCCACTCGATAAGTTGCTTTAAACTTAAAATCAGCTAAGTGGAATGATCTGTCTTTTCTCATTAAAACTAAAAATTAAGAAGGATCAACCACTTGAGTATTTCGCGTCAGTATTTTATAAATCTCGTCTTTTATTTTAAGTTTTTTGCGCTTCATTGACTCAATATCATCATTGATCAGATGAACCGGATTGAGTTCAAGTTGAGCAATTTCTTTATCCAGTTCCTGATGACTCTCAAATATTTTTGCAAAATGAGGATCGTCATGACGCAGTTTATGGATGAGTTCCTGATGCTCTGGAAACATCTTTTTCACTTTTTTATTGCATTCTTTGGTTTTCATAAGCCTAGATTATTCTCACAAAAAAGTTGGTTTCAGGATAAAAATAACAACTATGTACTTGCCCCTATATAGCAGTACGATTCAGTTTCAAAGACTCAATCAAAAGTCTTTTACATTCATGTGTCTAACTTGCTTGCGTAAATGTTGGACTTCATCAATTAAATCCAGCATCATCGCCACCGCAGAAAGACTGGCATCAAAGTCGCGTTGTAAACGATAAGCCCGACGTGCACGAGACACATCATCACCAAAGAACTGGTGAATGCGTTCTTCTGGGCGGGTGTCTAAAATATCGTATTCAAGCAGTTGTAAAACCCATTCCGGACTTTGTCCACACGCATCAGCAAAATGCTTTAAATCAAAACTATGATGTTCATCAATGACTTCGGCATGATTAAACCCATCACATACAATTTCACGATAATGAATAGTGGTCATGATTGTCTCCTTAAGCATTGCGAGGCTTAAATGCTGAAAAAGCTTCTGCAAAAGCTTGATAAGCCTGCTGTTCATGTTCAGTTTGCGCAGCTGGATACACGATATTTAACACCAGAAATAAATGACCGGGTGTTTTACTGGGTATCCCTTTATCTTTTAGCCGAAGTTGCTGACCTGTCTTGGCATTTTTAGGCAGATTTACTTGAACTTTTGTCCCTTCAGGTGTTGAAGTTTCAATAGTTTGTCCTAGGGCTGCTTCCCAGGGTGTAACATTGATGGTGTAGTAAATATCCGCACCTTCCACTCTAATTTTCTCAGTATCTTTATAATGAATTTCAATATAAAGATCACCATTTTTCCCGCCATTGATTCCCGTTTGACCTTGTCCGGAAAGACGGATACTTTGACCTTCTTTCATTCCTTTAGGAATTTTGACCTGTAAAGTTTTGCGCTGAACTTCAGCTTCACCAAAAGCATTTAAAGTCGGAATCTGCAAAGTGATCTGTTGAGTTGAGCCGTGGTATGCAACCGCTACATCAACTTCAATACTGGCATGTTGGTCTTCACCTTGATAACTACGCTGCTGTTGTCTTTGCTGCTTTTGATATTGATAATTCCCTCCACCAAAGCCTGAACCGAAACGTCCAAAAAGGTCTTCAAAGCCACTAAATTCTGAATGGTCTTGCTGGTTAAATCCTTGGCGGTAGAAGTGGGCATTGTCAAAACCGCCGGTTCCTGTCTGTGTCCCCGATTGATGAAAAGCTTCAGGATGGTCAAGCTGAAAATCATATTCAGCTTTTTTCTCTTCATTGCTTAAAGTGTCGTAGGCAACATTAATGCCTTGCATCTTCTCTTCCGCATCCGCTTCTTTACTTACATCGGGATGATATTTTCGAGCCAATTTTCGATAGGCTTTCTTTATTTGATCGGGTGTGGCATTACGCGTAATGCCAAGAACTTCATAATGACTTTTAGGCATAAAAATAGGAAGCTAAAATTGGTTAGGTTTTAATCATTATTGAACCTTTAATAAAATTGAAATAGTGTAGATCTGTACCTTATTGTTTCAAATTATGACAAAAAAGCTCCCAGTGAGCAGCCTTTAGAAATTTTGAATAAGATCAATATCTGATCCAGGCTGCACTAGGTCCAATTACTGAAACCCCAACATAGCTTTGAGCATTTAACTGTTTGTCACTCGAACTTAGAGGTAATTTGCCTTGTAGAGTATTATCAATAGGATCTATAACCCGATCATGATTAAGTTCACCTGAGTTATCCAGAATTTGTTTAAAGCCCTCCGGTAAAAGGTAAATCCAGAAAGGCTTTATTTTTAAGTTACCTGGGCAGTTAGAACGGATCATCATTTTGTTTGTTTCCCCTCGCACATTTCGGGTGGTTACCATGATTCCTTCATAAGAATCATCGGGTTTTTTACTACTTTCAGTATGCTTTGTTTTGGTAGGCATGACCTGAAAGCTAGAACATGATCATTAAGAAGGTCGTCTTTATTTTTGAAGTCCGGTTGAATGCCTGAGAGGAGGGGGAGAACAATCGGTGGTGCATTTTTTAAGGCAGCCTTATATTTTTCCTAATGATCAATTGCAGTTCGACAGGGAATAGGAGGCACATTGATAATCCTTCCCATATAAACTCCATTCTTTGTTTGGTCATTAATAAGTTTGTCTGCGCATATTTTATTTCGTCTTCAAGGGTTATTCATCTATTGGTGAAGCCCAAGATTGCTGCATAAATAAAGTTGTGTTGACAAGCAATAATCTACAAAAAAATATTTTTTATTCATCCCTATATTCCGAATGCAATTGATTATTTTTATATTGTAGACATAAAGGGTTATTGTCATTTTTTGCTTTGATCTGTAGGGAGATTTTCCTCAAAAATAGCCAGACTACAACTACGAAGCTTCAGATAAAACCACAACAGGAATATAAGCTTAAATTTTCTGATAAAAAAAGAGCAGCTATATTGCCACTCTTGTTTTAACGATTGAAGCCAATTTTAGCTCAGGTGTTTGCCAAATAATCCAAACGCTTCTTCGGCGGTAAAGGTATAGCGGGTGCTACAGAACTGGCAGTCCATGGTAATTGGATTTTGAAACTCCAAGGTTTCACGAACCGCATCGACCCCAATTTGAATCAATGCATTGGCACAACGCTCTTTAGAACAGGTACAGCCAAAGCTTAATTGCTCGGCTTCTGGCAAGCGAACATCTTCTTCATTATATAAACGGTAAAGAATTTCTGTTGCTTCAAGCTCAGTTAATTCTTCTGGCTTTAAGGTTTCAGTTAACAGGGTCAAACGTGGCCAGAGATCTTCATCTACCCAGTGCTGCTCTTCTTCACTATTACGTGGTAACAGCTGAATCAGTAAACCGCCAGATTGTTTTGCAGTACTGGCCAAGCGAATTTTTGTCGGAATTTGTGCAGATAAATCATAATACTGCATCAAACAACCCGCTAATGTAGGATGTTCAAGGGCAATGATACCTTGATAGCGTTCACCAAACTCAGGTTCAATATTAATAAACAGCACCGGATTGACCAGAGACGTTAAAATAGTACTGCTGTCTTTGGCTTGAAAGAAACGTGGATCTTCTTCGTAATCTGCTGAAGCGCGTAGCTGGCCCGAATGATCGCATTCTGCCATCGCCCACTTGAATGTTCCAGCTGCCTGAATTTGCAGGCTGATCCGGCCTTTAATTTTAAGAGTGCTGGCGAGCAGAGCTGTAGCACTGAGCATTTCCCCTAAAAGGACTTCTATGGCTTGAGGATAATCCCGTTGAGCAAGAATGGTTTGCAAAACTTTTTCGAGATGCACCACTTCACCACGAACCGGGCAATTCTCAATATAAAAGCGTTGACGTAATTCAGACATAAATTTCTCCAATAGCCGGTGTTAATGGTGTCTACATTGTAAAACACAAGCTAGTTACTATCATCTCTTGTGACATCAATACGCTGATGTGCTAAGCCGCGTTGTAAATTGACGCCAGTAGGTTCTTGACGAATCTGGGCATCACTTTCAAATAAGTGTTCAAGCTCTGCTAAAGCATTACGATGTGTTTCATAAATTTTTTGTTCATCGGTATAGACCCGTTGTTGCTGAAGCAATAATTTTTCATCGTAATCACGGAACAATTCAATACTTTTATTCGCATCTTCTTCACTGATATCCAATTCGCGCAAGGCACGGTAGGCCATTCCCAATGAAGATAAATACGTTTCACGCCAGATATGGGCTACCCCTAAATCACGCAGTAAATGCACATGATGACGATCGCGTGCCCGTACTAAAAGTTTCAGGTTTGGATAGTTTAAACGAATATGACGTGCGACATTCATCGAGTCTTCAATATCATCAATTGCCAGTACAAAAACTTTGGCCTGTTCAATTCCTGCCGAACGCAAGATATCAGGTTGGGTGGCATCACCATAGTATACCTTACCGCCATACTTGCGCACGAAGTCCACTTTTTCTAAATTGCTATCAATTGCGGTAAAGGATTGATGCTGTAAATGGGCAATACGGGCAATGATCTGTCCGAAACGACCAAAGCCGGCAATGATCATCGGGTTATGCGTATCTGGAATTTCATCATAAACAGGCAGTTTTTCTTTATCAATTAAAGGAATAATCCAGCTGCTGATCAGCCAGTACAGCATTGGGGTGAGCACCATGGAAAGTGTAACAATCAAGGTTACAGGCTCAAGAATCGCTTGGGTGATGACTTTTTCACTACTGGCGACTTTGAGCACCACAAAAGCAAATTCACCCCCTTGAGATAAGCAGGTGGCAAGCAGCAAACTGTTACGCCATGAATATTTTAAATAACGGGCAATTACAGTCAGAGTAATGCTTTTGATCAGCATTAAAATGAATGCACCACCAATAATCAGCCAAGGCATATCCACCAGCAGGGATAACTGGGTGGTCATGCCGACAGTCATAAAGAACAGACCGAGTAACAGTCCTTTAAAGGGCGCAATGCTGGCTTCAAGTTCATGGCGGAATTCAGAGTCGGCGAGCAAGACGCCCGTTAAGAAAGCTCCCAATGTCGTACTAATACCCAGTACATCCATCAGTGCAACCACGCCCAAGACAATAAACAGGCCCACTGCCGTAATTAGTTCATGCGCACCACTTTTGGCCACGAAACGAAAAAACGGACGCATCATATAGCGGCTAAACAAAAACAAACCGCTAAAGGTCGCAATAATTGCTGCAAAATAGGCAACCCCATGATGGGTCGATTCGGTGCCGGCCAATAAGGGAATAATCGCCAGCAAGGGAATGGCAGCAATATCCTGAAATAGTAGAATAGAAAAGGATTGTTGCCCGAAGGTGGTATTCAGCTGCTGCTTTTCCGCTAAAAGCTGTAACACAAAGGCCGTAGAGGAAAGTGCCAGTGCCATGCCAATCACAAAGCTGGCAGAAAGGCTCTGGTTTAAGGCAAAAAAGATAAGGCTGGCAAGAATAACGCCAGTAATGCCGACTTGCAGGCTACCCATCAAAAAGATCGATTTACGCATCTCCCACAGTCGTTGCGGACGCAGCTCCAGTCCAATAATAAACATCAGCAGAATAACGCCAAATTCCGCCAGTTTCTGAATCGCTTCCGGGTCACTGGCAATATTAAAGACGCTGGGACCAAGTAAAATACCGGTAAACAAATAGCCGAGTACAGTGGCAATTCCAAAGCGCTTGGCCAAGGGAACCAAGAGTAGGGAAGCACCAAGGAAAATCGTAATTTGTAACAGTAGCGACATCGGTCTGTCCTAGAATTTATTCTAATTTCAAAAAATTTAAGCAAAGCACAAACTTTGGCTTAGCTTAATTCCTGAGGGTCTATATCCAGTGTAAGTTTCATGGTTGATGGCTTTTGATGCAACATGTTTTGCCACCAGACACGAATATAAAAGTGCAATCGGGCACGATCATGCGATAACAGTACCATATGCGCCTGATAACGCCCGGCTTTACGTTCCATCGGCGCTGGAATTGGTCCCCAGATATCAATTAGATGTTCAGAAATCTGTATTAATGCTTGGGCATGCTGTTGTAAAAAATCCTGATTCTGCTCCTGACTTTTTGATTCGCAACGAATCAAAGCGGCATACCGAAAAGGTGGCAACAGTGCCGCTTGACGTTCTTTTAAGGTCTGCTTGGCAAAATGCCGGTAATCTTTGTCAATTAAGGTATTGAGTAGGGGATGATCGGGTCTCAGGGTTTGTAAATAGACTTCACCTTTGCGTTCACCGCGCCCGGCACGACCAGCCACTTGTACGATTAGTTGAGCAGTACGTTCGGTGGCACGAAAATCCACGCTGAGCAAGCCTGAATCAATATCCAAAATAGCCACTAAAGTGACATAAGGGAAATGGTGTCCTTTGGCCAGCATTTGTGTGCCAAGTAAAATAATCGGTTCACTTTTCTGAATCTTGTCATAAATTTTTTGCCAGCTACCGACCCGGCTGGTGGAATCTCGGTCTACGCGAATCACATCGAAATTGGGAAAAAGCTGTTGCAGGTGTTCTTCAACTTTAGCCGTGCCCATGCCAATCGATTTCAGTTCCGTATGTTGGCACTGCGGACAATGATCGGGCATGCGGTGAATGCTGCCACAGTGATGACAATGCAAATGCTGATAAGGCTGGCGGTGCACGGTAAAGTTAGCGTCGCAATGTGGACATTTGGCTTGCCAAGCACAACTTTCACAAATCAGTACCGGTGCATACCCACGGCGGTTTAAAAAAACCAGAACCTGTTCTTTCTTATCTAAGCGTTTTTGAATTTCATCAATCAGGTTTTGGCTAATCCCATTTTGCTTCTGCGCAATTTTTAAATCAATCAGATGAATCTTTGGCATCAGTGCGATACCCGCTCGCTGATTCAGCTCCAAACGCGTCATTTTTCCGGAATCTGCTAAAGCATAACTTTCAATGCTCGGTGTAGCTGAACCTAAAATAATCGGACAGTTCTCTAAATGTGCACGATACATCGCGACATCACGGGCGTGATATCTAAAACCTTCTTGCTGTTTAAACGAAAGGTCGTGTTCTTCATCTAAAATAATTAAACCCAAATTTGGTAGTGGAGTGTAAATGGCAGAACGTGTGCCTAAAATAATCGAGGCTTTGCCAGTTTGTGCAGCCTGCCAGGCTTGTAAGCGTTTTGAATCATTCAGTCCTGAATGCAGCAGCACAATATTGCCATGAAAGCGCGACTGGAAACGGCTGATGGTTTGCGGAGTAAGCCCAATTTCAGGCACTAAAACCAAGACCTGTTTGCCTTGTTTCAGGACTTCTTGCATGATTTGTAAATAGACTTCGGTTTTGCCGCTACCGGTTAAACCATCCAGTAAAAAAGCCTGATATTTTTTTTGTGCTTTCAGCACCTGTTGTACCGCTTTCTTTTGGTCTTCATTCGCCGTTAACGGCATTTGCGCCAACGTCACCGGCTGCGGGCTAAAATCCTGATTTTCCAGAACACATTCTACAATGGTTTTTTTTTCCAGCGCTTTGAGTGTTGCAGTTTCAATCCCGGCTAAATTTAAAATATTTTCTGTCGTGCCCTGAGGATGCAGTTTTAAAATTTTATACGCTTGTTGCTGTTTTTCGGAGCGAGTGACTTTGGCTTCCGCATTTAAATCCAGCACTTTCCACATTCGCGCCAATAAATTATATGGCTTTCCCTGACGCAAAAATGTCGGTAAGGCACTCTGAAAAACTTCACCAATCGGAAATTGATAATATTGAGCTGACCAAGTGAGTAAATTTAAGATTTTCGAATCTAAAATTGCCTCATCATCCAGCAACTCGGTAATGGCTTTAAGTTTAAAACGCGGATCAATTGGGGTGTTTTGGGTTAATTTTTCGACAATAATGCCGATCAGATTTTGTCGTCCGAATGACACCAGAACACGCGCGCCGACTTCAGTTTGTTGGTATTGTTCAGCTGTTAAAGTGTAATCAAAACAGTCATAAATATAGACCGGTACTGCAACACGAATGCGATAAAGGTCGGATGAAGTCGATGGTGTATTTGGCATAAATTGGGGTCAAAGCGTCCTGATCAAATTTCGTCGTGCTAAAGGTCGAGTTATGTTAGAGTGAGCGAATCATTTATATCCAAGAATATGAATGATTTTGGTGGTCAGACGCAACAGCGCTGAAGCAATTTTTGGAAAATTAGAGCATCATAATGCCTGCATATCAATTTACTGCCATTGATGCTTCAGGGAAGCAGCAAAAAGGCGTGTTGGAAGGAGATTCAGCACGTCAGATTCGTCAACAGTTAAGAGATAAAGAACTTATTCCTGTGACTGTCGATCCTGTTGAGCAAAAAGATAAGCACAATTCCACCCGCTGGTTTCAGAAAAAAATCACTGCTTATGATTTGGCCTTGTTTACCAGGCAGCTTTCAGTTCTGGTGGCTGCCGGCATTCCTTTGGAAGAAGCGCTGCGCGCCGTGGGCAAGCAAAGTGAAAAAGCCCATGTGCAAAATTTGTTGATGTCAGTACGTTCCAAAGTCATGGAAGGGCATTCATTAGCCAATGCCTTGCAGCAAGCCGGACGTTTACCTGACTTATATATTGCCACCATTGCTGCCGGTGAACGCTCCGGACATCTGGATTTAATTCTGGATCAGTTGTCAGATTACACCGAAAACCGCTTTGCCATGCAAAAGAAAGTACAGGGCGCAATGATTTATCCCATTATCCTGATGCTGATGTCCTTTGCAATAGTGATGGGCCTCATGACCTACGTGGTTCCAGATATTGTCAAAACCTTTGACCAAAATAAAGATGCACTGCCCTGGATTACAGTGGCACTGATGAAGGCCAGTGATTTTATTCGCGTGGCATGGCCATTTTTACTGATAGCCAGTGTAGTTGGTTTTATTGCTTTGGCGCGTTTTTTAAGAACTTCTGCCGGGCATTATGCGTTTGATCGTTTAACACTCAAGTTGCCATTATTTGGTAAATTATCGCGTGGTATAAATGCCGCACGCTTTGCCAGTACTTTATCTATTTTGACCCAGTCGGGCGTACCATTGGTGGATGCACTTAAAATTGGTGCCGCAGTGAGCAATAACTGGGTGATTCGTGATTCAGTTAATCTGGCTGCCGAGAAAGTCACCGAAGGTGGCAACCTTGCAACGCAACTGGAACGCAGTGGTTATTTCCCACCGATGATGGTACAAATGATCAAAAGTGGCGAAGCGTCAGGTGAGCTGGATCGCATGCTGGAACGAGCCTCGATCATGCAGGATCGGGAGGTCACTACCCTCATTTCAACACTCTTGGCTTTACTTGAACCGTTAATGTTGGTGTTAATGGCCAGTATTGTCCTGGTGATTGTGATTGCGGTGATGCTGCCGATTGTAAATATGAATAATATGATTTAATCCATCTTATAAAGATAACGATTTTTGCGAGAGAGTTATATGCAAGGGAAAATATATCAAGCCAAGCAGACTGGCTTTACCCTGATTGAAGTTATGGTAGTGATTGTGATTTTGGGCGTATTGGCTGCGCTGATTGTACCCAATGTTATGGGACGTGGTGAAAAAGCCAAGGTGGATACATCTGCCATTACCTTAAAAGGGGTGGCGGGTGCTTTAGATCAATACAAACTGGATAACGGTAAATATCCGTCCATGCAGGATGGAGGGTTAGATGCCTTGGTGAATCAGCCGGCTTCAGCAAAAAACTGGATGCAGGGTGGCTATGTCAAAGGTGGTTATCCAAAAGACAGTTGGGATAATGATATTCAATATGTCATTCCCGGTGCCGAAGGTCGTGCATTCGATTTATATTCTTTTGGTGCCGATGGTAAAGAAGGCGGTGATGGAACAAATGCCGATATTTATTATCAGCCTTAATTCAGAAGCATGATTTATTCTGGATTAATAGAATAATCACTTCACTTAATCTAACTGTTTATTACTAAGTGAAGTGATAATAAATCTTAATTATAAAATATATAATAAGGTATTGAATTTTAATATATTTAAATAATAATCCCTGTTTGAGATTTATAATAAGAATTATTACTATGTTTGATGGTTACAATAAGACTGGTTTATGAATAAAAATAGACTTTCCATTTATTAAAAAGCTTGCATAATGTTCTGAATGGTAAAGATTTTACCGGGGAGAATGGAATGAAAGCATTAATTATATCGGATGAAATTAACCAATTTCATTGGGCAATGCTCAAGTCTGTTCTTTTAATTTTGAGTTTGCTTCCGATCAGTCAAGGTATTCTAAGTTTATGGCATGCCACAGAAGGAAGTAGCCAGATTATGGTGGGCTTTTTTGCTATCAGTTTATTCAGCGCACTGTTTATTCTGTGCTTTTGGTCGGCACTTAAAACGACTGTACTAAAATTAAAACAACAACAGATTTCAGCTTTAGAACAAGGTGCTGTCAATGTTTATCGTTATATCCCCATGCTGTTTTTAACAGCCATGATGTCTTATTTAGTTACCCAGTTATAAAATCAGTTGAAACAAAAAACCGAGGCATTGACCTCGGTTTTTTGTTTTATTAAGTATAGGGATTATTTCATCCTTCTCCACCTCCCTCTTTTAAAGGGAGGAGTTTCCTCTACCAGAGGCAGAGGATTAAAGAGAGGAGCGATTTTAAGGGTCTCTCTAAGCCTTCATTTGCACTTCGCTTTAAAAGCAATGCTTTAAAGCTCGTTCAGGATAGAGAATTTAAACCTTAACGCCGTGACTTAAACGAAATATCAATTTTACGCGGACGATAAATCCAACCTAAAATCAGCAATAATAATGAGAAACCAAGAATCGGCCAGTCACTCAGACGCGTATATAAGGTTTTACCTTGCATTGCAGGCAATTCGCCACGAAGGACTGCGGTTTGATCCGTCGGTGCCTGTTTCACAATATGACCGTTATGATCAATAAAGGCCGTTACACCAGTATTGGTGGCACGAATAAACCAGCGTCCATTTTCTTTGGCACGCATTTGCACCATCTGTAAATGTTGCCAAGGTCCCGCAGTACCGGTAAACCATGCATCATTAGAGACAGTGACCAAGTAATCGCTTTGACTGGCATTACGACGCGTCAGGTTTGGATAAGCCACTTCATAACAAATAGCCGCGCCAAGAGCATGGTTTTTTATATCTAATGGTTTTTGGTCACGCGCACCACGAGAGAAACCACTCATTGACGGGTCATTTTGTAATGCGGGTAAGACCCAACTGAGCCAGCCAGATAAAGGCACATATTCGCCAAATGGAACCAGACGCTGCTTCTTATACAACCCTTCAGACGCGTCACCCATAGCCATAATACTGTTGTAGTACATTGGCATGCCTTCAGATTTAGATTCTTTCAAATCCCAATAAGGAAGACCTGTGACCCATGCTGTGCCTGATTTTTCCGCCTGAACTTTCATGGCATCCAAGAAAGGTTCAATATCGGTTTGGAACATGGGAATGGAAGATTCGGGCCAAACAATCAGGTCACGTCCCCATTCTGTACGACTTAAATTAGCGTAAATCATCAAGGTTTTGACTTGATATTCTGTAAGCCATTTTAAATCTTGCGGAATATTGCCTTGAATCAGGGAAACTGAAAGTGGCTTCTCATCCTTTTTTTCTACGAAGTTGAGATATGACGCTGCCCAAGCACCTAGCAGCAAGATCACCGAAGGGATGATCCAGAATACACGTCTATTCAGAATTTCAACCAGCGCACAGGCCAGCATTATCACTACAAATGATACACCGAAGATCCCGAATAGCGGCGCATAACTATCCAAAAAGCGTTCGGTGAATGCATAGCCGACAAATAACCAGGGGAAACCGGTGAATACCCAGGTTTTTGTCCATTCAAACAGCACCCAAAGTGGGGCAAAAGTCAGCGGTGTTTCCGGGAAGAATCGACGGTAAATCCAGGTTTGCAAGGCCGTAAATAAACCCATCACCAAAGCCATAAAAGCAATCATCAGTACACTTAAAAAGGCACTGGTATCACCATAAACATGGATAGAGGTATAGAGCCAAAATGCACCGACAAACCATAAGCCAAATCCGTAAGCCCAGCCAATGCCAAAGGCTTGTCTTGCCGAACGTTTACGCAGTGATGCATAGAGCAAGGCCGGGGACAGCAGTGCAAGCCACCAGTAATAATACGGTGCCAGCGCAAAACTGAACATGGCACCTGAAAACAACGAAATTAAAAAGGGATAAATAAACGGGAGCTGATTTTTTTGTTGAGAGGAATTTAACAGCTTATCAAAGTATGTTCTCATTTACGGACAGCTCGAATCAGATGAATAGTACGTGCATCTGCTTCTACAATGGTGAATTCCCAATTTTCAAGTTCAATGATTTGACCTTGTAAATCGCTGACTAAACCAATTTCTTGAAGCAATAAACCGCCGACAGTTTCTACTTCATCATCAGAAAATTCAGCATCTAAAACATTGTTAAAATGTTCAATTGGTGTAAGTGCTTGAACGAGCCAGGTATTCGCCGTTTGAGGGTCATTATCCGGAATAATGTATTGAGCCTCTTCATCGATCGTATCATGTTCGTCTTCAATTTCACCGACAATTTCTTCTAAAATGTCTTCTAAAGTCACTACTCCAGAAGTTGTGCCATATTCATCAATCACAACTGCAATATGAGTCTGGGTATTTTTTAACATACGCAGGACTTGGTCGGATCGGGCACTTTCAGGAACAAAGATCGGCTGGCGCATAAGCGCACGAATATCGACTTTATTGTTCGGTTCTGTCAAAAATGGCAGTAAGTCCTTGGCCAATAAAATGCCGACCACATTGTCGGGTTGGTCAGATGAAAATACCGGGAAGCGAGAATGTGCAGACTCTACAAGGGTATGCAAGATGTCGAGTAGCTGATCATCTTCTTGTAGACTAATCATCGATGTACGTGGGGTCATGACCTCACGGACTTTTGTCGCAGGAAGGTCAAGTACGCCTTCAAGCATTGCAACAGTATCGGGTTCTAAAAAACGACGTGAATCTTGTACTAATTTTAGCAGTTCGTCGCGAGTTTCGGGTGCAGTGCTTAACCATTTACGTAAGCCGCGCATGCCCCACGACGGGCCTGATTCCTCGTGCATGATCTTTCCTAAAGACTCTTAATATCTAAAAAAACAAATTTTATCATACCCGAGAAAATATAGATGTCTATCTATAAAATAGCTGTATTCCATGAATGCTTGAATCATCATTTCTTGTGATTTTGAGATGACGTTTGAAAGCAAAAGATGACATTCAAGTTTATGTTAAAATAGCCATGATTTTTTAATACCGAGTTTAAGAATGTCTGAACCGCTTGTTACTCCCACTATTCAGCTAAATACACGAGGACTGCGTTGTCCTGAACCTGTAATGATGTTGCATCAAGCGATTCGTAAATCAAAATCGGGTGATGTGGTGGAAGTGTATGCTACGGATAATTCGACGTCTTGGGATATTCCAAAATTCTGTATACATTTGGGTCATGAATTATTATTACAAGAAGAAGTGCTGGATGAAGCTGGTAATAAAGAATTTCATTATTTGGTCAAGAAAGGCTAATTCAGAATATTTTAGTCTTCATTTTAAGATGACATAAAAAAACCCCTCGAAAGGGGGGGGGGTTTATTAAAAATTAAATATTTGGATATGAGAGGCACTGCCTCGCAAGGATTACCCTACATATTAGGGTAATTAGGTCCACCACCGCCTTCCGGCGTTACCCAGGTGATGTTCTGAGAGGGATCCTTGA
>NZ_JBYMDJ010000015.1:0-8489 GCF_057766365.1 Acinetobacter sp. GG23
GTGGTCGCAGCAGCAGCCGTGATGATGACGATGATGATCGTGGCGGACGCTCAGGCGGACGTGGTCGCAGCAGCAGCCGTGATGATGACGATGATGATCGTGGCGGACGCTCAGGTGGACGTGGTCGCAGCAGCAGCCGTGATGATGACGATGATGATCGTGGCGGACGTTCAGGCGGACGTGGCTCTGGTAGAACCCCAGCACGTGATGAACAGGGAAGATTTACGTCGAGATAGTTAAAAAAATTCTATGACTTTTTCCGAAATTATTAAAAAACGTAGATTTAATATCTACGTTTTTTAACTGTATATAAATAATAATTATATTAAAAAAGCATAATAAATAGAGCTATTTTTATACTAATATTTCATGACAACAATATAATAGTAAAAAATTACAAAAGCTAATTTATAACTTTTAGAAAAATTGTTTAGATAGAGAAGAATATATAAAGCTAAAAAATTTAGTAAATAGAAGTAATTTTAAACAATAAGCTCATAAAACATATTTCAAAATCTAAGTTTCCGCGTTATTTATTCACTGAAATAGCTGAAATTAATCAAAATTAGTAGGATTTATTATGTCAAACTCAAATGTTGTTAAAGGTACTGTAAAATGGTTCAACGAAACTAAAGGTTTTGGTTTTATTCAACAAGAAAATGGCCCTGATGTTTTTGCTCATTTTAGCGAAATCGCTAGCTCAGGTTTCAAAACTTTGAGTGAAGGCCAACAGGTTGAATTTAGCGTAGTTCAAGGTCAAAAAGGACCAAGTGCTGTGAATATTGTCGTTATATGAATAAGGCCAGTTAATTTAGAAGCACATACTTACTACGTTTTTATATATCAGATTTATAAAAAGGTTTAATTTACTGCTTAAATTCTAGAATAACAACTTATCGAGATCCTCTAAAAAGCCCAGTTTGTAGAAACTGGGCTTTTTAGAGGATCATTCAAACAATACGCCTATTTCTTAACCAATTTTAGAAATCTTTCATTAGCCAGCGTAAACAGTATTCTTAGCCATTCGGTAGGAAAAACCGGCTTAAAAAGCCTCTTTTTGGCGGCTCCGGTTCAACATGTTCTGGTACTGGAATCCTCTTATCTTTTGTTTGTTCAGAAGTAGTCAATCCGTCATAGTTCGTCTCTGACTCTAACCGAGGATCTGTTGCTATATCTCGGTTAGATTTCTGATCGGTAAACGTAGTCATATTAGGTTTTGGAACATCTAATAGACGTTGCATGGCTTCAATTTGTTCCTGATAGAAAGACTCTCTTTCTATGGACTGATTTTCTCTAAGTAATGATTGATTTAATTGCTTTTCAAGCATGTCAACTTGTCGTTTAAGCATGTCCACTTCAGTCAAATTTTGACTGTTAATTGATTGACTTTGATTGACAGTGCTAGCCTTTATCTGAGGTTCCCCAAACACTCGTAAGGCTTCTGAAAAATCAATTAACCCATCTGAACCTTTTGATAAATTCCCTTTATTTATATGGGCATATATAGCTTGTCTGGAATATCCATAGAGCTTAGCCAACTCTGAAACTGATAGTTTTTTCATAATGTAAACTAGGTTTTAAGTTATGTGAATGCTTGACTGTTAACTTTCCAATGTCAATTGACACCATTTATTGAAAGCCAACTTTTCGCAGTAATGGTGTAAGTTCTTTTAATTTCTCTGGATCTTGTAACATATCTGTAATCCGTACAGCAAATTGTTGATAGCTTTCTGTTCCTTGAGAGTACTTACTCATCTCCGGTAATTCTGAAAGTTTATTTGCAAATAAATGGCGTTGAGAATCTGTTAATTTAATAAAAATATCGGATGTGTTTTGTTCAACCTCATTTGATTTATCAATATTTTTTTTATGTTTTAAGGTGAATGAAAACCCAGTAATTGAACGTCCTTTTTTATATTGTTGGTAATTAGTTTTAATATCTGTTTTTTCATTAATGTCACTAACGGCTAAATCAAGAACTCGTTTTTTAAAATCACTCATCAATTTGTATTCATTGATATCTAATCCTAGTTGTGCCCGAAAATCTTGTATTTCAAATATAGGAGTTTTCCCTGTATTTTTCCATTGGATCAGTAATTCATAAAGCCTTGTTGAATAAACACTCTTTAATTGCGATGTTTGACTTAGAAGATACTGAGTAAAGAATTCTTTTACGCCATTAATTCGACTAATACCCTGAACAACTGCGGGGGTAAAAACTATTTCAATAGCACCTTCATTGTCTAAATATTTAACTTGAGAAATCCATCTACTTTTTACTAGCTTTCCATCTTCATCAAAAAAACTAAATCTGCGATTAAATAGAGTTTCTTCAGCTTCTTTCATTCTTATATAAGCATTTTGCCGGGTAGTGTCGAAAACATCAGCATAACGGAGAGCATCAATTCGCAAAGGGGTGTCTGTTGTTAACCCAGTACCCGTTTCTCTGGCATCGACAATGGCAAGTTGCACAATATGAAATTCTGCTAAGGAAAGCATTTGAAATGCCTGATTTAAACGATTTGTTTTAATAACTAGATCTTTTTTCATGGTAACTAAAAGTCTTTATATAAGTAGTTAATATCTTTTAAAGACATACTAATACATATCTTTAAAAAGACAAGTATAAACAGCGTCTTTATATGGGTAACTAAACGTCTTTATATGGTAACTAAACGTCTTTATATGGGTAACTAAACGTCTTTATATGGGTAACTAAACGTCTTTATATGGGTAACTAAACGTCTTTATATACAAGCTAGGACCCTTTAATATCAATGCTTTTGCCGTCTGGAAAAACATTTAAAAACATTAAAAACAATTAAAAACCCAAGCAAAGAAAAATTGCCCTTGGTTTTCGCTTCGCTCAAACTCTATTGAATCTCGCTTTCGCTCGATTCGTCGGGGCAATTTTTAGTTCATATTTTCGTGACTTTTAGAAAAAGCAAAAGCGACTCGGAATTCGCTTCGCTCATAAGTTTTTTTGCTCGCTGCGCTCGGTTTGAGAACCAAACTTGGAAAGTTCGCACCCATGCGGGATGCTCTGCAATCAAAGTGATTGATGGATAGGGAGCTTGTAATCAGGGAAAGGGATGGGCAAATTTTCTCAGTTCGCTCGTAGACACTCGCTCTGTTTATCGACTCATGCCACGAAATTTCATTTTCGGTGCATGCTGCTGTGCTTTGAGCTGTTGTTCTTGTCTGAGTTTCATTTGTTGTTCTAGTTTGATTTCATCCACATATTTTTTAATGATCCGGTAGGACCCGTGTAGACTCTGGTATTGCTCGGCTTTGGCCGGATGCTGCTTTTGGTACTGTTTCCAGGCATGTTCTTTGAACTTTTCATTTTCCAATAAATCCTTCACACCATTTTTTTTCTGGTGTTCATGTCGGCCTTTCAGTTTTTTGTGTTCCTGGTAAAGCGCGTCACGTTGTGCTTCCCACGCTTTTTTTCCAAACAGCAATGGTTTGTTCTGGCCTAATTCGTTGTGTTGATCCACTAGGCTTTGCAATTTGTCATGACTCTGCTTGAGTCCGTTTTTCACGATCTCCTGGGCGAGATGCTGATTGAACTCATTTGTATGCTTTTGCAGCTTGCTTAGGGTATTTTCTGCCTTTTTAAAAACATCCTGCATAAAATCCAGGCCTAGATTCGCCTCTTTTGCGCTTATTTCGCCTTTTAGCAGTTGAACAAGGGTTTCCCTCTGTTTTTGCTCAAACACGGTTTTTTCGTCAATTGGTGGCGTTTTAGCGCTATGTTTGATCTGAATCTGCTGTTCAGTTTTCAATGTGCTGAGTTTTATCTCATTTTCAGCAATCAGCATGTCCATATTTTTGCTGTATTGCAGCTGGATCTGGTTTCTCTGTTTGATCTCGTCGTTGGTTCGGCTGATTTCGGTTTCAATGCCTTGTCTGCGTAGTTCGGTGACTTTCGGTCCTTCGTGCAGGGTCGCTTCCAGTCCGATTTCCTGGTCTTTGTAGCTGCGGTGATCAATGCGTTCTGTGAATCCGGCCATATCCAGGTGCATATTGCAGATATCGGCAAAGTGTTCACGCCAGTGCTCGATTTCTCCACTGTATTTCTGATCCAGTTCCCGGGTTTTCTCTGTGAATCCCTCCGGGGTCAGTTTCCGGGTACTCATCAGGATATGCGCGTGATAGTTGCGTTCATCACTGCCGGATCCGGTATGCGGTGAATGGACACAGGCATCGACTGCAACCTGGTGTCTTTCCACAATGCTAGAACATAGTTCTTCGAGCATGGCCAGGCGTTGTTCCTGGTTCAATTCACTTGGAAAAGCAATTTCAAATTCCCGGGCTACGGTTGAATTTTTTCGCGTTTCTCTTTGTTCAACTTCGTTCCAGAGTCTTTCCCGGTTTTTTAAATGCTTTGGTGCGCCTTCCGGTAAATAAATTTCTTTGTATTCCACACCGGTTTTCCGGCTGTAGTCATGTTCTTTTCCTTCACGTTCGCAATAGATCTTTTCACCTGCCCGATAGGCAATCGAAGCAGTGGCGGAACGCCCTGCTGATCGTGCTACGGTTTTGACTGAAAAGTGGTATATCGCCATGACTGCCTTTTGCTTTTTAAATTTCACGAAGTGGAATTACAACCGTTCCACGGTTGTTGGGGTATTGGGGGAACCCCAATCGTACTTGCAAACGAAGTTTGCATAAGTGCGCTCTTCGAGGAAAACATTACTATACATATAGTACCTTGAATGCAGATTCAAGTGCGCTTATGTTAGGGATGTTTTCCCAGGATGATGGTATTGAATTAATGAGCGTTACTGAAAATTTGGACAGCAAGATTAAGGCCCAGGAAGAAAAGCTGAAACAGTTAAAAGCTCAAAGACAAGCAGCACTAGCAAGAGAAAAAGCCAAAGAGAAAGAACAGGCGCGAAAGGATGATACCAGACGTAAGATTTTGATCGGATCCTGCATGCTAAAAATTACCGAAGAAGATGAACAGGCCAGGGCAAAACTGATTGCCCAGATGGATCGCTATTTGACGGATGAAAGAGACCGCAAGTTATTTAATTTAAATTCTTTAACTGCATAGGGTATTGGAATATTTAGTATGAGATTGATATTGGCTTTAATTTTTCCCTGGTTGGTTTTTTTTACCATAGGCCGACCATTTGCAGGGGTTATGTGTTTGATCCTTCAGATCACTGTTTTAGGCTGGATTCCGGCTGCGATTTGGGCAGTTTATGCTTTATCGCAGTATAAGACAGATCAAAAGATTAGAAGAGCATTCCGTTAAAGAGTGGAGGTTTTAAAGTACCGTTAATTCAATCTATACATGAAGCTATCATGTTTTTACTCTGGAAATATTTAATACCTATAAAAACCATAAAATTAAATAGAAAATAGAAATAGGAAACTAGCTGTAGTTTCTCTCTTAATCTTGAAAATGTGTTTTCCTTCATTATCCACACCTTCGGGTGTGGTTTTTTTATTTATATTTTCTATAAAGTCTGTGAATTCCAGGTACGGGACTAAATTTCTAATTTCGTATTGGCTACATTAGAAAAATTTGAAGATGATCATATTGCCTAATTACCATAATAATCCTATATTAAATATCATAAGTAAAAATTAACTATAAGATTTTTATCATCTAAATTTAAAATTATTTATGAGAAATAAAAATGGAATATTGGAATATTGCTTTACTAATATCAATAATTGCATTAGTAGGTTTAACAGTTATTACTTTATTAGTAGGCTGTAAAATTTGGAAAAATCTTATAGTTACTTTAATAATTTCAACTCTTATAAGCTTCCTTGTTTTGTGTGCTTTAAATTTTTTATCCGGATATGGCATTCATGTGCCGTGGAATAAAAGTAATCATTGGCAGGAGATTTTACATTTAGAAATGAGCCTAATGAGCTTGGTTATAGGGGGAGTAAGTACCTTTATCATCATGTTAGGAACTCTCATTGCTAAAAATAATAGATAATAAAAATAAGATTCTTTTCAAAGCACTTCTGTTGAGCCAGAATTTTTGGGTCGTGTAAAGTTGGAGTACACCCCAAAGTAACGTAATGGCAGCCAAGATCCCCAACCTAAAATCAACAGGTTAGAAGCCGTGGAACATTGATTTAGTACGTTTAAAGCAAGTCTTAGATCTATACGTGACATAAAAAATCTTTACCCTACAAAATCAGTGGTTTATTAATGACTATGACCGTCCAAGTCCGTTTTGATGATTTGTAAGTTTAAATAATATGTGATTTTAGTCACACTAACTTACAAGTTAGTGATGATATCTTTTATTTTGATGATGAGTATTTAATCAATAAGTGGTTTAATCAGGCTCAGAATAACAATAAACAAATATAGATAGAGAAGGGCAGCAGTAAATTTAACTCTCTAATTCTTTGTTCGAAAAAAAGATCAAAGAAGTAAATAAAGAATTAGAGGGTTACGATTTTCTTATCCAATTCACTACACTTTCCATCGTATAAATCATATGAAGCATGGATCCTAGATCTACGGTTTTTTGACTTCACATAACGTGCATAGGGTGATTTTAGAAAAATTATAGAAAAATAAGAATGAAAGTAGATCATATTTTTATATGTATTGAATACATGAGCAGCTAAATCACTCAAAGCCAGCATCTAAAACCATTTAACAAAATCTATGACTATTTTACTTTTCCTCACTTAACCTGCCTAGTGTATATGCTTTTCTTTGCTTAGCTTGTTCTTAAATCAAGTGGCTTTAGGAAAGTATGATGAACGATATCCAATTTTCAGATTGTGCGAAGGCATGTATGAGCTGTTCCCTTGCCTGTACCAGTTGTGCAAATGCCTGCCTAAAAGAAGAAAATTTAGAGATGATGCGGGAGTGTATTCAGCGTTGTCTAGATTGTGCAGATATTTGTCAGCTCTGTGCTCGTATGGAGCAAAAAGAATCTCCTTTTATGAAAGAAATTTGTGAGCTTTGCGCTAAGGCTTGTGAATACTGTGCAGATGAATGTAGCCAACATGAGCATCAACACTGCCAGCAATGTGCTGATGCTTGCCGTGAATGTGCCGCCGAATGTCGAAAAATGGTTGTCTGATAAATAAAAGAATTAGTTGAGTTTAGGATTTACTCAATGAATAACAGAGAGCTTAGAGTTCTCGTTTTTTCATTGTAGAACTGCTAAAATTCTTATACGCCATTGACGTATTTAATTCATGTTATTTATAGAAACCAGTATTTTTACCAAACAAATTAAAGAGCTTGTGTCTGATGAAGAATATCGTCAGTTACAGCAAGATCTTTTGGTTCAACCTGATAAAGGTGATGTTGTTAAAAATGGTGGTGGCATTCGTAAAGTACGTTGTGCTCAAGGCAATAAAGGAAAAAGTGGCGGTATCCGGGTGATCTATTACTGGGTTAATGAAGATCATCAAATCTTTTTCTTGGTGGCTTATCCAAAATCAGTAAAAGATACCCTGACAGATAAGGAAACAGCTATTCTTCGTCAATTAGTGAAGGAGCAACTTCATGGATAACAATTTATTTGATGATCTGGTTTCTTCGATTAAAGAAGCAGGCGCAATTAAACGTAAAGAGATTCAAGCAAGCCGAGTTACCGAGCTTGAACTACCTGATATTAAAGAAGTCCGTGAAAAGACAGGTTTGAGCCAAATTGAATTTGCAGCACGTCTTCATATCAGTGCAAGAACTCTACAGAACTGGGAACAAGGCCGTCGCTATCCAACTGGTCCTGCCGCGACTTTAATTCGTATTCTAGATGCTCATCCAACTTTAATTTAATAAGTTTAGATAATAAAAAACCCCGGCATCCTGCCGGGGTTTTTCGTATTGGTTCGCTCGGTATAACTCCTGTCGTACCTTACTGTCCTTGTGCGTATCTATATTCTTATTATTGTGTGGAACTTCCTGTTCCCGATGAATCCATCATAGGAAATTGCAGCAAGATCGTATAGCCGCAAAGGGCCGTAATTGATGTGAGCAAATGCGTACAAGACCGGCTAAAAACTGTCCCCTTTTTATCCGCAGAAATTGGGGATATTTTCTACCCTACGAAGTCCGGGAACATTGAGAAAAGTTTCAATTTGATTAAATATTGATCAATTTTATTGGCGGAATATATCAAAACTGTTCATAAAAAAACCGACTTGTTTCCAAGCCGGTTTTTTGCTTTTTTTGAGTTTTCTATTTTAATATAATTAATTGATATTAAAAGATTATTACAATCGCATTTCGTATAAGCGCCATTATGTTAAATGGAGAGTATCTTATTATTAATTATTATCACAAGTAGGTAGTGTACTCTAGGTATATTAGAATTTTTTAAGCTTATAAAAAGCAATACACAGAATAATTTATATAGTGACATCTTTGATTTACTTGGTGACAGATTATTTTGATTTAGAGATCATAGTGCTACTAGATTTGAGTTTATTAAATAGATCTCTTGCGAAAGTCATTATTGCAAGTTTATCCGGTTTACGAGTGCAGT
>NZ_JBYMDJ010000016.1:0-5471 GCF_057766365.1 Acinetobacter sp. GG23
GTTTAATTTTCTAATTTAACAAAATAATGAGGTAACAAATGAAACACACAGCACCACAAACAGCATCAATTTCACAAACATTCATGCCCACAACTAACAAGAGCGTATTAGTTTACGGTATGTACAAAGGCTACCAACTTCCACAAGGTAAGAGCTATCGACCAACCAATATTGATAAGGTCAATTCTTTATTAGCATTAGCTGTAGAGAATCAGCACAATTGCTACAGCTTTGAAGTTTACGAAGACTTTGGAAAGTTTTTTGACATGTTGAAGCAGATAGACCCAACAGCAAGATACTTAAAAGTAATTTTGGATTCGCACATCAAGCTAGTGATCTTCACTAAAAAAACTGAAGCTGAAGTAATCGCATTGATGCTTGCCAATACTGAAGATTTTGCATTGAATTGCTCAATTCATAATGTTGCAGATAACGCCGTGGAAACTGCAGGCGTAGCCTACGAGTTAGCCGAGCATTATCTAATTCCAAAGCCTGCAAAGAAAGCTAAACAAATGAGTGGTAATGACTTAACACCCGATGAGAAAGCATTATCATTAGTATTCGAGTTAAAACCAAAGATTGTACGTCCCAGTTGATGCGTTACAGGTAACTGTAAATGAGCAAGACAGGGCAACTTAGAGGTTGCTTTTTTTTCGCCTGATGTTTGTGGTGTACTTTTTTAGCATGCCCTACAAGGTACAGCAGCATGAATACAGATGATGGGGAAAAACCGTACCTATTTAAGTTGTTTTTTAATTATGGGTACGGTAGTATTAATCATCTTAGATTTAAATCGGTACAGTGTCATGCAGAAAGTAGCCTATAAGCGTGTCAGCACAGTAGAACAAAAAACAGATCGTCAATTGGATGGGATGACCTTCGATAAGGTGTTCGAGGATAAGGTTAGCGGCAAAGATACTAAGCGTCCTGCACTGCAGGAAATGCTTGATTACGTCCGTGATGGTGATGAGCTGTACATTCACAGCCTTGATCGTTTAGGGCGGAATACAGCAGATTTAATCGAGTTGATGAACCAATTAAGAGCCGAAGGCGTAACGGTTAAGTTTGTTAAGCAAGGCTTGGAGTTTAAACCTGATACTAACAATCCAATGAATGATTTGATGTTCACGATGTTAGCTGCATTTAGTCAGTTTGAACGTGAGTTGATGCTAGAGCGTCAGCGTGAAGGTATTGCCAAAGCTAAAGAGGAAGGCAAGTACAAAGGCCGTCCTGCTACCGTAGATAAAGAAGCGATTGGTCAAGCGTTGAATGATGGTAAGAGCTATAGAAATGTAGCGAAAGAGTTTGGAGTTTCGCTATCTACAGTGCAGCGAGCCATTAAAGCTCTTAACAGTGCAGCCTGATATTTTGAAAAGATTAGACCGATATTTTTGCAGGTGTATCGGTGTGTTAAGCACCGCGCCTATAGATCAGTTTGAATAATGCAGTAGATAGTGCAGAACTTGTTTCTTACAACCGCATGAAATGTGTGGTAAAACTAACAGACAATGAAAAGCCCCGATGATTTTCAAACTTGGCGGAATGGAATCAATCGAGGCTTGTATCTTTAAACAACAATAAGGGGATTATTCCGTCTTGTGTCTGTAGATCATTTTACAGGTACAAGCGGATTACTCAAGTAGTAAACGCATGGAATGTACAAAAAGTCACGGTACACTGACGAATTTTAAAGCAGGGATATTGGCACAACAGCAGCTTGATCTGCTTGATAACTTGCCAAACAACCCATATTGCATGGATGAAAAGCCTGGGTACATGTTTGTCCGTACCAAAGCGATAGCTATTAAAAAACCGTACCTTCAAATCAATCCACCAAAGAAAACGGTCTATTTTGTTTTTGATGATGATAAAGATGATGCGGCTGTATCTTGGTTTGATGCAGGGCTACCAAAGCCCCTATGGACGACACAGAACCCACTAAATGGGCATTGTCATCATTGCTACAAACTAGAGATACCCTTATTCACAAGCGAGTTTGCGAGTGTTAAAGCAATCAAATACGCACAGGCAATTTACTATGCGTACGCCTTGAAGATGGGTGCTGATCTTGGGTATTCAAAACTAATAACTAAGAACCCATTACATCCTCAATGGCGCACAACAGTTTGGACTGACAAATCCTATTCACTTGACTACCTTGCAGACTTTGTCGAGTTACCCAAGAAGCTACCTAAGAAGCTAGAAATAGTAGGTTTAGGACGTAACGTTACAATGTTCGAACGTGGTCGGCAGTGGGCATATGTGGCGATTCGCGACTACATGTACTGTAACTCTAGCTATGATTGGGAACAGGTTGTAAAGAAGCAACTGGAAGCCATTAACAGTGGTTTTGAACAGCCTTTACCTTATAGTGAAGTCAGAGCAACCGCTAAGAGCATTGCACGCTGGGTATGGAAGAAATTCAGCTATGGTGAATTTAGTGCAGTACAAGCTAAACGTGGTGCTAAGGGCGGTAAGAAAGGTGGTGCTGTACGTTCTGCACAGTATCAACCTCTAAGAAAAAAAGCGCTTGAATTAAAAGAACAAGGTTTGAATAACAGTCAAATTGCTAAGGAATTAGAAGTTTCAAGGAGGACTGTTATTAACTGGTTTAAGGGGAAGGTGTAATGCTATATGCGGCTGTTTTAGTCTACCTATTAACCATGATGTTTCTGTGGCAAATATCTGGCAATTTTGCACTTACTATGCAGCGTCCAGAAGAAGTATCTGTTATGGAAAGAAATTTGTGGAAAAAGAATAACGCTTTTTCAGTGCTTGGTATGCTGTTGGCACAAGGTATGTGGATTTTTGCTTTAGCTTATCCAATCTATTGGGGCATTACCCAAAGCATTCTACAAGCTATTCTTCTGCTTATCGTAGGCAATATTCTAGCTATTCTCTTTGCAGGTTTCTTTAAAAGAATATTTGGTGTGCCTGAAGTAATCTTGGCGTACATAGGAATAGCTATCTGTCCATTTTTGATAATTGGAATTTGGTTTATTAGGGTGTGAAAGTGAGCCTTATCAGATAACAGCTCTTGGAGAGGATACTTTGATCTCTTAGAGGTAAGTTTTAATGGCTTACGTTATAGGTATCGGTACTAAATAATTAAATGTGTTGAGAAGATTTTTACTAGGTGGTGTAAGTGAGTTTTATCAGATACTCAGCTTTCTTAGGGGTGGTTTAATTGAATAATGTTTCCTTAAAATCATTCATTGAATTCTATGCTTTGGTACCATTATTGTTGTTGGGTCTTGCTGCTACTTACAAGTTTGGTTACTTCAATGCTTTAGATGCATTATGGATTTTACCATTGTTAAATGTCCAAGGATTCGTTTACTCAATTTTGATTACAACGATGGTATTTCTTTTAGGAACTGCTATTGCTTCAGTTTATTGTTCTTTACTTCCTTTTTTTAGTCACTCTGGTCTGATTTTTACTTTCTTTATTGTTCCTGCAGTTTCCTCTATGGTTGGTGGAGGCGTAGATACCTTACTGACGATTTTAGCTAATGGTATCCCTTTCTTTTTTGGTTTTACCTATTTTTTAAACTTGAAGGATATTTTTAATGGGGATGAAGTCAGCAGAAGCTTCAAATTACCTAGTCTGCTTATTTTCAGTTTCCTTGGACTTTTCATGATGTCTAGTCTAGGCAGTAGTAAGGCATACAAGGATAGTTCAGAAAAACTTTTCCCTGTAGTGAAGTTTAATAACAGGGGTTCTGTTTCAACCTTACAAAATTCTGATGATTGGAGATTACTAGAATCTAGTGGAAATAATTTAATCTTAATTAATCTAAATAGTAAGAATGGTACAGGAAGGAATGAGTTTAAAGTTATCGAAGCTAATAAAGTAGATTCTATTTACTAAGCAGTTTGTAGTGTATCCCTACATGTAGATAATAATGTACCCTTTAGTAACGTTACTAAATAGAATAACAATGATGAAAGCGCTCTCGGTTATTGAACTTGCCAAGCTATACAGTATGAATCGTCAAAGCATTTACAAGCGTATAAACAAAGGTGATCTAACTAAAAATAGTGACGGTAAGATTGACTTTGCAGAAGCTATCCGCGTCTTTGGTGAACCTTCACAACGAAGCCATCAGAACGTCACGTTACAGTCAAAAGCTACGAAAAATGAGACAGAAAGCTACGCCTTGCGACAACAGGTAGACATGCTTCAGAAGCAGCTTGAACTTGCACAGGAACGTGAACAATTCCAACGTGAGCAGCTACAGGCGAAGGATGATCAAATCCATACGCTTCAACTTCTACTTGGTGCGCCTAAACCACAACAATCTGAAAAGGTAGCAGAGCCGACACCTGAACCACAGCATCAGCCATCAATGCCAGAGGCTAAGACTACCGAACAGGTACAGGTACACGCTCAAGAAGAAAAGCCAGAACTTAAACGTAGAAGTTTGTTTGGGCGAGTAATGCGTGCAGTATTGGATTGATTGCTAAAAGCTCTATCACATTTGCACTTTTTTAGGTGCTATGTTTCAACTGGTTTTTGACCAGATTGTGTGCACGGAGTTAGTCATTAATTGAGTTATAATGGTTGTAACTTACAAATTGAGTTAGGAATGTTTGTGTACTTAGTGTGTATACACATCGTTGAGATTAATGTCATGTACTTTAGTACGTACCTGTGACAAATCTTGGATTTCATGTTTGTAAGGAAGTGGCCTCCCTCAAAAATCTGACCTAATGAAGGAGGCTTTCTCTGCCATTGTTGCCAATGCAAGCAGTTCAACTTCATTGTATACCTTTTGGTATTTTGATGCAGCAATGGTCTGACTACTGAATAGGGAGTTAGGCACATGTCTAAAATCTTGTTGGTACAGCTATTGAGTTTCTTAGCTGACTGCCTACAGATTGTTTTCTGCTTTCCAATCTCGTAAGAGCTTGTCCGGGATAATCTGTTGTTAGTCAAGCAATCCAGTTTCCCTTCCCATGTTGGAGGGGAAATTTGTTTTTAGCAGTCAGATGCCTTAGATACCAGTACCTTTACAGTCGTACGGCATGGGTAAATAACAAGGCGAGGAACAACAGAATATCAACTTAAAGATACTGCATGGTTATTGGTGAAATTTTGGTGGTGTATAGCCATGTTTGCGCTTGATTTGCTCTAAGATGGAAAATATACCGTATCTAGTCTACTGCACTAATTTGGATTAACATTCAATCTGAAGCCTTACAGTGCGAAAAATAGAAAATTTCACTTGACAAAATGAGAAGTTGTGGTAGTATATGTAGTATCACAAAAACATAGATGGAGATTAAAAAAAACTGACTTAACACCTGCCCCCCAACGAATGTGATCCAACATTCAATCGACCGAACAACCCAAAATTTAATTACTTCGTACTTTTCAACAAACCAGTTGAACAAGTTAACGAGGATTTTTTGCGTTTAATTTTCTAATTTAACAAAATAATGAGGTAACAAATGAAACACACAGCACC
>NZ_JBYMDJ010000017.1:0-259 GCF_057766365.1 Acinetobacter sp. GG23
GATATCTCATGAAATTTATATTGAGGTGGTTTTTACTTTCGCAAGAGGTCTAATATGAACTAGTTTTGGTCTAATGGTTTATTAAATTATTAAAACTAATAAAAATACTAATGTAAAAGATAAATAAAATAGGCTCTGTTTTGATACCAAAGCCTATTTTTAAAGATAATTATATTTTTATTGTTTTAATAATATTATTAACGTTTCTGATTTTGTTGCCCTTGTTGCCCTTGTTGCCCTTGTTGGTTTTGCTGATCTT
>NZ_JBYMDJ010000017.1:359-1360 GCF_057766365.1 Acinetobacter sp. GG23
GCTGCCCTTGTTGGTTTTGCTGATCTTGCTGCCCTTGTTGGTTTTGCTGATCTTGCTGCCCTTGTTGGTTTTGCTGATCTTGTTGCCCTTGTTGGTTTTGCTGATCTCGTTGTCCTTGTTGGTTTTGCTGTTGATTAGTCATTTGCCTATCCATCCATTTTTAATAAAAACTGTGCCCTTCTAAAACTTACATATTAATTTTAGTAAAGCCACACTATTAATGTGACAGTTTCTTTCATTGTAAAATTATTTATTTAGAATGATTTTAGTATTAAGTATGATAAAAAAATTAAATAAAAATAATTGTATAAATTACAATTAATTAGATATATAGATTTAATAAATTTTTTATTTTTAATTAATCTATAAAAATCCTTGAGTAAAGATAAATAGTTTTATTGTTATCTATGTTAAGTTAATAAAATATAAATTTTAATAAAATTCAATATATTATAGAAATTGATTATTATAAATTTCACATTATTAAAAATAGATATACATTATAAATTCTATATTGGTTCATTATTTTTAGCTTATGCTTTTATCTAAATAATAATGATAGGACGGTATAACTATGGCTACTCGAAATAATGAAAATGATACAGATACTTCAAATCGTGGATTTGCGAGTATGGATCCAGAAAGACAACGAGAAATCGCAAGCCAAGGTGGTAAAGCCGCACATGAAAGTGGTAATGCCCACGAGTTTACTTCAGAGGAGGCGCGTGAAGCGGGAAGAGCTGCTCATCGAAGTGGCCATGCTCATGAATTCACTTCAGAAGAAGCACGTGCAGCAGGCAGTCGTAGCCATATAAACGATAGTAGTTCAGGTGGTCGCAGCAGCAGCCGTGATGATGACGATGATGATCGTGGTGGCCGTTCAGGCGGACGTGGTCGCAGCAGCAGCCGTGATGATGACGATGATGATCGTGGTGGCCGTTCAGGCGGACGTGGTCGCAGCAGCAGCCGTGATGATGACGATGATGATCGTGGTGGCCGTT
>NZ_JBYMDJ010000018.1:0-409 GCF_057766365.1 Acinetobacter sp. GG23
GACGGCCATAAGTGGACAAATTCCTGACAGATAATTTACGTAAGTTAAATAACTTATGATTATTGTGTAATTCGGATGCTGGGTAATCACTTCTGGAGGATAAGCCGCTGAATACAGCTGTTTAACGTTATGCAACTCTGCAATAGCTCGGATATGACAAAAACGCGTATATGTCTGGACGGCCATAAGTGGACAAATTCCTGACAGATAATTTACGTAAGTTAAATAACTTATGATTATTGTGTAATTCGGATGCTGGGTAATCACTTCTGGAGGATAAGCCGCTGAATACAGCTGTTTAACGTTATGCAACTCTGCAATAGCTCGGATATGACAAAAACGCGTATATGTCTGGACGGCCATAAGTGGACAAATTCCTGACAGATAATTTACGTAAGTTAAATAACTT
>NZ_JBYMDJ010000019.1:0-303 GCF_057766365.1 Acinetobacter sp. GG23
GCTCAGGTGGACGTGGTCGCAGCAGCAGCCGTGATGATGACGATGATGATCGTGGTGGCCGTTCAGGCGGACGTGGTCGCAGCAGCAGCCGTGATGATGACGATGATGATCGTGGCGGACGCTCAGGTGGACGTGGTCGCAGCAGCAGCCGTGATGATGACGATGATGATCGTGGTGGCCGTTCAGGCGGACGTGGTCGCAGCAGCAGCCGTGATGATGACGATGATGATCGTGGTGGCCGCTCAGGTGGACGTGGTCGCAGCAGCAGCCGTGATGATGACGATGATGATCGTGGCGGACGCT
>NZ_JBYMDJ010000020.1:0-279 GCF_057766365.1 Acinetobacter sp. GG23
GTCTGATCGATGTTGACTATGTGGTCGGTGCTGAAATGAATTGGTATTTCATGGCCGTCAGTACCGCCTTGATTACTGTGCTTGGGGCGCTCATCACTGAAAAAATAGTAGAGCCGAAATTGGGGATCTTTATTCCGCCGGAAGACTTTACGGCAGGAGATGAAGCTACCACTGGCAAGCTCACGGCGATGGAGAAAAAAGGCTTGGTCGCAGCCGGCGCTGCTGTCTTATTTTGTACCGGGCTGCTGCTGTGGGCGGTGCTGCCAGAAGGTGCGCC
Source organism: Acinetobacter sp. GG23 (assembly GCF_057766365.1). Classification (NCBI taxonomy): domain Bacteria; kingdom Pseudomonadati; phylum Pseudomonadota; class Gammaproteobacteria; order Moraxellales; family Moraxellaceae; genus Acinetobacter; species Acinetobacter sp. GG23. The sequence goes on from NZ_JBYMDJ010000020.1 coordinate 278, forward strand.
GC
>NZ_JBYMDJ010000021.1:0-274 GCF_057766365.1 Acinetobacter sp. GG23
TGGATTCGAACCAACGGATGCCGAGATCAAAACCCGGTGCCTTACCACTTGGCGATACCCCTAAATCTGATCACTGTAATTTTTATTTAAACCACTGGTTTAAATGGCAGGGGCGGCTGGATTCGAACCAACGGATGCCGAGATCAAAACCCGGTGCCTTACCACTTGGCGATACCCCTAAATCTGATCACTGTAATTTTTATTTAAACCACTGGTTTAAATGGCAGGGGCGGCTGGATTCGAACCAACGGATGCCGAGATCAAAACCCGGTGC
>NZ_JBYMDJ010000022.1:0-269 GCF_057766365.1 Acinetobacter sp. GG23
TGTTGCTGTTGATTGCGGGTTCAGTGACCACCATTCTAATAGTGTCGAATTGGTGACCTCCGCCTACATGTGAGTAGGCTCTTTTGCGGCAAAGTTTTGATATGCAGAAGAGAGTCCAACAATGATAAAAAAATGCAGTGTTGCCGATTTGCCTGTCGTGTTCATAGAATAGTTTCAAGTGGTAATAGACTAAATATGAATTCCTATTCTTTGCTAATTAGCTCTTAAATAAATGATACTGATGATGAATGAATAGTGACGAGTGCGAC
>NZ_JBYMDJ010000023.1:0-260 GCF_057766365.1 Acinetobacter sp. GG23
GTTGGCCGCCAAGATGAGCCAATTGGATACCGTTGAAGGTCTGCGTGCGCTAGTGGCCGAGGTGGCGCTGTTGTTGCGCTCTCAGGCCGCGGCTGTATTTGGTAATGTGATTGCGGTGGTGCCAACGATGTTGATCATCTCCGCGGTGATTTTGTGGACGACCCATGCGCCGATGATGACTGCCGCGCATGCGAAAGAAACTATCGAGAGTTTATCCATCGTTGGACCTACGCCCTTGTTTGCGGCGCTGACAGGGATAT
>NZ_JBYMDJ010000024.1:0-235 GCF_057766365.1 Acinetobacter sp. GG23
GTCATTCTTGATTGATGTAAGAAAAGGTGGCGATATATTTTCTGTGGATCAATACTATGGTTTAGCCACAGGTTTATATCCAGAAACGGCTGCTAATGGAGTAAGAGAAAAGGGTATCGTTTGGCCGGGTGTTAATCCAAATGGTCAAGTCAACCAAACAAATACTATAAATCCTACAGCTTTCGGTTCCCTAGATGGATACGCTAGAATGCCTGCATCGAGATTTGTGTATGAT
>NZ_JBYMDJ010000025.1:0-234 GCF_057766365.1 Acinetobacter sp. GG23
AGGTCAACACCAATCAACTCGTCACCCTCATTGAGGTTAACGGCGATGATGCCGGCACTGCGTGGGCGGCTAAACTCGGTCAAGGCGGTTTTCTTCACTGTGCCGCTGGCCGTCGCCATAAACACGTGACGCCCTTCTTCGTACTCGCGTACAGGCAGGATAGCGGTGATACGCTCATTGGCTTCCAGCGGCAACAAGTTGACGATTGGACGCCCGCGCGCACCACGGCTGGCT
>NZ_JBYMDJ010000026.1:0-231 GCF_057766365.1 Acinetobacter sp. GG23
GATAACTTCTTTCGGCAGAGTGGCGTAATCCAGGTCATTAGCCTGTTTGGCACCCGTTTTGTATGCCCAGTCAAAGAACTTCAGGACTTCAGTGCCCTGAGCTGGGTTTTTCTGCTCTTTGTGCACCAGAATGAAGGTGGTGGACGTGATTGGCCACACATTGTCGCCTTTCTGGTCAGTCAGATCCTGAGCGAAGGTTTTGCTCCAATCCACGCCTTTGGCGGCAGCGCT
>NZ_JBYMDJ010000027.1:0-230 GCF_057766365.1 Acinetobacter sp. GG23
GTAGAAAATACCGAAGGAAAAAATCAGACATATTTATTCCCGGTTTTCGCTAATCCTTTAAATTATCAAAATCAGGGCGATGTGAATGGCGCGTTTTACTTTAGAAGAAATGATTTAGGAATCGAAAGGAATGCCGATAAAGAAGCAGATTATTCTTGGGTTTATTTCAATTTAAATTCAGAAAGAACCGATAAGCAACTTTATGTTTTAGGTCAGTTTAATGATTATAT
>NZ_JBYMDJ010000028.1:0-228 GCF_057766365.1 Acinetobacter sp. GG23
GGAACAGATGGAGCAGAGCGGCATGGTGTCGACGATGCAATCTAACGGTAATCGGGAGATTTTGGTGCCGGTAGGGAAGCCTGAGTAAGTCCTATTGAATAATCATGACCATAACGTAATGAAAGTCCATGTGAACCAAATGCAAACGAAACAATTTTGCGTGCGCAAATTGATGCGCACTTTAGCCTTCTCCGCCATGCTGTTGCCCGCTATTGCCAGCGCCAGCGC
>NZ_JBYMDJ010000029.1:0-227 GCF_057766365.1 Acinetobacter sp. GG23
GAGCGTCTGCCTTACAAGCAGAATGTCGGCGGTTCGATCCCGTCAGCGCCCACCAGATTTTTTGCGATGCAGCGGTAGTTCAGTTGGTTAGAATACCGGCCTGTCACGCCGGGGGTCGCGGGTTCGAGTCCCGTCCGCTGCGCCATCCTTAAAATCGAAAATGCAACACCCTTTAAGGGCGCTTAGCTCAGTTGGTAGAGCGTCTGCCTTACAAGCAGAATGTCGGC
>NZ_JBYMDJ010000030.1:0-226 GCF_057766365.1 Acinetobacter sp. GG23
GGGCAATTTATTGAACGAAGTCGCCCGTTTGATAGACAGTAAAGTTCTTGTTACTACGGTAGGGCAGGTTTTGACGCCAATTAATGCAGTCAACCTGCGGCAAGCGCACGCTACGTTGGAGGCGGGGCATGCGATTGGAAAGATTGTGTTGAGGGATTTTTAAAGCGGCAAGGAGAGACGGTGTTGGCGTGACATTATTTGTCACCGCGTTTTACCAAGATTTCTT